>JAFEBY010000001.1 GCA_018242465.1 Pseudomonadota bacterium | reverse complement strand
ATCGCCATCAATCCGCACGAACCGATCAAGGACACCGGGCTGCGCCGCACCTATCCGAACTGGGTGAGTCGCGAAGGCGCGCGCGGCATGGAATACAACGCCTGGGGTGATCCGCCGAATCCGCCCGAACACGAAATCAACCTGGTGTTCACCCGCATGCTGGCCGGCCCGATGGATTACACGCCAGGCGTGTTGAGCCTGACCGGGCGTGGCGGCCAGGAAATCCAGAGCACGTTGGCGCGCCAGCTCGCGTTGTACGTGACGATCTACAGCCCGATCCAGATGGCGGCCGACCTGCCAGAACACTACGCGCAGCACATGGACGCGTTCCAGTTCATCCGCGACGTGCCCACCGACTGGCAGGACACCCGCGTGATCAATGGCGAGATCGGCGAATACGTGACCATCACCCGCAAGGAGCGCGGTGGCGACAACTGGTATCTCGGCAGCATGAGCGATCGCAATGCGCGCTCGCTCAAGGTGCCGCTGTCCTTCCTGGATGGCGGCAGGAAATACCGTGCCGAAATTTATCGTGATGGCGAAGGCGCCGACTGGCATGGTGCTGCGCGCTTCAAGTTCAGGAAGGAAACGCGCATCGTGACCGCGAGGGACACGCTTGACCTGTGGCTGGCCGGTGGTGGTGGCGCGGCGATCCGTTTCGTGGCGCTGAAGTGACGCTGGTGGCCGCGTCGCGGTTACTCACGCCGGTGCTGATGTTCGGCCTGCTGCCGATGCAGGCATTGGCGACAACGCATGGGCTGGTCGAGGTGAAGCTCGTAGCGCCGTCGGTGTCGCCCAAGCCCATGCGCGTGCGCGTGTGGTTGCCGCCGGGATATCGCGCGCATCCCGCGACGCGCTATCCGACGTTGTACGTCAATGATGGCCAGGACATGGAGGCGGTTGGCCTGCAATCGACGCTGGATGACCTGTATCGACACCACCTGATCAAGCCGATGATCGTCGTCGCCATCGACATGCCGCAGGATCGCATGGCGGGCTATGGGGTTTCGAATCGTGCGCGGGGCGTGTCCGTCGTTGTGTCGACAAAATACGGGCCTGTCGGTGCCAATGCGCAGGTGTATTCGCAGTGGCTGGCGGAGACGCTGGTGCCCTATGTCGATGCGCATTGGCAGACGCGCCGCAATGCCGATCAGCGCTGGCTGTTGGGGTGGTCGCTCGGTGCGATCAATGCCTTCTCGGTGGGTTGGCAATATCCCCAGACCTTTGGCCGAGTCGGTGCGTTTTCGCCGTCGTTCTGGCTGTCGACCGACAGCAGCAATGCTCGCGCCGTGCAGGCCACGCGCATCGCCCATGTATTGGTGGAAAGTGTGCCGCCGCCCCTGGGTTCACGCTTCTTTTTCGCTGCTGGCGATGCCGAGGAAAAGAATGATCGTGATGGCGACGGCGTCATCGACGTGATCGATGACGTGCTCGACCTGATGCGCGGCTGGAAAGGTGATAACGGCAGCGAGCACAAGGGGCTGATGCAGCTCGGTTATTCGATTGATGCCGATTACGCGACCAAGCCCGATGGATCTGCGGCGGTGTTCTACCGTTTGCCGGGTGGCGAACACAACCAGAAGAGTTGGGCGCGGATGCTGCCGGCGTTCCTGGAATGGGTGGATGGCACGCATGGCGATGTTGCCGTGCAGCAAGTCGGCGGTTCGGCGTCGCCGATGGCTGGATGGGGACACAAGAACAGACGGAGAACAGCGCTCAAGACGCGCTGAATGGGTCGTTATGATGGCGATTCGTGATGAATACGTATGCAGACCGTTATGCATTTGTAAAGCTTTGACTACGATCCGACCTCAATGGTGCGCTGGCACCGGTGTGCAAACAATGGAGAACGCAATGGTGCAGTTGAAGCGGAATATGCTGAGCATGGCGCTGGTGGCGGCGATCGGTATGGTGGCGACCACGGCGCAAGCCCAGTCCACGACCAACGACACTGCGGCGACGCAGGATGCGAAGAAAGACAAGAAGGCCAACGAGCTTGACTCGATCGTGGTGACAGGTATCCGTCGTGGCATCGAAGGTGCGATCACGACCAAGAAGAATTCGACCTCGATCGTCGAGGCCGTTTCCGCGGAAGACATCGGCAAACTGCCCGACGTCAGCATTGCTGAATCGATCGCGCGCCTGCCTGGTCTGTCGGCCCAGCGCGTCGCCGGCCGTGCCCAGGTGATCAGCGTGCGCGGCCTTTCGCCGGACTTCTCAACCACGCTGCTCAACGGTCGCGAAATGGTCAGCACCGGCGACAACCGCAGCGTCGAGTTCGACCAGTACCCGTCGGAACTGATGGCGGGCGTCACTGTCTACAAGACGCCAGATGCCGGCCTCGTCGGCCAGGGTCTGTCGGGCACCATCGACATGCGCACCGTGCGTCCGCTCGATTTCTCCAAATCGGTGACCTCCATCGGCGTGCGCGGGCAACGCAATTCGCTGGGATCGGCGGCCAACCAGAGCGCCAACGGCAACCGAATCAACGCCAGTTATATCGGGCAGTTTGCAGATCGCAAGTTCGGCCTGGCCATCGGCTTCACGCATTCGGAAAATCCGGTACAGGAAGAGCAGGTCGGACTGTACGAACCGTGGGAGCAGGTTGGCACGGGTTGGCGTCCGGGCGTGCCGGCTGGCACGTATTACTCTGAAGGCATCAAGGCGCTGCGCCGCACCGGCTACGACAAGCGCAATGCCGTGATGGCGACGCTGGAATTCCGCCCATCCTCGGCATGGACCAGCACGCTCGACATGTTCTATACCAAGGCGCACCACGAGGACACAGCGAATCAGTGGGAAGTCAACCTCGGTGACTACAACGGTGGCTACGGTCGCATCAACATCACCAATCCGGTGATCAATGGCAACGGCACCTTCGAAGGCGGCACCGCTGCCAATCTGTATCCCTTGGTTCGCGGCATGTACGACAAACGCGACGACAAGATCAAGGCTTTCGGCTGGGGCAACGACTTCAATTTCGGCAACGTCAGATTGATGACTGACGTCGCGTACTCGCATGCAGATCGTCAGGAAGTCAGTCTGGAGAACAACACCCAACTCTATCCGGCACCTCAACTCGACACCTTGCATCTCGCCTACAGCAGTAATGGCTTCTCACAGATGGTCCCAGGCTTGGATTACTCCGATCCGTCGAAGCTCTATCTGCAGAACACCATCTACGGCTCCGGCTACGGCAAGGTTCCGGAAGTGCATGACACGTTGAAGAGCGCCAAGGCAGCTGTATCGATCGGCGCGCCGGAGTCGATGAGCAAGTGGCTCTCGGATTACGAGATCGGCTTCAATTATGCCGACCGCGACAAGAACAAGAAGCAACCGGAAGGCAACATCAACCTGGGTTCACAAGGCCCGACGGCGATCGGTTCCGATTTGCAGTATGGCTTGGTTGATCTGGGCTTTGCCGGCATCGGCAAGATTCCGGCGTGGAATGTACCGGGTGCTGTGGCGCGTTACATGGTATTTGCCCCGGCCATCAATCAGCCGTGGCTGGTCGCCAAGACCTGGTCGCTGTCGGAAAAGATCGCAACGGCCTACCTCAAGATGGACATCGACGCCCAATTGGGGAGCGGCGTTTCCATGCGCGGCAACATCGGCCTTCAGTTCCAGCATATCAAGCAGGAATCGACGGCCAATTCGACCATCAGTGATGCCAGCCCCGCCGGGTTCCGTGCTGTACCTGTCACCCTCGGTGCAAAGTATAACGAAGTGCTGCCGAGCATGAACTTGGCCTTCCTGTTCCCGGGTGACCAGACGCTGCGCTTCGCTGCGGCCAAGCAGTCCGCACGCCCGCGCATGGACGACATGAGCGCGAGCGTCGGATTCGGCGTGAATACGGCGACCGGTGTGCCGGGCGGTGGTGGTGGCAACCCGCAACTCAAGCCGTGGCGTGCGAATGCCTTCGACGTGTCGTATGAAAAGTATTTTGGCACCAAGGCCTATGTCTCTGCCGCGTATTACTACAAGCAGTTGACGAGCTACATCTTCAACCAGACCACAAATGGTTACGACTGGTCCAACTATGTGTCCCAGTACGTTCCGCCGGCGGGCATGACGGTGCCGGTGCAGACCCATGGCTATTACACCGCTCCGCAGAATGGCAAGAGCGGCAAGATGCAGGGCATTGAGCTGACTGCTTCGCTTCCATTCGAAATGGTTACCCCGGTGTTGAAGGGCTTCGGCGTGATTGCCAGTGCCAGTTTCAACGACAGCAGCATCAAGATCCCGCCGCCGGATGGCACGCAGAGCAGTGTCGGTAACGATCCGATCGCGTTGCCGGGTCTGTCGAAGCGCGTCTACAACCTGACCGCCTATTACGAGCGCAATGGTTTCGAAGCGCGCATCAGCCAGCGTCGTCGCGCCGACTTCATCGGCGAGATCGGTAATTTCGCCAACAACCGCACCCTGCGTTACGTGGTTGGCGAAAATATCACCGATGCCCAGGTCAGCTACAACTTCAACGATGGTTCTGCATTGAAGGGGTTGAGCTTGCTGCTGCAGGCGAACAACCTGACCAACTCGGCCTACCGCACATATGCGACCACGAAGGACCGCCCGCTGGAATACATCAAGTGGGGTCGCACGATTCTGCTGGGCGCCAGCTACAAGTTCTGATCGCGCGAGAAGCTGCAAGCAGAAACCCCGTCGTTCACGCGACGGGGTTTTTGTTTGTACTGATGCGAAGGGCGGATGCTCTTTCAATCCATCCCGAACAATTCATCCTGCGGAGCGTCATCCTGCTCGATGAAACCGGAAACGCCGACACCGACCAGCCGATACAAGGTGTCCTCCGGCAGCGTGACGCGTTCCCGCAGGCGCGACGCAACGATCGCCAGTGCAGTGGCATCCGCGGGGAATGGCAATTCCGTGAGCGAGCGGGTGAGGGTACGGAAATCGCCGGTCTTGAGCTTGAGCACCACGGTGCGGGCATGGCGGTCCGGGTGTTGTGCGCGCTCACGCTGATAGGCGGCCCAGGTTTTTTCGGCGAGGCGGTGGATGTGTTCTTCCAGCGCGTGCAGCGGCAGGTCCTGCGGGAAGGTGTCTTCCGCGGAAATCTGCAGCGTCGGTCGTTCCGGGACGACCCTGCGCTCGTCGATGCCATGCGCAAGCTCGTGCAGGCGGCGTCCCCACCGGCCGAAATGCGCTTCCATCGTTTCGATGTCAACCGAGCGTACGTCAGCGCAGATATGCAGGCCCAGTTCGACAAGGCGACCTTCGGTGACCTTGCCGACGCCGGGCAGCTTGCCCAATGGCAACGCAGCAACGAAAGCGTCGACCATCGAAGGCTTGAGCACGAACAGTCCGTCCGGCTTGTTCCAGTCGCTGGCGATCTTGGCAAGGAATTTGTTGGGCGCGACGCCGGCCGATGCCGTCAATGAAAGTTCTTCGCGAATGTCGGTGCGGATCGATTCGGCGATTGCGGTGGCGCTGCCAAGATCGCGTCTCGGCACGGTGACGTCGAGATAGGCTTCATCCAGCGACAAGGGCTCGATCAGGTCGGTATGGCGGGCGAAGATGTCGCGCACGTGCTGCGATACTGCCTTGTAGCGGCTGAAATCAGGCGGCACGAAGACCGCGTCGGGGCAGAGACGTTCGGCCCGAACCGCCGGCATTGCCGAGCGCACGCCGAATGTGCGTGCCTCGTAGCTAGCTGCACACACCACCGATCGACTGCCGCGCCAGGCGACCACGACCGGACGCCCGCGCAGTGCGGGATCGTCGCGCTGTTCCACCGACGCGTAGAACGCGTCCATGTCGACGTGGATGATCTTGCGCGGGGTGTTCACCCCGGCATTTTAGGCCTCAAACCCACCCCGTCAGGGAATACACCACGATCACCGCGAACACCGCGAAGGTCTTCACCAGCGTGATCGCGAAAATATCCTTGTAGGACTGGCGATGGTTGAGTCCGGTCACCGCCAGCAGCGTGATCACCGCGCCATTGTGCGGAAGCGTATCCATGCCGCCCGATGCCATCGCCGCGACGCGGTGCAGGACTTCCATCGGAATACCGGCGGCCTGCGCGTTTGTGATGAAGGTGTCTGCCATCGCCGCCAGCGCGATGCTCATGCCCCCGGAAGCCGAGCCGGTGATGCCGGCCAGCGCCGTCACCGTGACCGCTTCATTCGCCAGTGGATGCGGGATCGCCTTCAGCGCGTTGGCGACCACAAGGAAGCCGGGCAGGGCGGCGATCACTGCGCCGAAACCGTATTCACTGGCGGTGTTCATCGCCGACAGCATGGCGCCGCCGACCGCGGCCTTGCTGCCTTCGGCCAATTGCTTCATGACATCGCGCCAGGCGAATGCCAGCACGCAGAGGATGCCGAGCAGCAGCGCGCCCTCGACCGCCCAGATCGCTGCGAGTTTCGAGACGTCCTGCACTACTGGTGCCTGCTTGCCGATCACCGCGGGCACGAAGCTGGTGGAAGCGCCGTACCAGGCCGGGATCGCCGAACTCAGCCATTTGTTGGCGACGCCGACCAGGATGAGTGGCAGGATCGCGATCAACGGACGCGCGAGTTTCTCGCCGGTGAACGGCGCCGGTTCGTTGCGCAGTTGCGCGGGGTCGCCATAGCCTTCTCCGGCACGCAGAGCGCTGCGACGACGCCATTCCAGATAGACCATCCCGATCACGAAGATGCAGATCGAACCGGCCACGCCCAGCCACGGCGCGGCCCAGGTGTTGGTCTTGAAGAACGTGGTGGGGATGATGTTCTGGATCTGGGGGGTGCCGGGCAGGGCGTCCATGGTGAAGGTGAACGCGCCCAGCGCGATCGTGCCGGGGATCAGGCGCTTGGGGATATTGCCTTGGCGGAACAGCTCGGCCGCGAACGGGTAGACCGCGAACACCACCACGAACAGCGACACGCCACCATAGGTGAGCAGGGCGCAGACCAGCACGATGGCGAGCATGGCGCGGCTGGCGCCGACCACGCGAATGGTCGCACTGACGATGGCGCGCGAGAACCCCGAGATCTCGATCAGCTTGCCGAACACCGCACCCAGCAGGAACACCGGGAAATAGTTCTTGAGGAAGCCGACCATCTTGTCCATGAACAGGCCGCTGAACATCGGTGCGACCAGCGCGGGATCGGTCAGCAGCACCGCCAGCAAGGCGGCGATGGGCGCGAACAGGATCACGCTGTAGCCTCGATAGGCCACGAACATCAGGAAGCACAGCGCGGCCAACACGATCAGGAACGCCATCGGGACATCCGGCAAGGAAACGTTCGTGGAGTGTGCGCAGTCACGGTCCGGCGCGCCCTTGTCCGAAGGTACGATGTGGCCGGCGCCGGCTTCCGCCTAGGCTGCATGCCATATCGGGGGAATCCGCTCCCGGCTGTCATCAGCGAGAGGAACACATCCATGCGCCGCACTCATCGTCACGCTCCACTTTGTCTTGCCATCGCGCTGGGACTGGCCGGTCCGGCCGCCTATGCCCAGGATGCCGCCGGGCAGCAGGCGCAAGCCGCCCCGCAGGCGCAGGCCGGCGACAAGAAGAGTGGTGAGCTCGACCAGATCGTGGTGACCGCACGTCGCGTCAAGGAATCGATCCAGAAGGTTCCGGTCGCCGTCAGCGCCTTCAACGAGGACGCCTTGAAGGACATGCAGGCCACCGACATCTCCGGGCTGCAGGGCGCGGTGCCCAACATGAACATCGTGCAGGGTCGTGGTTCCTCCAACAGCGTCAACGTCTTCATTCGCGGCATCGGCCAGCCGGATGCACTGCAAAGCTTCGATCCCGGCGTCGGCATGTATGTCGATGACGTCTACTACTCGCGCATCAATGGCGCGCTGTTCACCCTGTTCGACGTAGGCCAGGTCGAAGTGCTGCGCGGCCCGCAGGGCACGCTGTATGGCAAGAACTCCACCGGCGGTGCGATCAAGCTGACCACCAAGGACCCCTTCAACGACGACGGTGGCGCGGTGGAACTGACCGCAGGCGACTATCGTCGTGCCGAAGGACGCTTCTACCTCGGCGGCAAGCTCAACGACAAGGTGGCAGGCAGCATTGCCGGTGCCTGGACCACCAATGGCGGCGACGTGCGTGATGCCGTCAGCGGCAAGCACTACAACACCGACGATACCCGGGCCGTGCGCGGCAAGCTGGCGTTCCGCCCGAGCGAGAACTTCAATGCCACGTTCTCGCTGGATTACACCCGCCAGAGCAATGCGATCACGCTCGGCTATCCGACCGCGCCGCTGTATGCCACCGACCTCGTGCTCGGGCAGTATCTGCTGCAGCCGGCCCCGACCGGCGATTACGACTTCAAGGGCCGCACCTCGTTCGGGCCGGGACAGAACCAGCAGCTGACCCACAAGGGCGCATCGCTGAACATGGAATGGCAGCTCGGTTCGGCGTGGACGTTCAAGAGCATCAGCGCCTGGCGCAAGCTCGTGACCAAGTCCTTCATCGACATCGATGCATCGCAGTACCAGCT
>JAFEBY010000019.1 GCA_018242465.1 Pseudomonadota bacterium | reverse complement strand
GCCGGTGATCGTGCGTCTTGAAGGCACGAACGTGGATGCCGGCAAGGAGCTGCTGAAGAACTCCGGCCTGGCGATCATCCCGGCCGACGACATCAACGATGGCGCGAAGAAGGCGGTCGAAGCCGTCAAGAACGCCGCCTGATCACACCTTCGGAGAATTTGAAATGGCAGTCTTGATCAACAAGAACACGAAGGTGCTGGTGCAGGGCTTCACCGGCTCGCAAGGCACCTTCCACGCGCAGCAGATGCTCGATTACGGCACCAAGGTCGTGGGTGGCGTGACCCCGGGCAAGGGCGGCAGCGAACACCTCGGCCTTCCGGTGTTCGACACCATGCAGGCAGCGGTCGCGAAGACCGGCGCCGATGCGTCCGTCATCTACGTGCCGCCGCCGTTCGCGGCCGACGCGATCATGGAAGCCGCGGCCGCCGGCATCAAGGTGATCGTGTGCATCACCGAGGGCATCCCGGTACTCGACATGATGCGCGTCAAGAACGTGCTGAAGGCGTATCCGGACGCACGCCTGATCGGTCCGAACTGCCCCGGCGTGATCACTCCGGGCGAGTGCAAGATCGGCATCATGCCGGGCCACATCCACATGCCGGGCAAGATCGGCATCGTGTCGCGTTCGGGCACGCTGACCTATGAAGCCGTGAAGCAGACCACCGACGCCGGTCTCGGCCAGTCGACCTGCATCGGCATCGGCGGCGATCCGATCAACGGCACCAACTTCATCGACGCGCTCAAGCTGTTCCAGGACGATCCGCAGACCGAAGGCATCATCATGGTCGGGGAAATCGGCGGCAGCGCCGAAGAAGAAGCGGCCGAATACATCGCCAAGCACGTCACCAAGCCTGTCGTCGGTTTCATCGCCGGTGCCTCGGCGCCGAAGGGCAAGCGCATGGGCCACGCCGGTGCGATCGCGTCGGGCGGTTCGGGCACGGCGGAAGGCAAGTTCGCGGCGATGGAAGCTGCCGGCGTCACCACGGTGAAGTCGCCGGGCGACCTCGGCGCTGCGATCGCGAAGCGTCTGGCGAAGTAAACTTCAGCAGCACGCAGGATCAAAAGGCCGCCGCGTGCGGCCTTTTGTCTGCACGGAGACTCCAGCACATGCCAAATCCGCTCCGCATCGCACTCGCCCAATTCGATTTCCCGGTCGGCGATGTCGCCGGCAACGCGCAACGCATCATCGACAGGATTGCCGAGGCGCGCGACACCCACCGTGCCGACATCGTGGTGTTCCCGGAACTGGCGATCTCGGGCTATCCGCCGGAAGACCTGTTGTACCGGCCGTCGTTCCTGCGCGATTGCGAGCGGGCACTGGATGAGGTGGCGCGAACGGTCGAGGGCATCGTCGCGATCGTCGGTTGGCCGCAGTCTGCGGGCGCGGTGGTCTACAACGCGGCCAGCGTGTTGCGCGATGGCGGTATCGAGCGCACCTACCGCAAGCGTGAACTTCCGAATTACGCGGTGTTCGACGAACGCCGGTATTTCGACGTCGACCCCGATCGCGACGACTGCGTGTTCGAGGTGGATGGCGTATCGGTCGGATTGGTGATCTGCGAGGACCTGTGGTTCGCGGAACCGATCGCCTCGACGGTCAAGGCTGGGGCGCAACTGGTGCTGGTCCCGAATGCATCGCCGTTCGAACGCGACAAGGCGGCGCAGCGCGATGCGTTGATGGCCGAGCGCAGCCGCGACACCGGGGTCGGTATTGCCTATCTCAACGTGGTTGGTGGTCAGGACGCGCTGGTGTTCGACGGTGGCTCGGTGCTGGCCGATGGCGACGGTACCGTGCATCCGGCGGCGCAGGCCTTCGCGGAGCACTGGCTGGTGGCGGACTACGACGTGGAGACGCGCAAGTTCGCTCGGGTGCAGTGGCCGGCCGAAACCGATGAGAGTCGCGAGAGCCAGGCGTGGCGCGCGATCGTGCTCGGAATCCGCGACTATTGCGGCAAAAACGGGTTCAAGAGCGCGTGGCTCGGGTTGTCGGGCGGCATCGACTCGTCGCTGGTGCTGGCGCTCGCGGTCGATGCGCTGGGCGCTGGCAACGTCACCGCGGTGCGGATGCCGTCGCGCTACACCGCCGGCCTTTCCAACGATCTCGCGCAACAACAATGCGATGTGCTCGGCGTGCGCCTGCTGGCGTTGCCGATCGAACAGCCGTTCAAGGCCTATCTCGAGACCTTGCATGAAGCGTTCACCGGCAAGGCAGTCGACGTCACCGAGGAAAACCTGCAATCGCGCATCCGCGGCGCGCTGATGATGGCGATGAGCAACAAGTTCGGCGGACTGCTGCTGACCACCGGGAACAAGAGCGAGTACGCGGTCGGTTACGCCACCATCTACGGCGACATGTGTGGAGGCTATGCGCCGATCAAGGATCTCTACAAGACCGAGATCTTCGCGCTGTCGCACTGGCGCAATGCCGCGACCGCGCGCGAGGAGATTCCGGTCGCGGTGATCGAGCGTCCGCCCAGCGCGGAGCTGCGCGAGAACCAGAAGGACCAGGATTCGCTACCGCCCTACGACGTACTCGACGCGATCCTGCTGCGGTATGTCGATCAGGAGCAATCGCGCGACGAAATCGTGGCCGCAGGGTTCGATGCCGCGCTGGTCGACAAGGTGGTGCGGCTGGTGCGCATCAGCGAGTGGAAGCGCCACCAGGCCGCGCCGGGGCCGAAAGTATCGCGGCGGGCGTTTGGCAAGGAGCGCCGTTACCCGATCAGCAACGGCTATCGCGGGTAGCGCCAACAAAAACGGGACCCGCGGGTCCCGTTTTTGCGTGCATCGCAATCAAGTCGATCAATGACGGCCGATGGCCTCGTCGCCGCCGCGGGCGAACGGGTTCAGGCGGTGGAAGATCGACGGATTCTTCGGCCAACCGCCCTTGAGCCAGGGATGGTTGGGATCGTTCTGGGCCAGCACGCGCTTGGCGTCGTCGGCCAGCGCCTGATTGCCGAGGCGGGTATAGGCTTCGGCCAGCACGGCGACCGCATCGTTCTGGTATTCGCTCTGCGGGTAGGTTTCCAGCAGGTACTTGGCGCGATCGGCGGCACCAACCCAGGCGTCGCGGCGCAGGTAATAGACCGCAGTGCCGAGTTCGAAGCGTGCGAACTGTTCGCGCAGGTAGATCATGCGCTGGCGTGCATCACCGGCGTAGCGACTGTTCGGGAAGCGTTCGACGATCAGGCCGAAGTCGTTGTATGCCTGCGTCGGCGCGGCAAGGTCGCGCTGGCTCATGTCGAGGTCGAACACGTGCTGCAGGAACACCGCGTTGCGCGACTGGTTGGCCAGGCCGCGCAAGTAGTACATGTACGGCACGTTGCGATTGGTCGGGTAGGTGCGCAGGAAGCGGTCGATCGAGGAGATCGCGTCGTCGTTGTTGTTCGACTTGTATTGCGCGTACGCCATTTCCATCAACGCCTGTTCGGCGTACGGGCCGTACGGGTACTGCGCGATGAGGCGCTTGAAGTCCTCTTCGGCGGTGCCGTAGCTGCCCCCCATGATCTGGTCGTGCGCCTTGTCGTAGATCTTCGTGACGGGCTGGCCCTCGACATCCTTGCCCTTCTTGGATTTTCCGAACGATTTGCAGCCGGTCATGGCCACGGCAATGGCCAGCAGGAGCATGATGGCCGGGGAGATGGAGCGCAGGCGTGGGGTCATGGATCGCGGGCGGGACGCCGGGAAAGCGGAACCGCGATAATACCCCAGCCGATCCGGCGGCCCCGCCGTCCGGATGAACGCCACCCGACTCATCTGGCCTGCCGTGACCGACTCCGTATCCAACCCCGATTCCGAAACCCTCGTTGCCAGCGTCCCCAATGCGATGGCCGGCAAGCGCCTGGACGCCGCCTTGGCCGAGCTGTTCCCGCAGTATTCGCGGGCGCGGCTGACCGCCTGGGTCAAGTCCGGCGATGTCAGCGTGGACGGGAGCCGCGACCTGCGTCCACGCGACATCCTGCGCGGCGGCGAGCGGGTCACCCTGGCGGTGGTGCAGGAGACCCAGACCCATGCCGAGCCGCAGGACATCCCGCTGACGATCCTCCACGAGGATGCCGACCTGTTCGTGATCGACAAGCCGGCCGGCCTGGTGGTGCATCCGGGCGCCGGCAATCCCGATGGGACGCTGGTCAACGCGCTGCTGTTCCGCGACCCTGCGTTGGCGGCGTTGCCACGCGCGGGCGTGGTGCATCGCCTCGACAAAGACACTTCGGGCGTGATGGTGGTGGCGCGGACCCTGCCGGCGCAGACCAAACTGGTGGAGATGCTGGCGGCGCGCGACGTCCATCGCCAATACCTCGCGGTGGTGGTCGGGGCGTTGGTCTCCGGCGGAACCGCGAACGCGGCGATCGATCGCCATCCACGCGATCGCCTGCGCATGGCGGTGCGCGAGGATGGCCGCGACGCCGTGACGCACTTCCGCCTGCGCGAACGGTTCCGTGCGCACACCGCGCTGGAATGCCGACTCGAGACCGGGCGCACGCATCAGATCCGTGTCCATATGCAGCATCTCAAGCATCCCATCCTCGGCGATCCGCTGTATGGCGGCGCCTTGCGCCTGCCCAAGGGTGCGAGCGAAGAATTGACCACCGCGTTGCGTGGGTTCAAGCGCCAGGCCTTGCACGCGGAAGTACTGGAATTCGTGCACCCGGCCACCGGCGAACTGCTGCGTTGCCAAGCCGAAGTGCCGGCCGACATGCGCGGCCTGATGCAGGCGTTGCGCGAGGATGCGCGCGCCCATGAAGACGCAGACAGCAACCGTCGATGAGCGCCTGGCTTGATGCCGATTGGCCGGCGCCGACGCGCGTCCGTGCCCTGACGACGACGCGCCACGGACTCGGTGTGTCGCAGCCGCCGTTCGATCATCTCAATCTTGGCCTGCGCAATGGCGACGATATCGAGGCCGCGCTGGAGAATCGGCGCCAGCTCGAACGCGCGCTGGAGCTGCCGTCGTCGCCGCGTTGGCTGCGCCAGGTGCATGGCGTCGATGTGGTGCGCTTCGATGACGGGGCGGTCGATGCCGAGCCGCAAGCCGACGCCGCGGTGACGTCGATGCCCGGCGTGGTCCTCGCCATTCTCACTGCTGATTGCCTGCCGATGGTGGTGGCTGCCCGTGATGGCAGCGAAGTCGCGGCTGCGCATGCCGGCTGGAAGGGCTTGGCCAGCGGCGTGCTGGAAGCGACGGTCGCAGCGATGCAGGCTGCACCCGCGGATTGCGTTGTGTGGCTGGGGCCGGCAGCCGGACCGCAGGCCTACGAGATCGGCGAGGACGTGCGTGATGCCTTCATTGGGCACGACCGCCGCGCCGAGTCGGCCTTCGTGGCGACGCGCCCTGGCCACTGGCGGGTCGATCTCTACGCGCTCGCACGCCAGCGCCTTGCCGATGCCGGCGTGAACGAGGTGCATGGCGGGACGCATTGCACCATCCGCGAATCGCACTCCTTTTTCTCGCATCGTCGCGACCGCAACAGCGGACGCATGGCGACGCTCGCATGGATCGAACCTTGAGCATCACCCTGTTTCAGCGCCTGCTTGGCGCCGAATTCTTCCATCTCGCGCCGGCCATCAAGGCCATGCATGGCCGCAGCGGTGAATTCCGCTATGCAGGGTGCGCCAATGTCCGTCGCGGGCGCGGCCTGCCGAAGGCGTTGCTGGCGCGCATG
>JAFEBY010000018.1 GCA_018242465.1 Pseudomonadota bacterium | reverse complement strand
TTGCCGAAGGAAAGATTTGCCTGGGTCTGGATGACCGCACTGGTCATCGTGTTCGGGGGGTATTTCGCCTGGATCCAGGCCCGTCACTACATCCATCCTGATCCGACCTTCCTGGCCCGGATCGGGGCGCTGGCGATCGCGCTGTCGACGCTTGCGGTGATTGCCGGAGCCGCCCACCTCTACTTGCGCATGCGCCGAGGGGAAGACGGTGAAATCCAGGAAGACGAACGCGATCGTGCGATCGAACTGCGCGCCACCACCATCGCCTATTACGTGCTGATGGCCGGCATCTGTTACGTCGGGTGTTACCTGCCGTTCGAACGCAGCGGTTGGGACATCGTGCACGCGGCATTGCAGTCGATCGCAGTTGCCGAAGTCGTGAAGTGCGTGATTACCTTGCGCGGTTACCGGAAGGGCTGACATGGCCGGCAAGCGCCTGAGCAACGACATTCGCGCCCTGCGTTTCGCCAAGGGCGAAATGACCCAGGCCGACCTCGGCAAGCGCGTCGGCCTGACGCGCCAGACCATCGCCGCGATCGAGGCCGGGAAATACTCGCCCACCCTGGAATGCGCCTTCAGGATCGCCGACGTGTTCGAAAAAACACTCGACGAGGTCTTCAGGTGGGAAGATATGGGTCAGTCTCCGGACAACTGAAGGCAACACCATGGGCAAGGTGCGCGTCGCGGGGTTCACGATATCGATTGATGGCTTTGGCGCGGGCCCCGAGCAAAGCCTCGCCGATCCGTTGGGCAGGGGTGGCGGGGAATTGCACCAGTGGATGTTCGGAACGCAGATGTTCCACGAAATGATCGGCAAGCCCGGCGGCGAGACTGGCGTCGACAACGATTACGCGCAGCGATCGATGGCCGGATTCGGCGCCTTCATCCTAGGCCGCAACATGTTCGGCCCGAGTCGCGGTGATTGGCCCGACGACGGCTGGAAGGGCTGGTGGGGCGACAACCCGCCGTACCACGCACCCACCTACATCCTGACCCACCACCCACGCGAATCGATCGTGATGGAGGGTGGCACGGTGTTCCATTTCGTCAGCGACGGCATCGATAGCGCGTTGCGCCAGGCGCGAGTGGCCGCTGGCAATCTGGACGTCAAGATCGGTGGCGGCGTCGCCACCGTGCGTGAATACCTGCGGGCCGGTGCGGTCGACGAATTGCACTACGCGGTGTCGCCGGTCGTGCTGGGGCAGGGCGAAGCGATGTTCGCAGGCATTGACTTGCCGGCGCTGGGCTATCGGGTCACCGAACGGGTGACGACGCCGAAGGCGATGCACTTGGTGATGTCCCGCGATAGGGATTGTCCTTGAGATACCCGTCGTCGAGCGTGTGCAGGAAGGCGACGATGGACGCGATCTCGTCCTTGTCCAATCGCGCCTTGGCGCCCGGGTGCTGGCCTTCGAACGGCGGGTCGCGATTGATGTTGCCGTGGTAACGCGCAGGCAGGTCGTCGTAGGCAATGGCTTGCCCGCGCGCATCGCGCGAATACCAGCGTTCCGGCGTGATGTCGCGGGTGACGTAGAACTCGATCACTTCAGTGAGATCGTGGAATTTCCCGTTGTGGAAGAAGGTGCTCCGCAAGCCGACATTGCGTAGCGTGGGTGTGCGGAACAGGCCGCAGTACTCGTCCTGGCCAGCCTTGTCCTTGCGTTCCGGCCCGCAGGCACCGAGATCATGGAAGCCCGGGTCGCGGTTGCGCGCGATCGCGGGATTGCGAGGCACGGCGAGGGCGATCAATCCGTAATCGGAAAATGCTGGCGGCGTGCCGTCGAGCCCGCGCCTGGACAGATGGCATTGTGCGCAATTTCCCTTGGCTTCATCGTTGAACAATTCGAGCCCGCGCTGCTCCTGCGCACTCAAGCGAGCGCGACCGGTCAGCCAAGCGTCGTATTTGCTGGTGTACGGGCTGAATTCTGCGTAGTCCTCCTCGAATGCGCCGAGCGCCCGCGTGACGGCGGCGAACGCCTTGCTGTCGGTGCCGAGCGCATCGTCGCCCAGTGCGGCGCGCAATGTTGCTGCATGCGGCGACCTGCGCACGGCATTGGCGACGCCGGCTTCGCTGTTGCCCATCTCGAACGGTGAAGTCAGCGGAATTGACGCCTGTTGCGCGCCACTGTCGATGCGGCCATCCCAGGTGAGTCCGCCTGTCGGGCCGTTGTCGATCGAATTGTCAGCCTCGTCTTCAGAATCGTGGTGATGGTTGTCGTAGGGCGGAACACGATTGAGGTAGGTGAGCGTGGGGGGCGCACGCAATCCTTGCCCGCGGAATCCGGATCCCCCCATCTGCACGTCGAGCGCATTTGGCGGGTTGTAGCGGTGTGCCGGATCGTGGCAGCTCGCGCACGATTGTCGCCCGGATGCGGAAAATGCCGGGTCGGAAAAAATCGCCTTGCCCGCTTCGCGGAGCAGGGCAGTGCGTTCGCGTGCGGACTGGTACCACTGCGACGTCGCGTCGCCTGCCGATGCGAGCAAGGTCGCGCTGGCGCCCGCACAACACAGCAGGAGCAGGAATCCGTGACGTTGCATGTGGTAATTTCAGCGACCGACTGAATGGCGTGGACGTCCATTATGCGCAGGCTCGAAAAATTCGCATTGACCGCTTCCATCTGCGCATTGCTTGCATCCTGCCAGAGCGTGCCCAGCAAGGGCGGGGCAGCCACGGGTGAGGGATTGTCGGCAGTCGACACCATCGTGGTCATCTACGCCGAGAACCGCAGCTTCGACAATCTCTACGGGAATTTTCCTGGTGCCAATGGCGTGCAAGGCCTGAAGCCGGAACAGTACCTGCAGCGCGATCGCGATGGCAGCATCATGACGTCTTTGCCGCCGGTGCCGGGTGAGGGGCTCACCGTCGCATCCGATCCCCGCCAAATCACCACCGAGGCGACGCGTGGCCATCCCAACCGCGCCTATGCGTTGGATGACCCGAAGGGATACGGCGTCACCCTGGACTACAAGCTGCATGACCTGGTACATGCCTTCTACAACGAACAGATGCAGATCAATGGCGGCCGCAACGATGGGTTCGCCGCTTGGAGCAATGTCGGCGGCGAGGTGATGGGATACTTCGACGGTTCGCGGATGGCAATGTGGAAGGTCGCGCAGAGGTACGTGCTCGCCGACAACTTCTTCCATGCCGCGTTCGGTTCATCCTTCCTCAACCACCAATACCTGGTTTGCGCCTGCGCGCCACTCGACTTCAAGACGAAGGCCGATCCGAAGAAATACGAAAGCAGCATTTCGGTGGTGAACGCCGATGGCGTCAGCCTGGCCGTCGACCCGAAGAGTCCGGCATCGGCGCTGGACGGGCCACCGAAATACGTTCGCTATGGCGTGCTGACGCCCGATTTTTATGCGGTGAACACGATGATGCCGCCGTACGCACCATCCGGGAAAGCGGCGCCGAAGAACGCCGGGGAAGCGCTCGACCGCATTACGCTCAGCCCTCAGACCGCAGCCACCATCGGTGATCGCCTCAGTGCCGCGAACATCGATTGGGCGTGGTATTCAGGCGGCTGGCAAGTCGCGCTCAACGGTGGGAAGCCGGCGCAGGACATCGCTTTCCAGTACCACCACCAGCCGTTCAACTATTACGTGAACTACGCGCCCGGGACGGCAGCGCGCACCGAACACCTGCGCGACGGCGGCCTGGACGGGACGAAATTCATCGCCGACATTGATGCCGGAAAGCTGCCGGCGGTGAGTTTCTACAAACCCCAGGGCAACCTCAACCAGCATGCCGGCTATGCCGACGTGAGCTCGGGCGACACCCACATCGCCGACCTGATCGCCCATCTCGAACGCAGCCCGCAGTGGAAGCACATGGTGGTGATCGTCACCTATGACGAGAACGGCGGCTGGTGGGACCATGTCGCGCCGCCCAAGGCCGACCGCTGGGGCCCGGGGCTGCGCATTCCGGCGATCATCGTGTCGCCGTTCGCCAAGCGCGGCTACGTCGACCATACCCAGTACGACACCGGGTCGATCCAGCGCCTGATCAACCGCAGGTTCGGCCTGCAGCCGTTGCCGGGCATTGTCGAACGCGACAACGCGCTCAAGGCCCATGGCGAAGCACCGATGGGTGACCTGACCGGGGCGCTGGATCTGCGCAACTGACAGGGATACGACGCTGCGAGGTTCGATGCCTCGCAGGCCGCACGCAGTGCTTCAGGCGAAACCTTCGGTCGACGTGAGCACGCCGCTTTCCAGGGCATCGGCCAGCGACTGTTGCCAGGGTGCGATATCGAGTCCGTGAGTGTCGCGCCAATCAGGATCGAACAACGTCTGTTGGTAGCGCATGCCGCGATCGCAGAGCAGGGTGACGATGCTGCCGCTTTCGCCGCGGGTGCGCATGCCTGCAGCCAGTTGCAGGCATGCGGCGAAGTTGGTGCCCGACGAGCCTCCGTAACGCGTGCCGATCAACTGTTCAAGCAGCAACGCCGCGGCGATGGAAGCGCAATCATCGACTTCGATCACGTCATCGACCACATCGAAGATGAAACCAGGTTCGACCCGTGGTCGACCGATGCCTTCAATCCGCGTGGGCTGGCTGGCCACGGCATTGCGATCGCGCGTGCGCCAGCCGTGCGCGTAGCTGCCACCGCTGGGTTCGGCCACGCACAGGCGGGTGTCCAGACGGCGGTAGCGCAGATAGCGACCGATGGTGGCGGAAGTACCGCCGGTACCGACGCCGCAAACGATCCACTCCGGTTCCGGTCGCGGTTCGCGGCGCAGTTGCCCGAGGATCGATTCGGCGATGTTGTTGTTGCCGCGCCAGTCGGTAGCACGTTCTGCCAGGCCGAACTGGTCGAGATGACAGGCGCCGTTGGCAACGTGCTCGGCGGCGCGCGCATGTACCTGTGCAGGATCTTCGACGAGATCGCAGTGGCCACCGAGGGCCTGCACATCAAGGATCTTTTGCGGCGCGGTGGCGGCCGGCATCACCGCGATGAATGGCAGCCCCAAGAGGCGTGCGAACCACGCCTCGGAAATCGCGGTGCTCCCAGAGGATGCATCCACCACGGTCTGGCCACGCCGCAAACGCCCGTTGCACAACGCGTAGAGGTACAACGAACGCGCGAGACGGTGCTTGAGGCTGCCGGTGGGATGGCTGGCCTCGTCCTTGAAGTAGAAGGCGATGTCCGGGAACCCCGGGAAATCCAGTCGCAACAGATGGGTATCGGCCGAGCGCGTGACTTCCTGCTCCAGCAATGCGAGCGCATCCCGTACCCAGGCACGGGTGGCGGAACCGGCAGTGTCGTCCTTCATATGCCGATCACTCCGTCGCCAGCAGCGCACGTACCCGGGCACCGAGATGCTCGAAATAGCAGTCGATATAGCTGATGCCGTTTTCCTGGTCGATCAGGTACGGGTTCATCAATGTATGGCGCAGGATCACCAGCCGATCGCCGGCATCCTCGGCCAAGGTTGTGGCGTCAAGACCAATCGCATCGAAAATCCGGCGGGTTTCCGTTTCGCCCAGCACGTCGGGCCGCAACGTCGTCACCGAGCCGAAGAACTGCTTGACCTGCAATGGCCGCGCAGGATCGCTACGCAGCTCGTCATGCAGACGGCGGACGAACTCACTGGCCGTGGCGACGCAACGATTGCCGACCGGATTCAGTGCGAAACAAACCAGGTTGCTGTCCGGTGCGAACGGCACAATCGCGTGCACCACTCCTTGCAGTTCGTCGGCGAAACGCAGTGCGCGCGCGTGGAACGCTTCCGCCGAATGGATGGTCTGCGCCGGCAACAGACCGAAATGCGCATGGTCGAGGGGCAGCACCTTGTGGGTGACGTAGACGCCAGCCGCAGCGGCGCCGGACTTGGAACCTTCCGGAATGAACTGGCCGAGGTTGCGATAGCGGCGCATGTAATCCTTCGGCGCCTCGCCATGGAACACGTAGTCGGCTTCTTCCGCCAGCAGGGCGACAGTTCGATGATCGCGGCAGATGAAGGCGCCGGCGCCGTAGGGGAGGTAGCCCAGCTTGTGCGGATCGATCGTGACCGAATCGGTATCGCCAAGGGCGTCGATGGCCGCATGCACGGCGGGAGAGGGGAAGGTGGAGAATCCCTCGGCGATCTCCTCGCGCGGACGCAGGCTGCCATCCTCGTTGCGGAAGAGGGTGGCGAGATAGCCACCCCAAGCTGCATCGACATGCACCGCGAAACCCAGCCCGCGCGCGGAGGATCGCTCACGGGCGGCGACCACTGCATCGATCGGGTCGATCGTGCCGTATTCGGTGGTGCCCATCACGGCCACCGCCATCAACACCGGTTGGCGTTCGCGCCGGCAGCGATCCAGTGCCTCGTCGAGCACATCCACGTCGATGCGCATGCCGCGCTCCGGCAACATTTCCAGTTGCGAGCGGCCAAGGCCCAGAAGCTTGCAGCCCTTGCTCCACGAATAGTGCGCGGTCACCGGCGCCAGCACCTTGGGCACCTTCAACGAAGCATGCGTCGCGAAGAAATCCGCAAGACCGCGCTGTTCGATGCGCTCATCGCGCACGCGCGCCTGCCAGCGCCTGCGGTCAGGTGGCGCTGCCTGCGCCAGCCATTGTTGCCACGCATCCACCAGCGCGGTTGCGGCGTGCGGATGCAGGTTGAACGCGCTCCAGGCGTCGTCCGGAAGCTCGAGATCGGGCAGGCCCGCCGCCACCAGCGCCACGGGAAAAGCCTTCTGCGCCAAGGCCAGCCGCAGCGCCTGGTAGTTCGCCAGCGTGCCGCCGGAAGTCAAATGGCCGAAGGCACAATCGTGACGCTGCGGATCGTTGGTGTAGCCGATCATGCCGGCCAACTGCAGGCCGACCTTGACCTCGAGGTCGACCGTGACTGGCGCGGCATCCTCGGAAACGTTGTTGGGGTTGTACGGCAGCGTGAGGATCTGCGCGACCAGACCGGGCAGCAGCAGGTCGGAGGCCATGTGGCCGATGTAACGAGGGCTGTGGAACGGTACCGATTTCTTCAGGGCCGCAGACAGCTGGTGCAGCTCGCGGCGCATGCGCGCCTCGAATGCCAGATATTCGGGATGCTGTGCCGCGGCGGTTGAAATCGCCGGCGGGTCCTCGGGATGGAAATTGCGCCGCCAATAGACGTGGTCACGCAGGAACTCGACGACCAGCTTCTCCAGCAACGCGTCGTTCTCGCCATACGGACCGAGGAAGCAGGCATCGAGCAGCCGGTTGCGGCCGGCTGAAAGGTCCTGGTCGTGGCCGATGTCGATGGCGCGCATGGGCATCAGGCCGAACCTCGGCGCTACGGATGGAGTGCGCAGTATCAGCAGCGTCTCGGCTTGCGGCACTGATCCAGATCAAGCGGCCAGGAATGTGGTTACCGGCAACCCGGATCGATTTCAGACAGGGAATAGTGCTTAGAATGAAGGTGAAACAGCAGGCGCAAGCCATTGAAATAGATAGTATCGTTATTTCATTAATTTCGCATAATGCATATTATGTAAATAAAATATGGCGCTGGGATGACCTGTCTATGTGATCAGCCCCAGCAGCACCGCCCGCACTACCGCGGCCGTCCTGTTGGGCGCTTCCAGCTTGGTCATCGCGCAGTTCGTATGGAAGTTCACCGTGCGCTCCGAGATGCTCAGGATCATCGAGATTTCGCTCGAAGTCTTGCCTTCGGCGATCCAGCGCATGACTTCCAGTTCCCGGGCCGTGAGGTCGTCCAGCCCTGCGGAATTCGGGCGACGGATCAGATGACGGGACAGCCCGTAATGGGCCACTTGGCTCAGCCAGAGCATTTTGGGTACCTGCTCGCGGATCTCTTCCGGTGTGATCGGATCGGCGCCCCTGGTGACCGTGAACATGCCCCGGATGCCGTTCGGCGCCAACACCGGTTGTGCCCAGCCGGAAACGATGCCGTGTGAATTCGCGTCCTCCCAGAATGGGGTCCGGCCGAGATACGTGTAAAAATAGGACATAGATTCCAGAAATCTTTTTTATATCAATGTGTTACCGAATATAAAACGACCGAATTGAGGCGATTTACAGAATCCAGGCCCGATTTCTGTAATTTACACAATGCGAAATTTCTAGATGTAATTCTGCTTCGGTCAGCGCTTGGCTATTGCGGCCGCCGAGCTTCATTGGGAACAGCGAACTTGTGGGAACGTAATTTTCCTCCCATTGCCGGCTTCGTTCCTGGATCCAGGCCCACTGCTCCGGTGTGAAGTCCGGAATGTCCGCCTGGGGATCCTCATGCGTATTGTCTGGTTCGACGCGCTTTGTCACGGTGATCTCCTGACGAATCCGCATTTGCGCAGTTAGTTGAGAACCGGGTAGAACTGGAGCCCTTCTGATTCCAGCCAATTCGGAGGCTCGGCGTTCGGATCAAGGATCGTGATGTCCAGTGAACGATTTAACTGCTCAAGCTTCCCGCCCTGTTGGAGGCGCAGCGTCAGCGCACGTGCTGCACGCTCGCCTTGCTCGGTTAGAACTTGAAGGACGATCAGCAGGCTTCTAACCGTGGCGTGTTCGGTATAGGCCATCTCTGCGAGATGCCCCGACACCACCATGCCCAATGATTCGCATGCCTTGCGCAGATCGTCGATGAACCAAGCCGGGACATCGCTCGGTGGCCAAATGTATCGTTGCGGCCCTTCCGAGTAATCCTCACGTTGAACGCGCGACCAAAAGCCGGTCCCCAGCAAGGTGCTTACCTCTTCTGGGTACAAGACCATGCCGCCATCATTCGGGTTGAGCATCAGGGTGGCACCGTTCGATCCTTCAAGCAGATCGCGGCCTGTGGTCGAGATGATCCTTGCCGCGCCACGATTGGCGAATTGCGCCTTCTTCAAGGACGTGAAGAATGGGATGGCCATGAATCCATCGGGATGCTGGAACATGATCAAGCGGAGCCGTGGATGATCATCCGAAAGCGGCACGTGCGTGTAAACCCGCGAGTCCAGTAACGCGTGAACGAACTTCTTCTCGGCCTCATGTGAGGTCCTAGCCTCCTCCATTAAACATTCGAGCGCAGCTTCGTTCATGGCGACATCATACTAAGGTATTCTTAGTATTGGGGCCGTCAAGAGGTGCTGGTGACTCGCTTGGATGGCCTCTTTTTGCCACTATTGGTTTTCGGTTGTTGACTGGATCGCCGTACCGTGGTCTTCGGGCCCAACGCCGCCTGCAGAGCTGCCGGGAGATTGGCAAATTGCACGCCAAGCGCGTCGGCGCGTGCGGATGCAACCGCTTCCGCCTTACGGGCATCCGCGGCGTCTTTTTGCGCGCTACGAAGCGCGCTTTCAAGTGCCGCGGTCCTGGTCTTGAACTCCTTCTCGTGTGCCTGAGCATCTTGCTTGGCCGTCTTGAGATCCTGGCGTAGCCGATCGACGTTCTGCGCCGCCCGCTCCTCCACCGTTTGGCTATGGGCAATCAGTGCAGCCCGTTCTTGAGCCGTGTGTTTGGCAGCAGTAGCCGCACTGGTCCGCGCCTGCTCCAGCTGCTGTGCGATCGCATCTCGCGCCGCAGTCGCGGCATCGGCTTGAGTTTCGGCGCGAGTCTTCTGGGCGTCTATCGCCTGCAGTTGCTGCACCAGATCCTCGTTTCGCGCTTGCGCGTGGTCCAGCGCTGCCTGCAGGCGGGTTTGCTCGATTTCCATGGCCTCCCGAGCTTCCCCGAGCGATCTGCGATCGGCTTCAAGGGTCACGGCGGCGGCGGCCAATTGTTGACGGGTGGTGGTGACATCTTGTTCCACCACGTTCCGGGCGACCGAGAGGGCGGTTCGCCACAACCCACTGGCGAGCTCACTCACCTCCTCCGGGGCATCAACCACGGCCACCTGACGTTGCTTGGCGGCGAGACGTTGCCCGAGCTGCACCCACCAGGCGTCCAGCAACCGCCCAACTGTATTGGGTGAGCCGCGGCCCAACGCTGCTCGGATGCGCTCGACTGTTGGCCGTTCACCAGCCAACAGCAAGGCATCGGCCGCCGTGTCGATGTCGTTCTGGGTGACGCCTGTTCTGGCCATGGGAATGTCCTCCGACGCGAATGCCCTGCTCTGCCCAAATCATACCTCCGATAAGTTATATTTATCGTCGGTAGATGATTGATTTCATATATTTTACTACATATTACATATGCAAAATAACGAATTATTGCCTACGAACGGATCGCTTCCCGCGCTGCTCCCGGACCAACTGGCGGCCAGCGCTGCCGATGCCGTGCGCGAAATCCTGGCGGAAGCGGCCTCGGCCAATACCACGCGCAGCTACGCCAGTGCCCTGCGTTATTGGGCGGCCTGGTTCCAGGGACGCTACGGCACGACGATCGCGCTCCCGGTCTCCGAGGCCGCCGTCGTCCAATTCATCGTGGATCACGTCGCTCGGCGCTCCAAACCGGGGCTGGTCTGGGAACTGCCGCCAGAGCTGGATGCCCAGCTGGTCGCGGCCAAACTCAAACAGCGCCTGGGTGCGCTCAAGCTCAGCACCGTGGTCCATCGGGTTGCGGTGCTGTCCACGGCACATCAACTGAACCACGCGGCCAATCCCTGCGAAGCGCCCGCGGTCCGCCACCTGCTCGCGCGGGGCCGCCGGGCGGCGGTCAAGCGTGGTGATCGCCCAAACAAGAAGACGGCAATCGCCAAGCGTGAGCTCGAAGCCCTGATCGCCACCTGTGATGATTCGCTGGAAGGGATCCGCGATCGCGCCCTGCTCTATTTCGCTTTCGCCAGCGGCGGGCGCCGCCGCAGCGAGGTCGCCGCGGCGGATCTCGGCGACCTGCGCCGAGTCGATGAGCGCGCTTACATCTACCGGCTGGAACACAGCAAGAGCCAGCAGGCCGGTCCGACGGCGACCTCGACACCCGACAAGCCCATCCTCGGCGCGGCCGCCGACGCACTCGCCGCCTGGCTAGCCGCCAGCGGGCTGACCGAGGGCCCGATCTTCCGGCGCCTATGGAAGACGCGGATCGGCCCCGCTCTGTCACCCAAGGCAGTGGCTGAGGTGGTGCAACGTCGCGCGGCCAAAGCAGGACTCGAAGGGGATTTTGGCGGCCATAGCCTACGTTCTGGTTTTGTCACCGAGGGCGGTCGCCAAGGCATTGCCCTGCCCGCCATCATGGCCATGACGGAGCACCGTACTGCGGCCAGCGTGATCGGGTATTTTCAGGCGGGTGGCGTCACGGACAATCCCGCGGCCAAGCTGCTCGGGATTTGAACACTAAATTGATGTCTATTACACTTAGTGTAATAGGGTCATTGACAACCATCATTCAGCCTGCTATCGTGCCGACCCATGGATGTGGATTTCGAAGATGCCTCGCTTCGGAGGCTTGAGGCAGACCCGAGATTCACGGCGGGCTTTGACGCTGCCATCGTCAAGGCCTTCCGCAAGCGGGTGCAGCTCATCAGGGCGGCCGTCGACGAGCGGGCGTTCTACGCCATGAAGTCGCTGCACTACGAGAAATTGCAGGGCGAGTTCGCCGGGCAAAACTCGATGCGCCTGAACGATCAATGGCGGCTGATCCTGCGGATCCGCCAGGACGACGACGGCAAATGCGTCGTGATCATTTCCATCATTGATTACCACTGACCCCACCCGAGGACGAACGCATGAATACGATTGCCGAGACGTTCCCGCCGGGCGAGTTTCTCCGGGAGGAACTGGAAGCCCGTGGCTGGTCGCAGACCGAGCTGGCGGAAATCATTGGCCGCCCGGTGCGGCTGATCAACGAGTTGATTGCCGGCAAGAAGGCCATCACTCCGGAAACCGCGATCCAGCTGGGCGACTCGCTGGGCACCGGCCCCGAGCTGTGGATGAACCTGGAGAGTCAGTATCAGCTCTCCAGAGTGCAGGCCTCTGATGGGCTCATCGCCCGTCGCGCCAAACTCTACGAGCGCTTTCCCGTACGCGAAATGATCAAGCGTGGCTGGATCGAAGCTTCCAAGAGCATCGAGGTCCTAGAGCAGCAGTTCCAGGCATTCTTTGGGCTGGAAAGCATCGAGGCAGAGATTCCGTTCGCGCATGCGGCCCGCAAAACGGATGCCTTTGATAAACCAAACATGTTGCAGCTGGCATGGCTGTGCCGGGCGCGTCGAATCGCGGCCGAACTCGTAATCGGCCCCTACACCGAGGCTACCTTGCGCCAAGCCTTGCCGCGACTCTCGGCCCTGCTGTCGGCGCCCGAGGAAGCCCGTCATGTGCCTCGCATCCTCGCTGAGTGTGGGGTGCGCTTCGTCGTCGTCGAACCGATTCCAGGTAGCAAGATCGATGGCGCCTGCTTCTGGCTCACTGCCAATGAGCCCGTGGTTGCCTTGTCGCTGCGCCTAGATCGTATCGACAATTTCTGGTTCGTACTGCGGCATGAGCTGGAACATGTGTTGCGCGGCCACGGCCAGGCGCAGGGCTATATTCTCGACCAGGACCTGGAGGGCACTCCAGCCGACCAAATCAACGAAGAAGAAGCCGTGGCCAATGCCGAAGCGGCGGAGTTCTGTGTCTCCCGCAATGAATTGAATGGGTTCGTCGCACGGGTCGCTCCGTTCTTCGCCGAGGAGCGCGTAGTTCTGTTCGCCCACCGCTTGAATATCCATCCCGGGCTGGTCGTGGGGCAGTTGCAGCGGCGCTTGGGGCGTTACGACCTGTTTCGCAAGCATCAAGTCAAAGTCCGAGCCATGGTCACCGCCGCGGCGTTGACGGATGGCTGGGGAGTGGTTCACACAGCTTAAGAGGAATGAGCGAATGTCTGGCTATTCGAACGCTGTCAAAGATTACGTAGAGCGCTACAAGCAGGAAGTCGGTTCCGACGGATTGCTGGATGCGCATGCGGTCGCGGAATGGGCCTACGCCAACGGACTCCACAAGCCGAGCGTCAAGACCGTCATTGATGCGATCGCTACCGACATCGCGCAAGTCTTTCGTGAAGAGTACCGGGTCGATCGTTTCGGGCGGCGCTATCGGGCCAAGCATGCTGCGACTCAAAAGCGTGGCAATAAGACGCTCTCTCTGTGGGCGGACCTGGACGATCCGAACGCGCCGCACACCCACTTCGTCAAATCCTTCGCACAGCGACGTCAGCAAATCGTCGGAGATTGCGTGCAGCTCAAGACTGATGTCGATGTCTACAACGAGAAGCGCACCCCGGTTGAGCCGATCCAGGTACCCTTGGATTTCACGCTTGACGTGATGGAGCTGCAACAAGTCCGTAACGCAGCCTGACAACGTGGTTGGCTCCACTCAATAATCCTGCTGACCAGGTCACGGTGACCAACAGTCCGGCGGCCAGCATGTTTGATGCAAAGTTATCCGCGCGGTTACCTTGGGCTGTGTTTTGGACATGACCTGCGTACGTAATTTGTAGCCAGTTATGCAGTGAGTCCTGTGGGGATGTTATCTGTTTCCAACCAGCTGCGGCGGACGCTGGCAGGCGTCTTGTAGCGATGCGCGCTGTGCGGACGCTGCTCGTTGTAGAACTGCCGC
Source organism: Pseudomonadota bacterium (assembly GCA_018242465.1). Lineage (GTDB taxonomy): Bacteria > Pseudomonadota > Gammaproteobacteria > Xanthomonadales > Xanthomonadaceae > Solilutibacter. The sequence continues at coordinate 26 of JAFEBY010000018.1, read as the reverse complement.
CAACGTTCGATCAGCACCTTGGCTTC
>JAFEBY010000017.1 GCA_018242465.1 Pseudomonadota bacterium | reverse complement strand
GACCGCATCCACGGCGAAATGCAGCAGGTGATGAAGGATGTCGGCTTCAAGGGCTCGCTGCAGGATTTCTTCAAGTTCATGCGCGAGGACAAGCAGTTCCAGTTCAAGTCGGAAGACGAGCTGTTGAAGTTCTACCGCGGCCTGGAAGCGCGGATCATGAAGCGCATCCCCGAGCAGTTCTCGCTGGTGCCCAAGGCCGGCTTCGAGATCCGCCCGGTGGAAGCGTTCCGTGCCGAATCCGCCGCCGGTGGTGAATACCAAAGCCCTAGTGAAGACGGCAGCCGCCCTGGCATCTTTTACGTCAACACCTTCGACCTGCCCTCGCGCAAGACCTGGTCCGCCGAAGACCTGTTCCTGCATGAAGCGATTCCCGGCCACCATTTCCAGATCGGCATCCAGCAGGAACTGAAGGGAGTGCCGGCCTTCCGTCGCTTCGGTGGCAACACCGCTTATGTCGAAGGCTGGGCGTTGTATTCGGAATCGCTGGGCAAGTCGCTGGGCGTGTATGAAACGCCTTACGATTATTTCGGTCGTCTGCAGGACGAACTGTGGCGCGCGATCCGCCTCGTCACCGATACCGGCCTGCACAGCAAGAGCTGGACGCGCGAGCAGACCATCGATTACATGATGAAGAACTCGGCTGTATCACTCACCGACGCCACCGCCGAAGCCGAACGCTATGTTGCATGGCCGTCGCAGGCGGTGGCCTACAAGATCGGCGAGCTCACCATCCAGCGCCTGAAGAAGAAGGCGCAAGCCGAGCTTGGTGATCGTTTCGACCCGCGCGGATTCCACGCCGAAGTGTTGAAGGACGGCGCGGTACCGATGTCGATCCTGGAGCAGAAGGTCGATCGCTGGATCGCGGCGCAGAAGCGGTGAAAGCATCGCCCGGCTTGCGCCTATCACGGTTGTCTGCAGCCGCCGGTGGTGGCTTTCTGGTGGCGTGAGACAAGAGCAACAGCCCGTGCGAGTTGTTGCTTTTCACACTCCGTAAAGCCACAACACGCGCGCTCAGTGGGTGGCCAGTCGGGTAAGCGGGCGTTGCGCCGCATGGATGCGGCGCACGAGCCTACATGGACGTATTCACGGCGTCCCGCGCACCGGACTGGCTACCCGCTGAGACAGCGCGTGCGAAATCACGCGCGGCGATCGCGCCGTCCGTCCTGGGCACCGCGGTGCTTCGGGCTGCCGTTGCGCGCGGCATGCGCATGCGCGCCGGCCTTGTTCGCATCACCGTGAGCATGTCCATGCCCGCGATGCGGCTTGCCGGCCTTGGGTGCGCCCTGCGGACGCGGCGCCGAGTTCTTGCGCGGCGCGTGCTGTCCGCCCGGCTTGCCGGCGGGAGCACGCTTGGTCATCGCCGACCCATCAAGGCGGAGCGGACGCGAAGGCTCGTATCCATCCACCGTCTCCATCGCGATATCGGCCTTGAGCATGCGCTGGATCTGGCGCAGCAATGCCGCTTCATCCGGCGCAACCAGCGACAACGCTTCGCCGCTGGCGCCGTTGCGGCCGGTGCGACCGATGCGGTGCACATAGTCTTCCGCCACCATCGGCAAGTCGTGGTTGATCACCAGCGGCAGGTCGGGAATGTCGAGACCGCGCGCGGCGACGTCAGTCGCGACCAGGATGCGGGTACGGCCGCTCTTGAACTGGTTCAAGGCGTTCTGGCGCGCGGCCTGGCTCTTGTTGCCATGGATCGCCACCGACGGCAGGCCGGCCTGGTCGAGCTGTTTGCACAGACGATCGCAGCCATGCTTGGTCTTGCCGAACACCAGCACGCGCTCGCTGTGGCGCGCGGCGAGGATGTCGATCAGCAGATCGCGCTTGCGCGACGCATCCACCGGATGCACGCGATGCACGATCGTCGAGGCGATGGTCGCCTGCGCGGCCACTTCCACCTGCTTCGGGTTGCGCATGAATTCCAGCGCCAGCGCCTTGATGCGCGCTTCAAAGGTCGCCGAGAACAGCAGCGTCTGGCGCTGCGCCGGAACGCGCGCGAGGACGCGCTTGATCGCCGGCAGGAAGCCCATGTCGAGCATGCGATCCGCTTCATCGAGCACCAGCATTTCGATAGCATCGAGCTTGGCGGTGCCGCGTTCGAGGTGATCGAGCAGACGACCCGGGCAAGCCACCAGCACGTCGACGCCGCGCTGCAGGTTGTTGATCTGCGGCTGCATGCCGGCACCGCCGTACAGCGTGGTGACGTTGATGCGCAGGTGGCGCGCATAGGTCTTGAGGTTGTCGCTGACCTGGACCGCCAACTCACGCGTCGGCACCAGGATGAGTGCGCGCGGCTTGCGCGGACCGCGCACGCCCATGTTCTTCGACAGGTGCTGCAACAGCGGCAATCCGAACGCGGCGGTCTTGCCGGTACCGGTCTGCGCGCCGCCGAGGACGTCTTCGCCGGACAGCACCAACGGAATGGCCTGGGCCTGGATCGGCGTGGGTGTGGTGTAGCCGGTGTCGGCAAGCGCGCGCAGCAGGGCCGGCGAAATGCCGAGGGTTTCAAAATTCATTGTGTGCTCCAAAGTGTGTCCGCACGGCGTGTGCCGTGCGATGACCCGGAGCTTTCCTGACGCGCTGCGAGTGCTGATTGAGACGCTCCCGGAACCCGGAAACGTGTCGCGCAACGAGAGACGTGCGTGGGAAGGCGGGGCTTGCAGCCCCGCGGGGATTCCGAAGGAAAACGGATCCGCCGTGCGCGAACCCGTCTAGTTTACCCCATTCAGCTGTGCCCTGCCGACGTCCTCGTTCAGCTTCGAGGACGCCGGGGGTCGTGACGCGCTCAGCGCTTGTCGATCGCCACGTACTCGCGATCTTCCGGCCCCACGTAATTGGCGCTCGGGCGGATGATCTTGCCGTCCTCGCGCTGCTCGATCACGTGCGCGCTCCAGCCGGTGGTGCGCGCGATTACGAACAGCGGAGTGAACATCGCGGTCGGCACGCCCATCATGTGATAGGCCGATGCGCTGTACCAGTCGAGGTTGGGGAACATCTTCTTGCTGTCCCACATCAACGTCTCGATGCGCTCGCTGACGTCGAACAGGGTCTGGTTGCCGCCGTCCTTGCACAGCTTGCGCGAAATTTCCTTGATGATCGGATTGCGCGGATCGCCGATGGTGTATACCGGGTGACCGAAGCCGATGATGATTTCCTTCTTCTCCATCCGCGCCTTGATGTCGGCTTCGGCTTCGTCAGCCGTGCCGTAGCGGCTGATGATGTCCATCGCCACTTCGTTGGCGCCGCCGTGCTTGGGTCCGCGCAGCGCGCCGATCGCGCCGGTGATGCAGGAATGCATGTCGGAACCGGTACCGGCGATCACGCGCGCGGTGAAGGTCGAGGCGTTGAACTCGTGCTCGGCGTAGAGGATCAGCGACTTGTCGAGCGCATCGGCATGCAGCGCCGACGGCGGCTCGCCGTGCAACAGGTGGAGGAAATGCGCGGCGACGGTGTCGTCATCGGTCTCGACGTCGATGCGGCGCCCGTTGTGGGTGAAGTGCCACCAGTACAGCAGCATCGAACCGAAGCTGGCGATCAGGCGATCGGCGATGTCGCGTGCTTCCGATGCCGGATGGCCCTCGCGTTCCGGCAGCACCGTGCCCAGCACCGAGCAGCCGGTGCGCATCACGTCCATCGGGTGAGCATTGGCCGGGATCAGCTCCAATGCATCGGTGACGATGGCCGGCAGGCCGCGCAGGCGCTTCAACTTGGTGCGATAGGCCTTGAGCTGCGACGCGGTCGGCAGCGTGCCATGCACCAGCAGGTGCGCCACTTCCTCGAAAGTCGATTGCGTCGCCAGGTCCTTGATGTCGTAGCCGCGGTAATGCAGGTCGTTGCCGCTGCGGCCGACCGTGCACAGCGCGGTGTTGCCGGCCGCGGTGCCACTCAGCGCGACGGATTTCTTGACCTTGGGAAGTGCTTGGGTGGTGTTGTCGCTCATCGGGATTCCTTGTGATTACTTGTTCTGCGAGAACAGCTGGTCGAGCTTGTCTTCGTAGGCGTGGTAGCCGAGGAAGTCGTACAGCTCGGCGCGGGTCTGCAACGTGTCGATGATGTTCTTCTGGGTGCCTTC
>JAFEBY010000016.1 GCA_018242465.1 Pseudomonadota bacterium | reverse complement strand
GCGCATGGCGGCAAGCCGTTCGCGCGCTGGTGGATGCACAACGGCATGCTCAACTTCGGCGGCGCCAAGATGAGCAAGTCGCTGGGCAATATCGAGAAGGTCCACGACCTGGTGCGCGCGCATCCGCCGGAAGCGCTGCGTTATGCCCTGCTCTCCGCCCACTATCGCCAGCCGCTGGAATGGAGCGATGCGGTGATCGATCAGAGCGTGCGGACACTCGACCGTCTCTATGGAACGCTGCGTGATATTGACGCGTTGGCCGCAATGTCCAGCGCCGAACCCTCGAAACTCGACATTCCTGAAGAAATAGAAATCGCACTGGACGATGATCTCAATACACCGGCTGCACTATCAATCATCGCCAAAATAGCTTCTGATGCGCGCGTACTGAGAAATCAGCTGGTGCATGATGCGTCGAAAGCAGACACCCTTCCTCAGCTCCTCGACCTTGCTTCGCAGCTTAGAGGCGCCGGACTGGCACTGGGATTGTTGCAGCAGGACCCGCAGGCATGGTTCGCCCGCGGCGCATCCGGCGACGACGACGCCCGCATCCAGCAACTGGTGGACGAACGCAACGCCGCCAAGAAGTCCCGCGATTTCGCCCGTGCCGATGCCATCCGCGACCAGCTGGCGGCAGAAGGCATCCTCCTGGAAGACACGCCCGCCGGCGTGCGTTGGAAGCGCGCATGAGCGAGTCGCAATTTCCCCTCGAACCCAGCGCCGCCGAGGCCCAGTCCGCGATCGCCGACGAGTTCTCGCTGTTCGGTGACTGGTCGGAACGCTACCAGTACCTGATCGATCTCGGCCGCAAGCTGCCCGATCTCCCCGATGCGCTGAAGACCGAGGAACATCGCCTGCTCGGCTGCCAATCGAAAGTGTGGATCGTCGCCAGCGGCAATGCCGCACGCCTCGATTTCCAGGCCATTAGCGATTCGACTATTGTCTCGGGCCTGATCTATCTCGCGCTGCGTGTTTATTCGGGACGCCCGGCCAGCGAAATCCTCGCGACCTCGCCGGATTACATCTCCACGATTGGTCTTGCCAAGCACCTGTCGCCGACCCGCAGCAACGGCCTCGCCGCCCTGCTCGACTTCATCAAGACCACCGCAGCGCAGGCGCGATGACGACCGCAGCCGGTGTTGCCGCATCGCCGCTGCGCAATCGCGGCTTCCTGCAACTGATGGTGTATCGCATCTGCACGATGCTGTGCTACCAGATCGCCGCGGTCACCGTCGGCTGGCACGTCTACGACCTCACCCGCAGCACGTTCGCGCTCGGCATGATCGGCCTCGCCGAAGTGCTGCCGTTCTTCGTGGTCGCGCCGTTCGCCGGCTACCTCGTCGATCATCTGCCGCGTCGCAAGCTCGGCGCAGTCGCCTGCCTCGGCCTCGCCGCGACGCCCTTGCTGTTGTTGCTGGTCGCTCGCACGCCGGCGCTGCACGGCAATCTCGCCATGATGTATGTCGCGGTCGGCATCAACGGCATCGTGCGTTCCTTCCTCGGCCCGGTCTACAACGCGCTGTTCGCCCGCGTGCTGCCGCGCGAGCAGTTCGTGCGCGGCGCCAGCTTCGGCAGCGTGGTGTTCCAGGCCGGGCTGGTGTTCGGGCCGGCATTGGGCGGTGCCCTCACCGGCTGGGCCGGCATCGAGATCGCCTACCTGGTGGCATTCCTGCTCGGCCTTGCTGCCGCAATCGCCGTGTTCATGCTGGCGGTGACCGAACCGCCACCGCCGCCGCAACGTGAACCGGTGTTCGCCAGCATCCGCGAGGGCCTGCGCTTCGTGTTCTCGCAGCAGGTGATGCTCGGCGCGATGGCGCTCGACATGTTCTCGGTCCTGCTGGGCGGCGCGATTTCGATGCTGCCGGCCTTCATCAAGGACATCCTCCACGCCGGTCCCGAAGCCTTCGGCGTGATGCGCGGCATGCCCGCCGCGGGATCGATCATCGTCGCACTGTGGCTGGCGCGCCGTCCGTTGGAACGCCACGCCGGACGCGTACTGATGTGCGCTGTTTCCGGATTCGGGCTGTGCACGATCGCCTTCGCATTGTCGCGCAACCTGTGGTTGTCGGGCGCGCTGCTGGTGCTCTACGGCATGTGTGATGGCGTCTCGGTGGTGCTGCGTTCGACCATCCTGCAGCTGGTGACGCCGGACGAGATGCGCGGCCGCGTCTCGTCGATCAACAGCATCTTCATCAGTTCATCCAACGAACTCGGCGCGTTCTACGACGGCGTGATGGCGCGCCTGCTCGGGCTGGTGCCGGCGATCATTGTCGGCGGCTGCGTCACCCTGGGCGTGGTCGGCATCACCGCATGGCGTGCGCCGAAATTGCGCACACTGGATCTGCGCGACCTCCACTGAGGCATACTCGCCGCGAACATCGGCACGACGTCGAAGACAGGGGGAACACCGGATGCGGACACTGATCATCATCGCCATCGGCATCGTGCTGGCAACCATTCTGCTGGCAGTATTCCGGCGCGATGCCCGCACCTTGCGCACCGTCTTCGTCACCTTCGCAATTGCCTGGATCGCGGTCTGCGCCTACAACATGTGGCTGGGCGTCGCCCGCGCCGGTTACGCAGCGACGGAAGAGCTGCCCTTCCTGCTCGCCAATGCCGGCGTCCCCCTGCTGTTCGCCTGGTGGCTGCAGCGCCGCCTGCGCAGGGGCGCAACGGCGTAGATTGACCAGCGGATCCGGGGCTGGCGGCGCTCGAAGGCAAGCATGGCCCCGAAGCCAGGCGGCGCCTGACAAAAACAGAAAAGCCTCCGCGTGGAGGCTTTTCTGATACAGCTTCAATCGCCCTGCTGCTTCTGCAGGTGCTCCCAGCGTTCTTGCGCGTCGATGGTGCGCTCCGCCTGCGGGCGGGCTTCCAGGCGATCGAGGCCGATTTCCTCGCCGGTATCCACGCAGTAACCGTACTCGCCGCTGTCGACGCGCTTGAGCGTGCTGTCGAGCTTGCTGATCAGCTTGCGATAGCGATCGCGGGTGCGCAGTTCCAGTGCGTTTTCGGTCTCGCGGCTGGCGCGTTCGGCGTCGTCGCCGACGTCGCGCACTTCTTCCTTGAGGTTCTCGATGGTCTGCTTGGATTCCTCGACCAGTTCGCCGCGGCGTTCCAGCAGCTTCTGGCGGAAGTACTCGAGCTGCAACGCGCTCATGTACTCCTCGTCCGCCTGCGGCTTGTAGCCGGCGGGCAGGACGGGGCGGCCGCTGGCGTCGTCGACCTTGTATTCGACCACGCGCAGCTTGCTGCGGACGACCGGAGCCTTGACCACCGGGGTGATCGCCACCGCGACCTTGCCGGTCGGGCGCGGCACCGGGGGGCGTGGCGCTGGCGGCACCGGAGCAGGCACGACGACCGTTTTGGTAGCCTGCTTCGTGGCTGTGGGTTTGGTCGCAGCAGCCTTCGGGGCAGGAGCAGGCGACGGCTTGGCTGCGGCAGCCTTCGGGGCAGGTGCCGACGCCGGCTTGGCTGCGGCAGCCTTCGGGGCAGATGCAGGTGCCTTGGCTGCGGCAGCCTTCGGGGCTGGAGCAGGCGCCTTGGCTGCGGCAGCCTTCACGGGAGCCTTGACGGCGGCTTTCATCGGGGCAGCCTTGGCAGCGGCAACCTGCTTTTTGACCGTCACGGCCTTGGCAGGGGCCGCAGCGGGCTTCTTCGCAGGCGAGGCGGCCTTGGCCGGAGCGGGTTTCTTCGCCGGGGCTACGGCCTTGGCGGCAGGCTTGGCCGGCGTCTTGGCGGCCGGTTTCTTGCTCACGGGGGCTTTCTTGGGTGCGGGCGCCGCGGGTTTCTTGGCGACGGCCTTCTTGACGGGCTTGGCGGGGGTTTTTGCGGTTTTCTTGACTGCCACTTCGACGTCCTTACGAGATCCCTTGAGCATGGGAAGCCGGCTGTTATAACCTGCTTACTCCCCCTCGGCAAGCGCTGGATGCTGCACCTGATCGCGTGGACATGCGGTGATTTCCCGTGAAACTGTTGCGTAACCTCGTCTCCAGCCTGCTGATCGGGCTGCTGCGTGCGTATAAAGTGCTGATCAGCCCCCTGCTCGGCCAGCGCTGCCGCTTCCATCCCAGTTGTTCGACGTACGCAATGGAAGCGGTCCGGATTCACGGCCCGATCCGTGGCAGCTGGCTGGCAGCCAAGCGCGTGGGCCGTTGCCACCCCCTCCATCCTGGCGGACACGACCCCGTGCCGCCCGCCTGACCGGACCCGCCGATGCCCTCGATCCTCATCACCAATGCCCGCGTCGTGACCGATGGCCGCGAATTCGACGCCGATGTCCGCATCGAGGGCGAACGCATCGCCTTGATCGGCGACAGCCTGGCCGCAAAACCCGGCGAGCAGGTGGTCGACGCCCACGGCGCCTGGTTGATGCCCGGCATGATCGACGCCCAGGTCCATTTCCGCGATCCCGGCCTGACCCACAAGGGCGACATCGCGACCGAATCCACCGCATCCGTGGCGGGGGGCACCACCAGCTTCCTGGACATGCCGAACACCCGCCCGCCCGCGCTCGACCACGCCATCCTCGAGGCCAAGTACACCAGTGCTGCCGGCCGCGCGCGTGCCAACTACGGCTTCTATTTCGGCGCCAGCAATGACAACCTCGAGGCGATCCGCAGCCTCGACCCCAGGACCTCACCAGGCGTCAAGGTGTTCATGGGGGCCTCGACCGGCAACATGCTGGTGGACGATCCCGAGGTGCTCGACGGTATCTTCCGCGATGCCCCGGTACCGATCATCACCCACTGCGAAGACACGCCGATGATCGAGGAGACGCTCGCCGGCTACGTCGCGCAGTATGGCGACGACATCCCGGTGCGCTTCCATCCCGACATCCGCAGCCGCGAGGCTTGCCTGAAATCGTCGCGACTGGCGGTGGAGCTGGCGCGACGCCATGACGCCCGCCTCCACGTATTGCACATTTCGACTGCGGATGAGCTCGACCTGTTCGAACGCGGCCCACTGATCCGCGCCGACGGCAGCCGCAAGCGCATCACCGCCGAAACCTGCGTGCATTTCCTCCAATTCGCCCGGGAGGACTACGACCGCCTGGGCAACCTGATCAAGTGCAATCCGGCGATCAAGGACGCGCATGATCGCGACGCCCTGATCCGCGCCATCGCCAACGACGTGATCGACGTGCTCGCCACCGACCACGCGCCGCACACCTGGGAAGAAAAACAGCAGGGCTACACGAAGGCGCCGAGCGGCCTGCCGCTGACCCAGTTCGCGCTGCAGTGCGCGCTCGAGAGAGTGCACGATGGCCAGCTGGCACGCACCCAAATCGTGCAGAAGACCGCGCACGCGCCGGCGCAGTTGTTCGACATCGTCGATCGCGGCTACGTGCGTGAAGGCCAGTTCGCCGACCTGGTGCTGGTCGAGGATACCCCCTACACCGTGCGCCGCGATGCGGTGCTGTCGAAGTGCGGATGGTCGCCATTCGAAGGCATGACCTTCCGCTCACGCATCGCCTCGACCTGGGTCAACGGGCAACAGGTCTGGGACGGCACGAACGTGATCGGAACGATCGGTGGCCAGCGCCTGAAGTTCGCGCGCTAACCGCTCACCACCGCCACCGCATCATGCGCGTGCAGGCTTTCGAGATGACTGACCTGCACGCGGTAATGGCGGCATGCATCCATCCCTGACACCGCTGCGGAAACGCGTCGCGCGGCGTCTTCGCAGAACATCAGGTTGGCGGCGTTGGCTTCGGCGAAGGCGCGTTCATCCTCGCGCTTGACCGCGGTTTGCACCGGCGTGCCCAACGCGCGTTCGACCGCGTCGACCAATGCGGTGACCGGAATATCATCGACGCCGTCGGCGAGTTCGACGCGAATCCGCGCGACGCTGCGCTGCGCATGCGGGGTCGCCGCCATGCCCGCTGGCGATTCCAGCCACGCCGCGATCTCCACGGCACTGCCACCATTCGGGAATGCGCGCAGGAACTGTTCGGAGATCACCTGGCGCGACAATGCCGCCGAGGCCGGACAGGTGCTGGAATACTGGAGATCGACGGTGAAGGCGATGCTCAATCCGTCGCGACCAAGCTCCGCGTCCACTTCGACCGGATACTCGCGCCAACCGGCATTGGCGCTGGCCAGCGCCGGTCGTTCCAGCAAGGCGCTGAACCGCAGGCGCAGGCGCGCCGCCGAGCTCAAGCCTTCCTGCGAAGCGATGCAGCCCTGCAGGAAGTCACGAATGCGGCCGATGCCGACGCCGCCATCGGCCAGCGATTCGCGCAAGAGCAGATACAAGCGCGACATGTGGATGCCGCGAGTTCCGGCGACGAGATTGACGAAGACATCGGCCATTGCCGCCACCGTGACGCCGTCACGGCGCAGCGGCAGGGCGATCCCTTCCATGCCCACCCAATCCAGGCCGCACGCGTGGGCGGCGGTTTCATGGGCGACATCGGCCAAGGGGGTTTTGCGTGATTCCAGGTTCATTGCGCCATTTTAGCGGCCGCGGCCTGCACGCCATGCCAACAACAAGGTGCGCCAGCGCGAGAGAACGATTGCATCCCCCTTGCGGGCGGCATTGGCGCGCGCCATTGCCAATGCATCGAAGACCTGTCGAGGAGCGGGCCCGCCCCGCAAGACCTTGCCCGCAGCCACCGGGAGGCCGATGGAGACTTTCTGGGTACGCAGCAGCTGCAGCGGATTGCTGTCGCGGGCGGCTCCTCCGAACAGCTGCCGCTCCACCAGCGCGATCGCCGCCAGGTACGGATGCAACCCAGTGACTGCCGCCTCCTCGTCGGCAGTCCCGAGTTCGCGATCGCGCAATACGCCGAGGCTGTCGGCGAATGCCGCCCACTCGACCGGTTGCTTTTGCAATGCGTGGCCCAGCGGATGACGGCGCATGCCCTTGGCCCAGCCGCGCAATTCCTCCTGCCACCAGCCAAGTTTGGCCAGTCCCGGTGTCGGATCTCTGCCACCCCAAGCGGCTTCAGCGAATTCACCCAGCAGCATGAACCAAGCGATGGCGGCATCGCGCAATTCCCCGGCGATGAAATTCTCGGCGATTTCCCACTCCGGCCAGCGAACCCGCCAGTCGGCCAGCGTCGCCACGAAAGCGTCTTGATCGCTCACGGCCAGCGCGTCGGATCGAGCAGGTCGGAGGCCTGTTCCAGCATCACGTCGCCCCCCCACCTTGCCGGATCGTCCCCGGGCAGGCGGTAGCCCCACAGCGCGACCACCGAACGCATGCCAGCGGCGCGCGCGGCTTCGATATCGCGTTCATCGTCGCCCACATAAACGCAATCGCCTGGCGTCATGCCGATTTCTTGCGCCGCGTGCAGCAGCGGCAACGGATGTGGCTTGCGTTCGGCCAGGGTGTCGCCGCCAACCAGCACGCCACTGCGCCGCGTCCAGCCTGATGCTTCCACCGCCGAAACCGCCAGCGCTTCCGGTTTGTTGGTGACGATGCCCCAGCGCACGCCATTGCGATCGAGTGTATCGAGCAACTCGGCAACACCGCGAAACACCACGGCGTGGCGGCCGAGTTCGCGATCGTAGAGTTCGAGGAATTCCGGCACCAGTTCCAGCCGCCCCGCTTCATCGAGCCCGGGGAAAGCGGCGCCGAGCATCGCCCGCGATCCCTTCGATACATGCGGACGCAGTTCGGCCAGCGTCATCGCAGCGACGCCGCGACTGGCGCGCATCGCATTCGCGGTCGCCAGCATGTCGGGCGCACTGTCGAGCAGGGTGCCGTCGAGATCGAACAGCACCGCCTTGGGGAAATTCACCGTCATTCCGGTTTTCCGGCCTGCATCAGGTAGTTGACGTCGGTGCGCGACGTCAGGCGCGCCGCGTGTTTCCAAGGCTCGTAGAGGATGCCGCTGATGTCGCGAACATCGAGCCCGGCCGTGCGCATGCCGCGCGCAAGTTCCGACGGCTTGATGAAATCGCGGTACTGGTGAGTGCCCTTGGGCAGCAATCCGGCGACATATTCGGCACCGACGATGGCCAGCCCGAATGCCGCCGGCGTGCGATTGATCGTCGATGCGAACAACTGCCCGCCCGGACGCAGCAAAGTCGTGCAGGCGTCGAGGATCGACTGCGGATCGGGGACGTGCTCCAGCATTTCCATGCAGGTGATGACGTCGAATGCACCCGGCAGTTCATCCGCGAGCGACTCCACCGACTGCTCGCGGTATTCGACCTTGGTGCCTGCTTCGAGGCCGTGCAGTTTCGCAACCTGGATCAGTTCCGGCGCAAGGTCGAGCGCGGTGACGCTCGCACCCGCCTTGGCAAGCGCCTCGCTGAGCAGGCCGCCACCGCAACCGACATCGAGCACGCGCACGCCCGGCAGGCTCGCGCGTTCGGCGACATACGCCAGGCGCACCGGATTCAATGCATGCAGCGCACGCTGCGGCCCGTTGGGATCCCACCAGCGGCTGGCGAGCGCGGCGAATTTGTCGAGTTCGGATTGGCGAACGTTGTGCGCAGATGCGGTCATCGATGCCTCCTCAATGCATGCCACCGGCGATGTTGTCGCGCCACTGGCGGGCATTGGCGCGGATGGCATCAATATCCATGTCCACCAGCTGACGATCGGCGAGCTTGCGACGACCGGCGATCCACACGTCACTCACCTGCTGGCGGCCGCAAGCATAGGCGAGCTGCGACAGCACGTGGAACAGCGGCTGGGTTTCGATCGGCGACAGATCGACCAATACGAGATCGGCCTGCTTGCCGGCCTCGATCGAACCGATGCGATCCCCCCAGCCCAGCGCGCGGGCGCTGCCTAGCGTTGCCGCGCGTAACGCGGTCGCCGCATCGAACGCCGCGGCATCGTTCGCCACCGCCTTGGCCAGCAAGGCCGCCGTGCGCGTTTCCCCGAACATGTCGAGATCGTTGTTGCTGGCGGCGCCGTCGGTGCCGATCGCGACGTTCACGCCAGCGCGGTGCAGTTTCTCCACAGGGCAAAAACCTGACGCAAGCTTGAGGTTGGATTCCGGGCAATGCACCACGCTGACGCCACGATCGGCGCACAGACGGACTTCGGAATCGGTGAGTTGCGTCATGTGGACGGCGATCAGGCGATCGTTGATCACGCCGAGGCGATCGAGCCGCGCCAATGGCCGCTGACCGTGAATTTTGAGCGAATCCTCGACTTCCTGCGCGGTTTCGTGGGTATGCAAATGCACCGGAACATCGAGTTGGTCGGACAGCATGCGCAGGCGCTCGAAGCTGGCATCGCTCACCGTATAGGGCGCGTGCGGCGCAAACGCGGTGCCGATGAAGGAGTCGTCGCGCCACTGGTCGTGGACTTCGCCGGCACGCTCGAAATATTCGTCGTCGGTCTTGGCCCAGGCGGTCGGGAAATCGATCACCGGCAGGCCGACCATCGCGCGAAAACCGTAGCGGTGGTAGGTCTGCGCCTGCACGTCGGGGAAGAAATAATTCTCGTTGCAGCAAGTGGTGCCGCCGCGCAGCATCTCCGCGATCGCCAGCGCAATGCCGTCGCGCACGTATTCCGGCGACATCACCCGTGCTTCCGCCGGCCAGATGTGTTGCTGCAACCAGGTCATCAGCGGTAGGTCGTCGGCGATCCCGCGCAGCAGTGTCATCGGGTTGTGGACATGGGCGTTGACCAGGCCCGGCATCAGTACCGCATCGGGACGCGACACCGTTTCCTTCGCCGTGTATTTCGCGCGTGCATCCGCGGTGGGCAACAGCTCGATGATCACGCCATCGCGCACCGCGACCGCATGACCGTCCAGCACCACGCCATGCGGCTCGATCGGCACGACATGACCGGCTTCGATCAGCACGTCGCAGGGCAGCAGCGTTTCGCTCATGGGTTCGGATTCCGGAAGATGCGGCGACGGACGACGGCCAGCAGCGGGAAGATCGCGACGAACACGAAGGCGATTGCCCAAGCCGGCAAAACGAAGGCCAGCAAGACGGTCGCCGCGAACACGATCAGCGGAACCAGGCCACGCCCGATGAACCAGCGCACGCCCTGTTCGCCGATCTTGTCGCGCAGGGCTTCCTGCTTCACCACCAGCAGGCGGGTGCGCAGCGAGAAGAACGAAATGGCGGTCAGCACGCAGGCATACAACACCGCGCGCCCGGCATCGTGGCCGGTGAATGCCAGCGAGTACTCGCGTGTCGCGAACGGCATCAACGCCACGAACATCAGCTGCAGCAATGTTGACCACACCACCTTGCCGTTGACCCGGGTGACGTACTTCCAGGTCAGCATGTGGCTGACCCAGAACACGCCTGTCACCATGAAGCTGATGAAATAGGAAATGAAGGTGCCTTGGAGTTCCGCCGCTGCCGCCGCATCGCTGGCGTCGTGACCGGGCAGTTTCAGCTCGATCGCCAGCAGGGTAATGGCGATGGCGAACACCGCGTCGCAGAAGAACACGACGCGGTCATGCGGGAAGATGTCGGCTCCGGGTGTTGCAGGCGTTGCGTTCGACGTCATGCATCCCTCTCCGTGGTGGCGGAATTACTTCACGCGGCTGACGTATTCGCCGCTGCGGGTATCGACCTTGATCACTTCTTCCTGGCCGACGAACAGCGGGACGCGGACCACCGCGCCGGTTTCCAGCGTGGCCGGCTTGCCGCCGGTGCCGGCCGTATCGCCCTTCACGCCGGGATCGGTCTCGGTGATCTTGAGTTCGACGAAGTTCGGCGGCTGCACCATGATCGGATTGCCGTTCCACAACGTCACGATGCACTGTTCCTCACCCTTCAACCACTTGTCGGCGCCGCCCATGCCGTTGATGTCAGCCTGGACCTGCTCGAAGGATTCCGGATCCATGAAGTGCCAGTATTCGCCATCCGAGTACATGTAGTTCATGTCGGTGTCGACGACGTCGGCCTGCTCCACCGAATCGGTCGCCTTCATGGTCATTTCGACCACGCGGCCCGACTTGATGCTGCGGTACTTGACGCGGGTGAAGGCCTGGCCCTTGCCCGGCTTCACGTATTCGGTGTCGGTGATGACGCAAGGATCGTTGTTGACCAGGATCTTCTGGCCGTTCTTGACGTCATTCATGCCCAGGGTGGCCATGGTCGTGCTCCTCAGCTGCGGCCCGATGGCACCGGGCTCGTTAGAATAAACCCGACATGATACCTGCTCGCCCCCTGCCCCGACACCAAGCCCCGCAACAGCCGGCACCGCGCTGGCAACAGCTGTGGCGCGATGCCGTGCGCGATCCGGCGGAGCTGCTGTCCCTGCTTGGCCTGGAGGACTTGGCCGCCCGGATTTCCCCCGCGGCCGTGGCGCAATTCCCGCTGCGGGTGCCACGTGGCTTCGTCGCCCGCATGCGCCATGGCGATGCCAGCGACGCGTTGCTGCGCCAGGTCCTGCCGCTGGACGACGAGGAGCGGATCGTCCCCGGCTTCGGGCTGGATGCCGTGGGCGACGGCGCCGCGCGTGCCGGTTCCGGCGTGATCCGCAAATACCACGGCCGCGCCCTGCTGGTCGCGACCGGCAGTTGCGCGATCAATTGCCGCTACTGCTTCCGCCGGCACTTCCCCTATGCGGATGAAACCGCCGCGCGCGGCCAGTGGTCAGAGGCCCTGGCGATCATCGCGGCCGATGATTCCATCGACGAGGTCATCCTCTCCGGTGGCGATCCGCTGTCTCTGGCCGACGGCAAGCTCGCCGAACTCACCGACGCCTTGGCGCGGATTCCCCATATCCGCCGTCTGCGCATCCATACCCGCCTGCCGGTGGTCCTGCCCGAACGCGTGGATGATGGTCTGGTCGGATGGCTGCGCGGCCTGCCATGGCCGGTCACCGTGGTGATCCACGCCAACCACGCCAACGAATTCGATGCCGATGTCGACGCCGCCCTGATGCGGCTGCGCGACGCCGGCTGCCTGCTGCTTAACCAGGCGGTGCTGCTGAAGGGCGTCAACGATTCGGTCGATGCCCTCGCCGCGCTCTGCGAACGCGGCCACCACGCCGGCGTGCTGCCCTATTATCTGCACCAGCTTGATCGCGTCAGCGGCGCGGCGCATTTCGAGGTCGAGGATGCCGATGCACTGGCCCTGCATCGCGATCTGGCCGCGCGTCTGTCCGGTTATCTGGTCCCGAAACTGGTGCGCGAAGTGGCCGGCGATCCCGGCAAACGCCCGCTGGCGTGACCCGTGCGAACTCGATACGCATCGACGGGACCGTTCAGTTTCGTCGGGTATAGTTGACCGTGACCGCACCGTATCCCCCGGCGCGGCATAGAGGGGCGGGATGCAACAACGCAAGAACATCAACACGATTCGGGTCCTGGTCATCGACGACCGCATGGAGGATGCCGAGTCCATCGTCACCGGGCTGCGCAACGACGGCCTCGCGGTGCGCGCCAGTCGTCCGACCAGTGTCGAGGAATACCGCGAGATGCTTGCCGGCCAGCGAGTCGATCTCGTGCTTGCCTCCGCCACGAGCAAGACCATCGAGCCGACACAGGCGTTGACCTTTGCGCGTGCCACCGGCAACGACCTGCCTGTGGTGATCCTGATCGCCGACGGCGACGATGCCGGCCTCCCCACCATCCTCGGCCTCGGCGCCGACAACATCGCCCTGCGCAACCGTGACGGACACATCCGTCGCGCGGTCGAGCGCGAATATCGCGATCTTCGCGCTCGCCGCGATCTGCGCCACCTCGATGCCCGACTGCACGAGACCGAGCGCCGCTGCGACGCCCTGATTGATTCGTCGCGTGACCCCATCGCCTATATCCACGAAGGCATGCACATCCGCGCCAATCAGGCCTACCTCGAGATGTTCGGGTACGAGAACTTCGACGAGGTGGAGGGCATGTCCATCCTCGACATGGTCGCGCCCGAAGACGCCGGAGAGTTCAAGGCCCTGCTCAAGCAATCGTCGAAAGGCGGCGAGATCCCACCGTTGCATCACCTCACCGCGCAGGGCGCTGACGGCCAGGGGTTCCCGGCAACGATGGAATTCTCACCGGCCACCTACGACGGCGAACCCTGCCTGCAGATCATCTTCCGCCGCAAGGAAACCGCGGTCGACCAGGCGATGATCGAGCAACTGGAATCCCTGCGCCGCCAGGATGCAGCGACCGGCCTGCTCAACCGCCCGACCTTCCTGCAATCGCTGGAAGAGGCCATCGCGCGCTCGGCCACGGCGCACGAACACCATGGCCTGTTGATGGTCCAGCCCGATCACTTCGGCACGTTGCTGCATAGCGTCGGCATCAACAATGCCGATGCATTGATGGCGGCGTTGGCCGAACGCCTGCGTCCGTTGCTGGGCAACAATGTCGAGGCCGCCCGCTTCGGCGAACAGGTAATCGCAATCCTGGCCCGCGGGGCCAGTCACGCCGAGACCGAGACGTTGGCGAACAAGGTCGTCGCCGCAGTCGCCGAGCGCATCCTCGAAACCGGCGATCATTCACTGACGGTGACGGTAAGCGTCGGCGCGGTGCAGGTCAGCGAACGCAACGCACAGGTGCCGCGGGTGCTGGCGCGCGCGCAGGAATTGCTTGAGACCGCGCAAGGCGTCGGTGGCAGCCGCATGGAGTTGTACGATCCAGGCGCCATCGACCGCGCCGAACAGGATCGCATCAACGCCTGGATCGAGCGCATCCGCGCTGCGCTGGAAAATGACCAGCTGATGCTCCATTACCAGCCGATCATCAATCTCCACGGCAACAACTCGCCATTCTTCGACGTGTTGATGCGCATGGACAACGGCACCGGCGAAGTGGTCATGCCGAGTGCGTTCCTGCCAATTGCCGAAGAACACGGATTGATCCGCGACCTTGATCGCGGCGTGATCGCCAAGGCCGCACGCACGCTGGCAGCGAACGCCAAGCGCGAGATGCGCTTCATCGTGCGCATTTCCCGTGCGTCGATCGAGGACACCACCCTGCCCGGCTTCATTCAGCAAGTGCTCCAGGAGCACGGCGTGCCGGCCAATCGCCTGATCGTGCAGATCAATGAGTCAAAGGTATCGACGCAAATCAACGAAGCCACGCTGTTCAACCAGCAACTCGCGGCATTCGGTTCCGGTTTCTGCGTCGACCAGTTCGGCGTCGGCCTGAATTCCGCACAGCTGATCGCCCACCTGCGGCCACGTTTCATCAAGCTCGATGGCAGCTTCATGACCGACTATGCACGCTCTCCGGAGCAGCAGGCACGAGTCAAGGATCTCGCGGCCGCAGGCAGCAGTGTTGGTGCCGCAACGATCGCTTGTGACGTGAACGATTCCGGCAGCATGACGACGCTGTTCCTCGCCGGCGTCGAGTTCGTGCAGGGCAACTTCCTGGCACCGGCCAGCACGGATCTCAGCTTCGATTTCTGACGCTTCGCACGCACTGGTTTGGGGGGTTCGCAAAAAGCATCGCCCGGCTGGCGCCTATCGCGGTTGTCTGCAGCCGCCGACACGCCGTGAATACGTCCATGTAGGCTCGTACGCAGCATCCATGCTGCGTACGGTCGGCGCTACAGACGAACCGCATAGGCGCTGCCGGTGGTGGCTTTCTGGTTCCTGAAAAGCGGAAAAGCAACAGCGTGCGCGCTGTTGCTTCTCACGCTCTCAAAAAGCCACAACACGCGCCTGGCAGCGGGTGCGCCAGTCCGGTGAGCGGGCATTGCGAGGCATGGATGCCGAGCATGAGCCATACATGGACGTACTTGCTGGCGTCCCGCGCACCGGAGCTGGTCACCCGGTGTCGCGCGCGTGCTTGGCTGCTACACCACCACGCCTTCGCGCAGCGCCGACGCGTTGAGCTGCGCCTTGCGCAGCGCCTCGATGCGCACCGGCAGCGGCGGATGGCTGAGCAGCAGCGCACCGAGACCCTGCTTCATGTTGCCGGAGATGCCGAACGCCGCGACCTGCTTGGGCAGTGTCGATTCGCCGTGGTTGGCCTGCAGGCGTTCCAGCGCGGCAATCATCTTCTCGCGCGAGGCCAGCTCGGCGCCTGCAATGTCGGCGCGAAATTCGCGATGGCGCGAGAACCACATCGCGATCATGCTGGCGAACAAGCCGAACACCAGCTGCAGCACGTTGACCGTGATCCAGTACCCGATGCCACCGCCACCTTCACGGCGACCGCCACTGAGATACCCATCGACGACCTGGCCAACCACGCGCGCGAGCACAATCACGAAGGTGTTGAGTACGCCCTGCAGCAGCGCCATGGTCACCATGTCGCCATTGGCGACGTGGCCGATCTCGTGGCCGAGCACGGCTTCCGCCTCGTCGGCGTTCATCGAATTGAGCAGACCGCTCGACACCGCGACCAGCGCGTGATTGCGGTTGGCGCCGGTGGCAAAGGCGTTGATTTCCGGCCCGTCATAGATGGCAACGTCGGGCATCCCGATCCCCGCCTTCTGGGCATGGCGCTGCACCGTCTGCACCAGCCAGCGCTCGGTTTCGTTGCCTGGCTGCGCGATGATCCGCGCCCCCGTGCTCCACTTCGCCATCGTCTTCGACATCAGCAGCGAGATGAGCGATCCGCCGAAGCCGAAGACCGCGGCCATCACCAGTAGGCCGGAAGTGCGCGCGGGGTTGATCCCGAACACGGTCATGACGATCCCGAGCAGAATCATCACTGCGAGATTGGTGGCCAGGAACAGGGTGATGCGCTTCAACATGATCGGAATGACTCCTCGTATTTCCTGCACAGTGTGGGGCCATCGCGTTAAATTCAAGTCATGCAGACACGTCGCGGCCGTTTCGCGCCTTCTCCCACCGGTCCATTGCATCCGGGTTCATTGTTGGCCGCACTCGGCAGCTGGCTGTTCGCGCACCGTGGCGGTGGCGAATGGTGGCTGCGGATCGAGGATGTCGACCGCATCCGCGAGGTACCGGGGGCAGCGGGCGAGCAGCTCGCCACGCTGACGGCATTCGGTTTTGTCCACGACGGGCCAGTGGCGCGCCAAAGCGATCGCGATGCGCTGTATGCCGAAGCACTCGACTGCCTGCTCGCCGCAGGCCACGCCTTCGAATGCCATTGCAGCCGGAGCGCGGTCGAGGCGCAGGGCGGCATCCATCGCGCCTGCATCCCGGGATTGCGGCGTTCGGATCCGTCCATCCGCCTGCGCGTCCCCGATGGTTGCCTGGTCGAATTCGATGATCTGGTCCATGGCCGCTGTTCGCAGCGCGTCGATCTTGACGTCGGCGATTTCGTGCTCAGGCGCGCCGATGGGTGCTGGGCATATCAACTGGCGGTGGTGGTCGACGATGGTGCTCAAAGCATGACCGACGTGGTGCGTGGCGCCGACCTCCTCGATTCGACGCCGCGACAGGTCCTGCTGCAACGGTTGCTGGATCTGCCGACACCCGACTACGCCCACTTGCCACTGCTGGTGGATGCACACGGGCACAAGCTGTCGAAATCGACATCAGCGCATCCGGTGGATCGCGGTGACCCCCTGCCCGCACTGCATGCGGCATGGCTGCAATTGGGACAGGAGAAATTTGCTGCATCGCCGCAGGCGACATCGCAGGAATGGTTGCATGATGCAGTAGCAAGATTCGATCCGGCGCGCATTCCGCGCGTCCCCCACATGGAGCTGTCATGACTTCACGCGTCGCATTCGTTACCGGTGGCACCGGCGGCATCGGCACCGCCATCGTCAGGGAACTGGCCGGCAAGGGCCACAAGGTCGCCACCAATTACCGCAACGAGGAAAAAGCGAAAGCGTGGCAGGCGGAGCTCAAGAAGGATGGCGTCGACGTGACCCTGGTGAAGGGCGACGTGACTTCGCCCGAGGATTCCGCGCGCATGATCAAGGAAGTCGAGGACACGCTCGGTCCAATCGAGATCCTGGTCAACAACGCCGGCATCACCCGGGATGGCACGTTCCATCGCATGAAAGCCGATCAGTGGACCGATGTCATCAACACCAACCTCAACTCGGTGTTCAACGTGACGCGCCCGGTGATCGAGGGCATGCGCGAACGCAAATGGGGCCGCATCATCCAGATCAGTTCGATCAACGGATTGAAAGGCCAGTACGGCCAGGCCAACTACGCCGCGGCCAAGGCCGGCATGCACGGCTTCACCATTTCGCTGGCGCGCGAGAACGCCCGCAACGGGATCACCGTCAACACCATTTCCCCCGGCTACATCGCCACCGACATGGTGATGGCGGTGCCGGAGGAAGTGCGCGCCAAGATCGTCGCCGACATCCCGACCGGCCGCCTCGGCACACCGGAAGAAATCGCCCATGGCGTGTCTTTCCTTGCCGACGAACGTTCTGGCTGGATCACCGGGTCCAACCTCGACATCAATGGTGGGCACCACATGGGGTGGTAGTCCGCGGGCACTCTGGTGAGGCATGGATGCCGAACGGCACCGGCCCCATGGGATGAACGCCCGCAAGATTTCCCCGTTCAGATTCACCGACAGGCCGGTTTTCCCGGCCTGTTTCACTTTTTCGAGCTTGCGGAGCGTGCTGCGCTGCGCCATGCTGGGCGGCAGATATGGGGGAAATGCCTGACATGAGCCAGCCGCGCATCATCAAGAAATACCCGAACCGCCGTCTGTACGACACCGAAATTTCCAGCTACATCACCGTCGAGGACGTGCGCCAGCTGATCCTGGACGGCGAGGAATTCGAGGTCCGCGACGCCAAGAGTGGCGACGACCTGACCCGGCAGGTATTGCTCCAGATCATCGCCGAGCACGAACAGAACGGCGAACCCGTGCTGACCACGCCGATGCTCAGCCAGATGATCCGCCTCTACGGCGATTCGATGCAGGGCTTCATGGGCAATTACCTCGAGCGCGCAATGCATCTCTTCACCGAACAGCAGGCGCAATTCCGCCAGCAGCTCGGCGGCATGCTCGGCCCGACGCCGTGGACGATGATGAACCAGATGGCCGAGCGCAACATGGAAATGTGGAAGGAGATGCAGCAGCAATTCTTGCGCAACGCCTCCCCGGCATCGCCGGCCAAGACCAACGAAGGCGCTGCGCCCGGCAAGCGGACCGAACGCAAGTGAGTCAACGACGCGTTGCGCTGGTCACCGGCGGCATCGGTGGCCTGGGGAGCGCTGTGTGCCGCGCGCTGGCTGCGCAGGGCTGCCATGTGATCGCCGGCGATCTCGCCAGCCGCAGCGAACGCATCGATGCGTTCAATGCCGCGATGGCGGGCCTGGACATTGAATTCGCCGCACTCGACGTCACCGATTTCGATGCGTGTGGTGCACTCGTGCAGGACATCGTCGCGAAGCATGGACGCCTCGACATCCTGGTCAATTGCGCCGGCATCACCCGCGACACTTCGCTGCGCAAGATGGATGCGGCGCAGTGGCAGCAGGTGATGGCGGTCGATCTCGACGGCATCTTCAACACTTGCCGCCACGCGGTCGAGCCGATGCTGGCGCAAGGTTACGGTCGCATCGTCAACATCAGCTCGGTGAACGGCCAGACCGGCCAGTTCGGGCAGACGAATTACGCCGCGGCCAAGGCCGGCATGCACGGTTTCAGCATGTCGCTGGCACGCGAGGTCGCGCGCAAGGGCGTGACGGTGAACTGCGTGGCGCCGGGGTATTGCGCGACCGAGATGGTGATGGCGGTGCCGGAGGAGATCCGCGCCGGGATCGTGGCGCAGGTGCCGGTTGGACGGCTGGGCCAACCGGAAGAGATCGCACGCGCGGTGGCGTTCCTCGCCGCGGAAGACGCCGGCTTCATCACGGGTGCGTTGCTGCCGGTGAATGGCGGCCTGTTCATGAGTTTTTGAATGCGGCGCTGGCTTGGCGGGAAGACTCGCCAAAAGCATCGCCCGGCTGTGCGCCTATCGCGGTTGTCTGCAGCCGCCGACACGCCGTGAATACGTCCATGTAGGCTCGTACGCAGCATCCATGCTGCGTACGGTCGGAGCTACAGACAACCGCGATAGGCGCTGCCGGTGGCGGTTCATCGCTCTCTGGAAAGCCACAACATGCGCGCGGCGGCGGGTGCGCCAGTCCGGGGCGCGGGCGTTGCGCCGCATGGATGCGGCGCACGAGCCTACATGGACGTACTTGCGGCGGCCCGCGTGCCGGAGCTGGCCACTCGCCAAGCCAGCGCATGCCTTGACGCTTTTATCACTCTTCCAATTCTTCCCAGCGCCCGTATGCCGCATCCAGCTCGGACTGCGCCTGTGCCAACGCCGCATTGTCGGCGGTGATCGCCGCACTGTCGCGCTGGAAGAACGCCGGATCGGCCATCGCGGCGGTGAGTTCGGCGACGCGCATTTCCAGCGCCTCGATGCGCGCGGGCAACGCTTCCAGTTCGCGGCTGTCCTTGTAATTGAGTTTGCGTTTCGTCGCGACCGGCTCGATTGCGGCTGGCGTCGGCACGGCAGGCGCAGCGCGTGCAACCGGCGCGGATGAAGGCACGGCACGCTGACGCTCCCAATCACTGTAGCCGCCGACGTATTCGCCGACGCGGCCACCCTCCTCCAACACCAGCGTCGAGGTCACCACGTTGTCGAGGAAGTCACGATCGTGGCTGACCAGCAGCAGGGTGCCGGTGTAATCGGCGAGCAGTTCTTCCAGCAACTCCAGTGTCTCGGCATCGAGGTCGTTGGTGGGTTCGTCCATGACCAGCAGGTTCGATGGCTGTGCAAACAGCTTGGCCAGCAGCAGGCGATTGCGTTCGCCACCGGACAGGCGCGTGATCGGCGCGCGGGCGCGTTCCGGGGTGAACATGAAGTCCTGCAGATAGCCGACAACGTGCTTCGAGCGCCCGTTTATCGTCACGCTGTCGCGGCCTTCGGCGACGTTTTCCAGCGCGTTCCAGTCCTCGCGCAGGGTCGCGCGGTACTGGTCGAAATAGGCGATCTGCAATTGCGTGCCCGGACGCACCTCGCCCTGCTGCGGCTTGAGTTCGCCCAGCAGCAGGCGCAGCAACGTGGTCTTGCCACTGCCATTGGGACCGATCAGGCCGATGCGGTCGCCGCGCAGGATGGTGGTGGAGAAATCGTGGACGATGACCTTGTCGCCATAGGCAAAGGCGACGCCTTCCGCTTCGATCACCTTGCGGCCCGATGCGCCCGTCTGCGCCGCTTCCATCCTGACCGAACCGGCGAGTTCGCGGCGTTGCGCGCGCTCGACCCGCATCGCCTTCAAGCGGCGCACGCGGCCTTCATCGCGGGTGCGGCGTGCCTTGATGCCCTGGCGGATCCAGGTTTCTTCCTGCGCCAGCATCTTGTCGAAACGTTCGTTTTCCTGCGCTTCCGCGTGCAGGCGTTCCTCGCGACGCCGCAGGTAATTCGCCCAGTCGCCCGGCCAGCTGGTGACCTTGCCGCGATCAATCTCGACGATTCGCGTCGCCAGCGATCGCAGGAAGCGACGGTCATGGGTGATGAAGACCAGTGCGCCGTTCCAGCCCTTGAGGAATCCTTCCAGCCAGTCAATCGCCTCGATGTCGAGATGGTTGGTCGGTTCGTCCAGCAACAGCACGTCGGGCGACGACACCAGCGCGCGCGCCAGCAGCACGCGTCGGCGCAGGCCACCGGACAGACCGTCGAATTCAGCCTCGCCATCGAGTTGCAGGCGCGACAACACTTCGGTGACACGTTGATCCAGCGACCAGCCCTTGGCGTCCTCGATCTTCGCCTGCACCCTCGCGAGTGCATCGGCATCGATCTCCGCGGCGTGGCTGAGGTGATGGAATTCCGCCAGCCAGTGGCCAAGTTCGCCCAAACCATCGGCGACCACGTCCCACACGCTGCCGCTGGCGCCCGCCGGCACTTCCTGTTCCATCCGCGCGATGCGCACGCCCGATTCGACCCGCACCTCGCCGTCGTCGGGACGCAGGTCGCCGGAAACGAGTTTGAGCAGGGTCGATTTGCCGGCGCCATTGCGCCCGATCAGGGCAATGCGTTCACCGCTTTCAATCGAGAACGTGACGTGATCGAGGAGCAAGGGGCCGCCGACACTGAAGTCGACGTCCTGGAGCGTCACCAGCGACATGGGGAATCCGGAACCAGACAGCCGGCGATTTTACATCTCGGGAGTGTTCTTCATCAGCGCGTCGACGGCCGTCTTGTCCTGTTTCGCGGTCCCGCTCGCTCGACATGCACGACCACTGCCAGCGTGTCGCCAAGCGGATCGAGTTCCCGGCAGATGGCATCAATCATGGCGTCGCTGCGATAGATCGCCCCCTCCACCATCACGATCAGGTTTTCGCGATCGGCCCACGCGGACGAACGCACGCCCGACAATGAACGCAATGCTGCATGACTCCCGATACAGGCAACGCCCCCGGTTTTGCCCTATAACGATAGCCCAAATCTCCCGGAGGTCATCGCCATGCGCCGTCTGCTCCCCGCCCTTCTCCTCGGCGTGATCGCCGCAACGCCCGCCCTCGCCGCGCTCAAGTCCGGCGACAAGGCACCCGACTTCAGCGCGCCGGCCTACCTCGCCGCCAAGCCGTTCACCTTCAAGCTCGCCGATGCGCTGAAGAACGGCCCGGTGGTCGTCTACTTCTTCCCGGCCGCACACACCGCCGGCTGCAACATCGAAGCGCACATGTTTTCCGAAGCGATCGACCAGTTCAAGGCGCAGCACGCCAGCGTGATCGGCGTGACCGCCGGCAACACCGACCAGCTCGCCGATTTCTCGAAGGAAACCGAGCATTGCGGCGGCAAGTTCCCGGTGGCCGCGGACGATGGCGCGAAGATCGCCGGGCAGTACGATGCCTTGCTGACGATGAAACCCGGCTGGTCGAATCGCACGTCCTATCTGGTCGGGACCGACGGTCGCATCCTCGCCGTGCATTCCGACCTCAGCCCGAAGGCACACGTGCAGAGCATGCTCGACGCACTCAAGGCGATGAACGCCAAGCCGGCGAAGAAATCGACGAAGTAATCCCGGCTCAATGCATCGGCATGTTGATCGGGTTCACGCCGATCAGCATGCCGCCAGCGACATCGCGATGATGCACGAGTCGTCGCCCTCCAGCAAAACCGTTGTCATGGCGCTATGCTAGCGCGCTTGAACTACCGCCATGCCTTCCATGCCGGCAACCACGCCGACGTTCTCAAGCACGTGACGCTGCTGGCGTTGTGCGATGCGCTCACCGCGAAACCCGCGGCCTGCTTCGCCCTCGATACCCACGCCGGCGTTGGGCTCTATCGCCTGCAGGGCGAACAGGCCCGTCGCACCGCTGAATCCGACGACGGCATCGCCCGCCTGCAACGCCGCGACGACCCCCTCGTCGATCGCTACCTCGCCGCCGTGCGCGCCTGCCGCGAAACCCACGGCGGCGATGCCTATCCCGGCTCGCCGTGGCTGCTCGCCCACGCCCTGCGCGAACAGGACCGCATCGCCTGCTGCGAACTCCACCCCGAGGACGCCGCCGCACTCGCGGAGAATTTCCGCAATGATCCGCGCGTCGCCGTCCATGCCCGCGACGGTTACGCCGCGATCAAGGCCCTGTTGCCGCCGCGCATCGGCGAACAACGCTTCGCCCGCGGGCTGGTGCTGATCGATCCGCCCTACGAAGCGCAACTCGACGAATTCGATACCGCCCTCGCCGCATTGCGCAGCGGCCTCGAACGTTGGCCGCAGGGCATGTTCGCGCTGTGGTACCCGATCAAGCAGGCCCGCGTGCTCCATCCGTTCTACCGCACCGCCGGTCTGCTGCAGGCGCGCTCGGCATTGCGGATCGAACTGTGCGTGCGCCCCGATGATTCGCCGTTGCGGATGAACGGTAGCGGCATGCTGGTGCTCAACGCGCCTTGGCAGTTCGACGAGCACATCACGCCAGCCCTGAAGACGCTGGAACGGCGGCTCGGCGACGGCGGCTGGACGCGACTCGACTGGTTGCGCCCGCCCCAGTGAATCGGCTTTGGGCGTGCGAAAATGCCCGACCGTTGTCCTGATCGCCACCATGCCTTCCAGTTTCTTCGCCCTGTTCGACGACATCGCCAGCCTGCTCGATGACGTCGCCGCGATGACCAAGACCGCCAGCGCCAAGACCGCCGGCGTGCTCGGCGACGACCTCGCGCTCAATGCGCAGCAGGTCGCCGGCGTCCGCGCCGAACGCGAATTGCCGGTGGTGTGGGCGGTGGCCAAGGGCTCGCTGCTGAACAAGGCAATCCTGGTGCCGGCTGCGCTGGCGATCAGCGCCTTCCTGCCATGGGCGGTGACGCCGCTGCTGATGCTGGGCGGCCTGTACCTGTGCTTCGAGGGTGCGGAGAAGATCCTGCATCCCCTGTTCCATCGCCGTGAAGCCGAACAGCACGAGGCCGCAGTCGAGGAGGCCGTGGAAGATCCCGCGATCGACCTCGTTGCCTTCGAGCGCGGCAAGATCAAGGGCGCGATCCGTACCGACTTCGTGCTCTCGGCGGAAATCATCGTCATCGCGCTGGGAACCGTGGCCCAGGCGACCTTCGTGGAGCGCTTGACGGTGCTGGTCCTGATCGCCCTGCTGATGACCATTGGCGTTTACGGCGTGGTCGCGGCCATCGTCAAACTCGATGACCTCGGATTGCACCTGGCCGGCAAGCGCGGGACCGCCGCGATCGGTCGCGGCCTGCTGTGGCTGGCGCCACTTTTGATGCGAGTGCTGTCGGTGGTCGGAACCCTGGCGATGTTCATGGTCGGCGGCGGCATCCTCGCCCATGGCCTGCCCATGCTGCACCACACCATCGAGCCACTGACCCGGCTGCCGCTGGGGAGCGTGGCGGTCACCTTGGCCAATGCCCTGGCGGGTTTGCTCGCCGGCACCATCGTGGTCGGGCTGATCCAGGGCGTGTCTACCCTGCGCCGTCGCGACTGAAGCATTAATATTGATGAACGAAACAGACTCCCACCCAACATGCCATTCATGAAATGCATGGCAGGATGAACCCATGGCTATCCGCAACCAGCTCCCCCCGTGGCACGAACGCATGCGTCTCGCCAACGGCCGCGAGATCCTGATTCGCCCGATCCGCCCCGAGGATGCGGCACCGTTGCGCGCCTCCTTCCAGTTGCTGGAGCCGGAAGAAGTACGGTTGCGCTACCACCATGCGATGTCCGAGCTGTCGGAAGCCGAAACCGCCGCCTTCACCCAGCCCGATCCACGCACCGATTTCGTCCTGGTGGCCGCCGAACCCTACGCCCCCGGCGAAGCGCTGGTTGGGGCGGTCGCACGCGCCTACACGGTGCCGGGCACCAAGGACGCGGAGTTCGCGATCCTGGTCAGCCGCTATGTCCACGGCATGGGTCTCGGCCGCCATCTGTTGCAACGCCTGGCACGCTGGGCCAAGGGTCGCGGACTGGAACGCCTGACCGGCGACGTGCTGCAGGAAAACATTCCGATGCTGCACCTGGCCGATTCGCTGGGCTTCCAGATCGATCGTGAACGCAGCAACGAAACGCTGGTGCGCGTCGTGCTCGACCTCTCCGAGACCGAAGGCGATTCGACCGAGGTCGAGGCCGCGTGAGCCTGCACGACTGACCATGGCGACCGACCGGATCTTCGTCGATTACGTGATGGAGCAAGCCGGACTGGGCAGCCGCCTGACGATGCGGCGGATGTTCGGGGAATACGCGTTTTATGTTGATGGAAAAGTCGTCGCATTCGGTTGCGACAACAGCCTGTTCCTGAAACCGACCGCCGTCGCGGCGCGATTGGTGCCGCATGCACCGATGCGGCCGCCGTATCCGGAGGCGAAGGAATATCCGGTGATCGACGAATTGCTGGACGACGGCGATGCGCTGCGGATCGTGTTGCTGGCGACTGCCGACGAGTTGCCGGTGCCGAAGGTGAAGAATGCTGTCGTGAAGAAAGCAGCTGCAAAGAAGGCCGCGCCTGCCAAAAAGACTGCAGCAAAAAAAGCAGTGCCTGCGAAGAAGGCGGCTGCGAAGAAATCCGCCGCGAAGAAGCGGTAGCGCGGGGGTGCCAACGCACGCGCTGGCTTGGCGGTGACCCGCTCCAGTGCGTGGGACGCCGTGAATCCGGATACCCGCCGCAGGCGCGCAGCCGGGCGATGCTTTCGCCATTCCCCGCAAGTTAAAATGCGAAGTTCGATGAGCGACAAATCCCCTGCCCCCATTTCCATGCACGTCCCGTTGCCGCGCGCCGGCCAGACGCGCGCGTGGTGGCGTGCGCCCGGCACCAGCTCGGGGCTGGCGTGGGCGATCACCCGTGCCGCGCACGAACACGACGCGCCGGTGCTGGCGATCGCCGCCGATACCCAGCATGCGCACCAGCTCGAAAACGACCTGCGCACGTTGCTCGCTGGCGACGCCACATTGCCGGTGCAGCCGTTCCCCGATTGGGAAACCCTGCCCTACGACCAGTTCAGTCCGCACCCCGACATCGTGTCGCAGCGATTGGCGACCTTGCACGCGCTGCCAGGCCTGAAACGCGGCATCGTGGTGGTGCCGGTGCAAACCCTGATGCAGCGGCTGGCGCCGCATCGTCATCTCGAAGGTGGCCGTTTCGATTACGCGACGGGGCAACGCCTCGACCTCGATGCCGAAAAGCGCCGGCTGGAAGCGGCTGGTTATCGCAACGTGCCGCAGGTGCTCGATCCCGGCGATTTCGCCGTGCGCGGCGGCCTGCTTGACGTCTACCCGACCGGCACCGACACGCCCTATCGCATCGAACTGTTCGACGACGACATCGAATCGATCCGTGCCTTCGATCCGGAATCGCAGCGATCGCTCGATCGCGTCGATGCCGTGCGCCTGTTGCCGGGCCGCGAACTGCCCAGCGATGACGCTGCGTTCGAGCGCGCGATGTCCGCATTGCGCGAACGTTTCGACATCGACACCCGCCGCAGCGCGCTCTACCAGGACCTCAAGGCCGGATTGATGCCGGCCGGCGCCGAAGCGTGGCTGCCGTTGTTCTTCGAACCCGAACGCAACGGCGAGCGCACCTCGGTCCTGTTCGACTGGCTGCCGCAAGGCGCATTGCCGGTACTGGGCGAAGGCGTGTTCGAGGCCGCCGAGAAATTCTGGACGCAGACCAGTGATCGCTACGAACAGCGGCGCCATGACATCGAACGCCCGTTGTTACCGCCGGAGGAGTTGTACCTCACGCCGGTCGCGCTGCGCGAACGCCTGAATTCCGGCAATCGCATCGAAATCTGCGGCGAAGGGCATCCGCGGCGTGGCGAAGCGCATGCACTCGGCGTGCAACCGGTGACGGCGGTGCCGATCGCCGGGCACCAGGATCGTCCGGCCGCGGCACTGCACGATTTCCTCGGCAGCTATCCGGGTCGCGTGGTGATCGCCGCCGAATCGGCCGGTCGCCGCGAAGCGTTGCTCGACGTATTGCGCGCTGCGGGATTGCAGCCGCAGGTGATGGCAACACTTTCCGAGGCGATGGGTGATGCGAAGGCACCGCGCTTCACGATCACCGTCGCCCCGCTCGATGACGGGTTCGCGCTCGACGCGCCGCTGCTCGCCCTCCTCACCGAACGCCAGCTGTTCCCGGAACGCGCCACGCAATCGCGTCGTCGCAAGCGTGCCGGACGCGAACCGGAAGCGATCATTCGCGATCTTGGTGAACTCAGCGAAGGCGCGCCGATCGTCCACGAGGACCATGGCGTCGGTCGCTATCGCGGGCTGATCACGCTCGAAGCCGGTGGCGATGCTGGCGAATACCTCGACATCGAATACGCCAAAGGCGACCGCCTGTACGTGCCGGTCGCCCAGTTGCATCTGGTCAGCCGCTACTCGGGCGCATCGCCGGAAACCGCGCCGCTGCATTCGCTGGGCGGCGAGCAATGGACCAAGGCCAAGAAGAAGGCTGCCGAGAAAGTCCGCGACGTCGCCGCCGAGTTGCTCGACATCCAGGCACGACGGCAGGCGCGTGCCGGCATGCGCCTCGACGTCGACCGTGCAATGTATGAACCGTTCGCCGCCAGCTTCCCGTTCGAAGAAACCCCGGACCAGCACGCCGCGATCGAAGCAGTTATCGGCGATGTCGGATCATCGCTGCCGATGGATCGCGTGGTGTGCGGCGATGTCGGATTCGGCAAGACCGAGGTGGCGGTGCGCGCC
Organism: Pseudomonadota bacterium; assembly: GCA_018242465.1. Lineage (GTDB taxonomy): Bacteria > Pseudomonadota > Gammaproteobacteria > Xanthomonadales > Xanthomonadaceae > Solilutibacter. The sequence goes on along the minus strand of JAFEBY010000016.1, from coordinate 6,029 downwards.
GCCTTCGTCGCCGCAGCCGCCGGCAAGCAGGTCGCGGTATTGGTGCCGACCACCTTGCTCGCCGAGCAGCATTACCGCAATTTCCGCGATCGCTTCGCCGACTGGCCATTGCGCGTCGAAGTGCTGTCGCGCTTCAAGTCGGCCAAGGAATCCAAGGCGGCGCTGGAGAAACTCGAACGCGGCGAGATCGACGTGATGGTCGGCACGCACAAGCTGTTGTCATCCGATGTCCACTTCAAGGACCTCGGACTCGTCATCGTCGATGAGGAACAGCGTTTCGGTGTGCGCCAGAAGGAAGCACTGAAAGCGCTGCGCGCGAACGTTCATCTCCTCACCCTCACCGCAACACCGATTCCGCGCACGCTCAACATGGCGATGGCCGGGTTGCGCGATCTCAGCATCATTGCCACGCCGCCGGCGAACCGCCTCGCCGTGCAGACCTTCGTAACGCCGTGGGACAGCGCGCTGTTGCGCGAAGCCTTCCAGCGTGAACTGTCGCGCGGCGGCCAGTTGTATTTCCTCCATAACGACCTCGAAAGCATCGTGCGCATGCAGCGCGAACTCGAGGAGCTGGTGCCTGAGGCGCGCATCGGGATTGCCCATGGCCAGATGCCGGAACGCGAGCTGGAACACGTGATGCTCGACTTCAATCGCCAGCGCTTCAACGTGTTGCTGTGTTCGACCATCATCGAATCGGGCATCGACATCCCGAACGCCAACACCATCATCATCAATCGTGCCGACAAATTTGGTCTGGCGCAGTTGCACCAGCTGCGCGGGCGCGTCGGTCGCTCGCACCATCGCGCCTATGCGTACCTGGTGATTCCCGATCGCAAGTCGATCACCAGCGATGCGAAGAAGCGCCTTGAAGCGATCAGTTCGATGGACGAATTGGGCGCGGGGTTCACCCTCTCCACCCACGACCTGGAAATCCGCGGCGCCGGCGAGTTGCTGGGCGAGGAACAGAGCGGCCAGATGGCGGAAGTCGGTTTCAGCCTCTATACCGAACTGCTGGAACGCGCGGTGCGCAGCATCAAGCAGGGCAAGCTACCCGATGCCGACGCACGCGAACATCGCGGCGCCGAAGTGGAACTGCACGTCCCCGCACTGATCCCCGAAGACTACCTCCCTGACGTCCACACGCGACTGACGTTGTACAAGCGCATCAGCAGCGCCACCGATGTCGAGGCATTGCGCGAACTGCAGGTGGAGATGATCGATCGCTTCGGCCTGTTGCCTGATCCGGTCAAGCACCTGTTCGCGATCGCCGAACTGCGGCTGGATGCATCACGGCTCGGCATCCGCAAACTCGATATCGGCGAATCGTCCGGGCGCGTGCAGTTCGAAGCCAAGCCGAACGTCGATCCGATGGCGATCATCCGCATGATCCAGAGCCAGCCCAAACGTTACCAGATGAGCGGACCGGACAGCCTCAGGATCGCCGACATCTCGGCTCCGGATTTCGACTCACGCCAGAAGCTCGCACGCGGACTGTTTGCGCTGTTGGCGATCTCGTCCTGATCAGTACTCGCGATCCAGCGGGCTGAGGATGCCACCGGCACCGCGCCCAAGTACGTGGGTGTAGATCTGGGTCGTTGCAACATCCTTGTGCCCGAGCAACTCCTGCACTGTGCGGATATCGTGCCCAGCCTCGAGCAGATGGGTGGCGAACGAGTGCCTCAAAGTGTGGCAGGTCGCCGGCTTGAGGATCCCCGCCTTCGTGCGCGCCGTCTTGACCGCGCGTTGCAGCACCGCCTCGTCAATGTGATGGCGGCGGATGACATCCGCGTTGGGATCCTCGGAGATCTTCGACGCCGGAAACACGTATTGCCAGCCGAATTCCAGATCGGCGTTCATGTACTTGCGCGCGAGTGCCGCCGGCAACCAGACGCGGCCCAGCCCGCGGGCAATGTCGTGTTGGTGCAGCAAGCGGGTGCGCTCGATCGCAGCATGGAGATGCTCGACCAGCTTGCGTGGCAATGGAACACGTCGATCCCTGGCGCCCTTGCCGTCGCGCACGATGATTTCGTTACGGGCGAAGTCGACATCCTTGACCCGCAGGCGCACACATTCCATCAGGCGCATGCCCGTGCCGTAGAGGAGCGCTGCCATCAACCATGACTGCCCATCCATCATCGCCAGCAACCGGCGCACCTCGTCCGACGACAGCACCACCGGGATCCGTCGTGACCGCTTGGCGCGGACCACGTTATCCATCCATGGCAGCTCGACCTTCAGGATTTCGCGATACAGGAACAGCAGCGCCGACAATGCCTGGTTCTGCGTTCCCGCCGACACCTGCGCCGAGTTGGCCAACATCGTCAGGAAGTTCTCGACCTCACGCTCACCGAGTTGGCGCGGATGGCGCATCCCGTGCGCGAAAATAAAGCGCCGGATCCAGCCCACATAGGCTTGCTCCGTTCGGCGACTGTAATTCAGGCGGCGCACACGCTGCCGGATAGCCTCGAACAATTGAGGCTGGAAGCTCGATGCCTCACGCTGAAGCCGGACCAGATCGGTCCGCTGACCTTCCATGATGATGGTTTCAGGGGGATTGGTCGGCCGCTTGCAGCCCTGTCTCCGGTCGTCCCGCTCCCACCATTCATCACCGGGATCATGGATCAGCAAGGGAACGGATGGGAGGAACCATTGCCAGACCCGGATTACACCCTCAGCTTGCACCTGTAATCACCTGCTACGCCGGCGACATGCGGCATTGCACGATGTTGGCCATGCCAGAATCGTCCGACAATCGGATAATCTGTTGATAGGTGGTGGGGTTTGTCTGAGGGGTGTGTAGATACCCCGACTACACCCTTATTCTTGAATCCAATAGAGTGTTATGCCTCAGCTTTCGCAAGGTTTGTGCTGGTTCTCGACGCAAGCGGTTAGGGTTTGGCTTCTCGGTTAAAAGCTCGCAGCCGATAGATCGCTTCGGTTCCTTCCGAATACGCGCAGCACGGCGCTGTCGCTGCCGTTCCGTCCTTCGGGCGCTTGGTCCTTGGGCTCCTTCACGGCCAACAAGGGCGCGGTAATGGGTCAAACAAAATCATCGCCCTAGCCCGCGCTGCAGCCTTGTTGGCCACGACTTCCCTTACCTCGGCTCCAAACTTCGGCTGGGCTGCGCGCACTGAGCGTCTTGGCTTCGGGTACCGTCATGCTTCCAGCAATTCGGCTGCTCCACCTGCTGCGGCATAACTAATCGTTCAAGCCGACCCCGCTTCGCGGCGTCGGTCCGCGGCATTTGGTAGTCTGCCGCTACCCGCCGCCGCAAATCGGGGCGGCTTAACTCAGGTGTTAGGCACTAGGAGCAAGCATGATTGGGCGCTCAATAAGAATATTCTTGGTCGATGGAACATCCACTGGGGTTCGAACTGCCGAGCTTGGCTTATCCACAATTAAAGCCCTTGCCGTTCCTCGTGCATCGCTTTCCGCGGTAACAGATCGCCCCGAGGTCTCAAAGACGGGCGCCTATGTCTTGATCGGCGATGATTCAGAGTCACCAGGGCGGAAGAAAATCTACATCGGAGAGGGAGATACAATCCTTACTCGACTATCTGCTCATAACAAAGCAGAGGACAAGGACTTCTGGGACGAGTGCGTGCTGTTTGTTTCAAAGGACCAGAATTTAAATAAAGCACATGCCCGTTACTTGGAGGCCCGCCTTATCAAGCTTGCCTCAGATGCGAAGCGAGCTACGCTTACCAATGGAACAGCTCCAACGGTCAATGGCTGGCTGTCAGAGCCTGATGAAGTAGAGATGGAGGAATTCATTAGCCAGGCTCGACTTTTGCTAGGATCACTTGGATACGACATCTTTGAATCGCAGTCCGTTTCACCTCCGTCACTGACCTCGACTAACCCAATCGCACCACCGCCAACCTCGCCTTCCGTACCGGACTTTCAATACAACGGCGATGGCTTTGCAGCCACCTGCTTGATTGATTCCGATGCTGGGCAGTTTATCGTTCGCTCCGGGTCACTAGCTCGCAAACACGAGACCATATCGCTTCAACCAACTTACAAGAGCCTTCGCAAGCAGTTGTTGGATATCGGCGTACTTGTAGAGCATAACGACGATTCTTTTCGTTTTAGCCAAGATTATGCATTTGGCGCACCATCAGCAGCGGCACAAGTTGTTTCAGGCTCAACCGTCAATGGCCGGGCAGTCTGGAAAACTATAACTGGACAAACACTAGCCGAATGGCAAGACGCGCGGTTGCCTTCAGTGCCAAGTGCCTAACTAATCGTTCAAGCCGACGCCGCTTCGTGGCACGGTTTTGGGCTTTCCGCTACGCTAGCCCAAAACCGCGCCACTCACGGCGCGGCTTAACTCAGGTGTTAGCCGCTGTTGGAACTGGCTTCTGGCCTAAAGATATCTGGAACTGAAATGATTGCTTCGATTGCGCTCTATGCATTACTTGCAGCCCAAAGCACTAAAACTTCAAACCAAAGTTCACCCGCAAAAAGCAAATCTCTTTCCTGCGCTGCGGCATACCTTGGGAGGCTGGTATCTCCGACGGGAGCACCTGACAGCTGGGTACTTTCCAAAGCCAAATATTCAGCTATTGAAAAACTTCCCCGCGAGAAAATTAGCGACAGCGGAACTACCCTTGACGGCTACTCCCATTGGCTTTACCTCGCAAAAGACAAGCAAACTGTCTATGTAGTCCAAATCGGCGGCATCGCCGGAACCAGGCATGTCTATGGCCCTTTTCCCGCAGCTCAGTGCAAGGCCAACAACGGCTAACTAATCGTTCAAGCCGACGCCGCTTCGTGGCACGGTTTTGGGCTTTCCGCTACGCTAGCCCAAAACCGCTCCACTCTCGGCGCGGCTTAACTCAGGTGTTAGGCTGCACCCTGTTGCGCATCACGCAACACCGTGGTAGGCTAGGCCATGATCAAGTCGATCCAGCACAAAGGTCTCGCCAAGCTCTTCGAGACAGGCCACACCGCTGGCGTTCAGGCTTCCCACATTAAGCGGTTACGCCTCCAGCTTTCTGCGCTGGATACCGCCCTAACTGTCGATGACTTGGATATCCCAGGCTTTGGGCTTCACCCCCTAAAAGGCAAGCTCAAAGGCCGCTGGTCTATTTGGGTCAATGGCAACTGGCGTCTCACCTTCGAGTTCAAGGATGGGAATGTTTTTGTTCTGGACTATGAGGACTATCACTAATGGCCATGTATAACCCTCCCCACCCCGGCGAGTTCATTTCCGGCATCTACCTTGAGCCCAATGGGGTCAGTGGCCGGGAGCTCGCTGAGAAGCTGGATGTCTCCGCTTCTACGCTGAGCCGTGTTTTGAATGGCACCAGCCGCGTCACGCCGGAAATGGCTTTGCGCCTGTCCAAGGCACTTGGTCGCAGCCCTGAGAGTTGGCTTGCCATGCAGGACAACCACGACCTGTGGGTCGCCAAGAAAAGTCTTAACCTCAGTCGTGTGGAAAAGCTTCAATTGCGTGCAGCCTAACTAATCGTTCAAGCCGACGCCGCTTCGTGGCACGGTTTTGGGCTTTCCGCTACGCTAGCCCAAAGCCGCACCACTCTCGGCGCGGCTTAACTCAGGTGTTAGCGCTCACAATCAGCATTTCGCTTAAGGCTTAGGCGCTGCTTCCCGCTAAAGCCAAATTCTTCGGCCATTTCTCGCCGGCGCTCGTTCACTCATCGGCCCGCGTATTCGGCAGCGCCCTCGCCTTCGGCCGTAAAACCCCGGCGCTGCCTGTCCAGGTGCTTTGGTCAATCCCGCCTTCGGCCACATCCTTCGCCGGAACCCCGTGAACCAATCCTTTGGCCACTACCCCTGCGCGCTAACTGCTCATTCAAGCCGACCCCGCTTCGTGGCGCCGTCCGCGTGCCTGCGCTACGCTAGCACGCGTCCGTCGCCCTCGCTGGGCGGCTTAATTCGGGTGTTAGGCGTTTCCATGGACATGATTGCGCTGCTCGCTATTCTGGCCTTAATAGTTTTGGCTTTCTTCGCAGGCGCGACAGTAGTTGCCGGGAAAGCTCTCAAATTGCCTAATGCATTGACTT
>JAFEBY010000015.1 GCA_018242465.1 Pseudomonadota bacterium | reverse complement strand
TCCTGCACCGCGCCGGCGAAGATCACCCCGAACAGGATCCACAGGAATCCGGGCAGATAGCCCATCTGTGCGGCGAGTACCGGGCCGACCAGCGGGCCGGCACCGGCGATCGCGGCGAAGTGATGGCCGAACAGGATGGTCTTGTCGGTCGGCTCGTAATCGAGGCCGTCCTTGTGGCGCCATGCCGGCGTCATCCGGGAGGGATCGAGATGCACCGCGCGCGCCGCGATGTAGCGCGCGTAGAAGCGATAGCCAATGAAGAAGATCGAAACCGATGCCGCGACCAGCCACATCGCGTTGATGGTTTCGCCACGTTGCAACGCCACTACGCCGAGGCAACAGGCAGCAAATACCGCCAGTGCCACCCAACCCAACATCTTGATCGCCTGCATGCCGTTCGCTCGACGGGGGACTCCCGCGAGCGTGGCGCTTCACGGCGCGGGCGTCAATCCGCGCCGCGGCATGGGACCTTCGACTTTGGTCGCACTGCCACTGCAATTACAGCCAGCGCACCTTCTTGAGGTAGCGATAGAGCACGATGCAGCCCGCGGCCACCAGCACGATCATCACTGGGTAGGCATAGGGTTTGTCGAGTTCGGGCATGCGGTGGAAGTTCATGCCGTACCAGCTGGCGACCAGCGTTGGGACCGCCAGCAGGCCGGCCCAGCCGGCGAGTTTCTTCACCACTTCGCCCTGGTTGATGGTGACCAGGGACAGATTGGTGTTCATCGCGGTGGAGGCCATCTCGCGCTGGACGTCGATGATGTCCGCGGTCCGGGCGGCGTGGTCGGCGATGTCGCGGAAGTACGGGCGCGCCTCGTCGGGAATGCCGAAGTCCTGGATGCGCACCAGTTGCTTGAGGATGTCCTGCATCGGCAGCACCGCCATCCGCATCTTGGTCAGTTCCTTGCGAAGCGTGTACAGGCGGCGGATGGTGCCGCGACTGAAATCCTCGGCGAAGATCGCGTGTTCCAACGCGTCCAGTTCCGCGGAGAAGGCATCGACGATCGGTTCGTAGTTGTCGACGATGAAGTCGAGCACGCCATGTAGCGCTACCGCAGGTCCGATCTTGAGGCGCTCCGGCTCGCGCTCGAGTTTCTGGCGCACCGGCGCGAAGCTCAGCGACGCGCCATGGCGGACCGTGAGCAGGAAGCGCGGGCCATAGAAGATGTGGGTCTCACCCAGACGCAGGTGGTGCTCCACCAGTTGCGCGGTGTGCATGGCCATGAACAGCGTATTGCCGAATACTTCCAGTTTCGGACGCTGGTGGGCACTGTGCGCGTCCTCGATGGCGAGATCGTGGAGATCGAACTCTTCCTGCAACTCGTCAAGCAGGTGCTCGTCGGGTTCGTACAGGCCGACCCAGACGAAGCTGCCGTCATCCTTCGCCAATGCGTCGCTGATGTGTTCGAGCGGAATGTCCTGGCGCACGCCATCGTGGTACACCGCGCAATTGATCACGCAGGCGGGGTCAGTGGCGGGCGGTGGCGTGGTCATCGGAGTATCCATCGGCCGCATCCTGCACTCAGTTGCGTGAACGGACAAGCCTGCGCGGTGGCCATGCCGCCGCCAGCGCCCAATGGATCGGCACCAGCAGGGCGACCCATGGCGCGTTGCGTTGCAGCGGCCCCAGCCACGACAACATCAGTCCGCAGAACGCGAAGGTCGCCAGCAGCAGCAATACGACGCGACCGAACTTGCTGTCGCTGCCGTAGATCCATTGCAGTGCCGGCCACAGCATGAACAACGCGAGCGGATTGAGCAGCCACAGGTTGTGGTTGGCGGCGGCGACCCAGTGCGCGGTGGCAACCCATGCATACAGTGACACTGCACCGAAGACACCGCAGAACAGCCACAACGGCAACGAGAACGCAGCGAGCAGGCGCGGGTGTTTGCGCCCGAACGCGAGGATCAATGCAGCTGCGGCGAAGCCCGCGAACAGGAACGGCCACAACGGCAACGACGCTTCTTCTGGCGCAGGTGCGATCCGGTGCGGCAGCAACTGTTCTGTCGCGCTCACCAGCGGCGCGCCATTGTTGCTCGCGGTTGCGAGGCTGCCGGCGAGGCGCTGCGGCAAAAACGCATCGTCCCAGTGCGTCAGCGCGACGTCGCTGGACGGTCCCAGGCCCAGCTCGAAGCCGAAACGCATCCATGGCGCGGGCGATGCCAGGCGCGTTGCTTCACTGCGGTACGTCTCGCCGTTGGAGCTGCCTTCCAGCTGGCGGCGCAACTGTCCACCGAGTGCACGGTCCAGCGCATCACGCACGCGAGTGGTGCAGTTGTCGCGGAAATAGTCGTAGTGGTAGCGGCTGTTTTGCGGCAGGGCGTTGAGCTGCAACGCCGATCGCAGCGCTTCGGCCTGCCCAGACGTCAGGTTCAACCATTGGATTGAAACGCCACGGCCTTCATCCTGGTAGGTCTGCAAGTCCTCGCGCAGCGGCAACGCCACCAGTGAATACTGCATTTCACCGCGAATGAAACGCCCGGTGAATCCGGGCTCACCGAGGTCGAAGAAGCCAAAGTTGTAGGAAACCGGTTCGCCCTCCGCCGGATCGACGACGACGATCGCATCGTGGCCGAAGCGCTCCCAAAACACCTCGCCGGGCTGCATCGTCATCACGCCGATGCGCAGGTCCGGTTGCGGGGTGGCCAGCACCGGCAATGCGAAGAGGGCAAGCAGGACGACTTGCAGAACCGCCAGCACGCGCCTCATTCGGCGTGGACACCGACATGGAAGGCGTGGACGCGACGGGCATCGGCATTGGCGACGCGGAACACGAAGCGGCCCATCGCCAGTTCCTCGCCGGCTTCGGGCAAATGGCCGATCGCCGCGGTCACCAGTCCGCCGATGGTGTCGTACTCGTCTTCATCGAAATCGGCACCGAAGCGTTCGTTGAAATCGCTGATCGGCGTCAACGCATCGACCACGAACTGGCCGTCGGCACTGGCGCGGATGTGCGCGACCTCGTCGCTGGCATCGTCGTGTTCGTCGTCGATGTCGCCGACGATCTGTTCCAGCACGTCCTCGATGGTGAGCAGGCCGGCGACGCCGCCGTACTCGTCGATCACGATGCCCATGTGATTGCGTGACAGGCGGAACTCGCGCAGCAATACGTCGAGGCGCTTGGATTCCGGAATCAGGAAGGCCGGGCGCAGCAGATCGCGCAGGCCGTGGTCCTTGCGTTCGACCACCACCTTCAACAAATCCTTGGCAAGCAGGATGCCGAGGATCTCGTCCTTGTCCTCGCCGTGCACCGGGAAGCGCGAATGGCCAGACTCAAGAACCACCGCCAGCGCTTCCGGCAGCGGCTGGTCGATCTGCAGCATGGTGATTTGCGCGCGCGGCACCATCACGTCATCGACGGTGAGGTCGGAGATCGCGATCGCGCCCTCCATCATCCGCAGCGTGTCCGCGCCGATCAGGCCGTCGGCACCGGCATCGCGCAGGAATTCGAGGACATCGCCACGGGTGGTGGGTTCGCCGGACAGTGCGGCGCCAATGCGTTCCAGCCAGCTCCGGTGTTCGGGCTGGCCGCTGGGACTGTCAGGATCGTCGGCCATGGGGTCGATTCTATCCTAGGCGTATGGATCCGCGATCCCCAGCTCCAGCAGCACTTCGCGTTCCAGTTGTTCCATGGCCTGGGCGTCGGCATCGTTCTCGTGATCCCAGCCCAGCAGGTGCAGGCAGCCGTGCACGGTCAGGTGCGCGTAATGATGGTTGAGCGATTTGCGCTGCTCCTTCGCCTCTTTCGCGACCACGGGCGCACACAGCACCAAGTCGCCGAGCAGGGGGAATTTCGCTGCCTTGGGCAGTCCGGGTGGGCGTTCCGCCGGGAAGCTCAGCACGTTGGTGGCGTAGTCCCGGCCGCGATAGTGGCGATTCAATGCGCGACCTTCGTCGACGCCGACAATGCGCAACGCAAGATCGGCTTCAAGGATGCGGCCTTCCAGCGCTGTGGCCACCCACAGGCGGAAACTGTTGGCAGCCGGCACGCCAGCGCGCGGCACTGCGTAGCTGACTGCGACATCGAGGCGAACGGGTCCGCGGGTCATGGGTCGAGTCTACTCCCGCAGTCCGTTTTCGCCATCGCGTGCATCCCGCGCCTCATACGCATTCACGATCCGCGCCACCAGCGGATGGCGCACCACGTCGCGCGATTCGAAGAAGGTGAAACTCACGCCGTCGACATCACGCAACACTTCGATGGCATCGCGCAGGCCGGACTTCACGTGCTTGGGCAGGTCGATCTGGGTCATGTCGCCGGTGATCACCGCGGTGCTGCCGAAGCCAAGGCGGGTCAGGAACATCTTCATCTGTTCGATGGTGGTGTTCTGTGCCTCGTCGAGGATCACGAAGGCGTCGTTGAGCGTGCGACCGCGCATGTAGGCGAGCGGCGCGATCTCGATCACCGATTTCTCCAGCAGCTTGACCACTTTCTCCACGCCGAGCATTTCGTACAGCGCGTCGTACAGCGGGCGCAGGTAGGGATCGACTTTCTGGGTCAGGTCGCCGGGCAGGAAGCCGAGCTTCTCGCCGGCTTCGACCGCCGGACGCACCAGGATCAATCGTTGCACGCGTGATTCGTTCAACGCATCGACCGCCATCGCCACCGCGAGAAAGGTCTTGCCGGTGCCGGCCGGACCGATGCCGAAGTTGATATCGTGGGTGGCGATCTCGTGCAGGTATTTCTTCTGGTTGGCGCCGCGACCCTTGATGTTGCCGCGCTTCACCCGCACCGAGACTTCCTGCGGGATGTAACCATCGTGACGCGTATTGCCATCGGTCGGTGCGAATGCGGCGAGACGGACGTTGATGGCGTGGTCGTCCAGCGTTTCACCTGAAGTTTCGTCGTAGAGCGAGCGCAGCAACCGTTCGGTGTCGTCGACCGCCGATGCCTCCTCGCCGGTGACGCGGAACACGTTGCCGCGATTGGCGATTTCCACACCCATCCGCAGTTCGATCTGTCGCAGGTGGGCGTCGAATGGTCCGGTCAGGTTGGCCAGCCGCGTGGTGTCATCGGGGTCGAGGGTGAAATCGCGTTGGGGGGTACTCATATGTGCATAGGGTACCGCCGGGAGCATGACGACCGCGAGCATGGCCCTCGCATCACGCTGCCCGGACGCCTCCGGGCAGCGTTCCGTGTTCAGGCCGCAACCGCTTGCGGTTGGAACTGCTCCTCCTCGGTCGATCCCTTCAATGCCACCGTGGAAGACTTCCCGCCCTGGATGGTCTGCGTCACCGCATCGAAATAGCCGGTGCCGACTTCGCGTTGGTGCTTGACCGCGGTGAAGCCACGTTCGGCGGCGGCGAATTCCGCTTCCTGCAACTCGACGAAGGCGCTCATCTGGCGCTGGGCGTAGCCGTGCGCGAGGTTGAACATCGAGTAATTGAGCGCGTGGAAGCCAGCCAGGGTGATGAACTGGAACTTGTAGCCGTAGCGGGCGATTTCCTGCTGGAACCTGGCGATGGTGGCGTCGTCGAGGTTCTTCTTCCAGTTGAAGCTTGGCGAGCAGTTGTAGGCCAGCAGCTTGCCTGGATACTTCGCATGGATCGCTTCGGCGAACTTGCGGGCGAATTCCAGATCGGGCTTGCCGGTTTCGCACCACACCAGGTCGGCGTAAGGCGCGTAGGCGAGACCGCGACTGATCGCCTGATCGAGGCCCTTGTCCGTCTTGTAGAACCCTTCGACGGTGCGTTCGCCGGTGCAGAACGGCTTGTCGTTGTCGTCGACATCGCTGGTCAGCAGGTCGGCGGCCTCGGCATCGGTGCGGGCGACGATCAGCGTCGGCACGCCCATCACGTCGGCAGCCAGTCGCGCAGCGGTGAGTTTTTCGATCGCCTCGCGCGTCGGCACCAGCACCTTGCCGCCCATGTGGCCGCACTTCTTCACCGATGCGAGCTGGTCCTCGAAGTGCACGCCCGAGGCGCCGGCTTCGATCATCGCTTTCATCAGCTCGAATGCGTTGAGCACGCCACCGAAACCGGCTTCGGCATCGGCGACGATCGGCTGCAGGTAGTCGATGCTGTCGTCGCCTTCGGCATGGCTCAGTTGGTCCGCACGCAGCAAAGTGTTGTTGATGCGCTTCACCACCTGCGGCACCGAATTGGCCGGGTACAGCGACTGGTCTGGATACATCTCGCCGGCCAGGTTGGCGTCGGCGGCGACCTGCCAGCCCGACAGGTAGATCGCCTTAAGCCCGGCTTTGACCTGCTGCATCGCCTGATTGCCGGTGAGCGCACCGAGCGCGTTGACGAAATCCTCGCGGTTCAGCGAGTTCCACAGTTTTTCGGCCCCGAGCCGCGCGATCGAATGTTCGACGTTCACGGTGCCGCGCAGGCGAACCACGTCTTCGGGGCTGTAGTCGCGGCGGATGCCGGCCCAGCGCGGGTTGTTGCTCCACTCGTGCCGCAATTGTTCTGCGGAGGGAAGGGCCGAGGACAAGCTCGTGGTGCTCATTTCAATCTCCTTGCGTACTGGGTGAGTGGGTGGAACGGGAATCAGGGCAGCTGCGCGTAAGCGGGCAGGGTGAGGAAGTCGGCGAGCGTGTTGGCATGGGTGAGCTCGACCAGCAGGGTGATGGCGGCATCGATGCGGTCACTGCCTGGAATCGGGGTGGCGCGCAGGCGTGAAGGCAGGCCGATCAACGCGCGTTCCAGCAAGGCGAAATTGAGCGGCGTGCCATCATCGAGGTGCAACTCGCCGTGGTGCAGCCATTGCCACAGTTGGGTGCGGGCAATCTCTGCGGTTGCGGCGTCTTCCATCAGGTGATGGATCGGCACGCACCCGTTGCCGGCCAGCCAAGCGGCGAGATAGCGCACGCACACTTCGGCATTGCCATCGAAGCCGGCGCGGGTGATGGTGCCGAGGCTGGGGCGCAGCAGGTCGGCAGCGGAGACATCAACGTCTTCGCGCAGTACATCGAGTTGATTGTCGCCAGTGACCACTGTCGCGAACGCAGCGCGTGCAATCGGAATCAAGGCTGGATGCGCGACCCAGGTGCCGTCGTGGCCGGCGCGTGCTTCACGCAGCTTGTCGGCGGTGACGCGTTCCAATGCGCGTGAATTCGCGTCGTTGTCGTTGGCGATCGGGATCTGTGCCGCCATGCCGCCCATTGCAAACGCACCACGGTGATGGCAGGTCTTGATCAGCAGTTCCGAATACGCTTTCAGAAACGGCTGCGTCATCGTCACCTGCGCGCGTTCCGGCAACACGCGATCGCGATGTCCGCGCAGCGTCTTGATATAGGAAAAGATGTAATCCCAGCGCCCGCAGTTGAGCCCGACGATGCGATCGCGCAAGGCGTGCAGGATTTCGTCCATTTCGAACGCGGCGGGCAAGGTTTCGATCAGCACCGTTGCCTTCAACTGTCCGTGCGGCAGGCCGAGTTCGGCTTCGACGAACGACATCGCCTGATCCCACAGCGCCGCTTCCTCCATCGACTGCAGCTTGGGCAGATAGAAGTAGGGGCCGCGATCCATCGTCGCGAGCGTGCGGGCATTGTGGAAACAGAACAGCCCGAAGTCGAACAGCGCGCCGGACATCGCTTCGCCATCGACCAGCACGTGCTTCTCGTCGAGATGCCAGCCGCGCGGCCGCACGATCAGCACGGCGCGTTCTGGTTCCGGGCGCAGCGTGTAGCGCTTGCCGGCCTGCCCATCCACGGCAGGGCCGGTGAATTCGAGGCTGCCTGCGATCGCCGCCCGCAGTGCGAGTTGTCCTTCGATCAGGTTGTCCCAGGCCGGCGCAGTGCTGTCCTCGAAATCGGCCATGTAGCAATCGGCCCCCGAGTTCAGGGCATTGATCACCATCTTGGGATCGACCGGTCCCGTGATCTCGACTTGGCGGCGTCGCAGGGCGGCCGGGATCGCGGCGACCTTCCAGTCCCCAGCACGGATCGCGGCAGTATCCGCGCGGAAGTCCGGCAGGGTGCCGGCATCGAAGCGGGCTTGGCGCTGGCGGCGATCGTCGAGCAATCGACGGCGAACAGGCTCGAACTTGCGGTGAAATGCGGCCAACAGGCTCAAGGCATCGAGGGTCAGCAGGTCGCCCTGTCCGCTGGCTTGGGCGGTCACATGCGGGAGGTTGGGCGCGAAGGTCTGGGGCTGGGCGGACATCGGCGGGATCTGCGGCGCAGCGATCTGCTGCATTGCAACCATCCGGCGGCGGATAGTATTTCGCAACGCAAAGTTGTCAATCGAATATATTTGGAAAATTAATACTTGAGCCTGAGCCATGCGCGAAAACCGCGACCACGCACCGCGCTTCTCCTACAAGGGCAGCCGCCTCAAGCCGTTGCGTGCGTTCTGCCAAGTGGCGCGACTGGGGTCGATCTCGCGGGCGGCCGAGGCGCTGTTCCTCAGCCAGCCGGCCGTAAGCCTGCAGATCCAGGCGCTCGAACGGGAATACGGCACGCGGCTGTTCCAGCGCCAGGGGCGTCGCCTCGACCTTAGCGAAGACGGCACGTTGCTGTATGCATTGGTCGCGCCGCTGGTCGATGGCCTCGATGGCCTGCACGGCGACTTCCGTGAAGCATTGCAAGGCAAGGGCACGGGCGAATTGCAGATCGCCGCTGGCACCTCGACCATCCTCCATCTGTTGCCGCCGATCGTCTCTGCGTTCAAGGCCGCGCATCCCGACGTCAAACTGACGTTGCACAACGTGACAGGCGCCGGTGGACTGGAAATGTTGCGCGCCGACAAGGTCGATCTTGCCGTTGGCTCGATGCTCGACGTGCCCAACGATATTCGTTACGCGCCCGCCTACAACTTCGATCCGATGCTGATCATGCCGCCCGATCATCCATTGGCCGGCAAGCAGGACATCACGCTGTCGGATCTTTCGCCCTACGGATTGATCCTGCCGCCGCAGCGACTCACCACCTATCGCTTTGTCGATCTGGTCTTCCAGCGCGCGCGCGTGCCTTACACGGTGGCGATGGAAGTCGGCGGCTGGGAAATCATCAAACAATATGTGGCGATGGGCATGGGCATCAGCATCGTCACCTCGATCTGCCTGACACCCGCCGACCACGAGCGCCTCGCCGCACGTTCACTGGCGCGGTATTTTCCTTCGCGCAGCTATGGCGTGGTGCTGCGCAAGGGCAAGTTCTTGTCGAAACACGCGCGGGCTTTCGTCGACCTGATCAAGCCGGATTTGCTGGATACCCGCGACTACTACCATGGCGGGCATTCCGATCGCTGATTGCGGGCCGGCAGTGGCCGTCCGCCAGGTGGGGCTTGATATTTAATCATTCATTGAATTAAATATAAGGATGGCAATTCGAGGAAAATCCCGTCCCCGCACGCCCGGCCGGCCAACGGCTGGCGGTACCGACGTGCGCGAACATCTGCTGGATGCCGCGCTGGCGTGTTTCGTCCGCGATGGCATCGCGGCGACGTCACTGCGGCGTATCGCCATCGAAGCCGGGGTCACGCCGGCGATGCTGCATTACTACTTCGGCGACAAGGAACAACTCCTGGCCGAACTGGCGCAGGAGCGTATCGCTCCGGCGGTGGCGCGCGTGCGCGAATCGCTGGCGACCGCAGGTGACGACATCCATGCGCTGGTGATCGCGTTCGTGCGCGGGATGATGCGCAGCATCGAGGCCAATCCTTGGCTGCCGGCGCTGTGGGTGCGCGAAGTCCTGGCCGAAGGGGGCGGCTTGCGCGACCATCTGGTGAACGTGATCGGGCCGCAAGTGCCGCGACTGCTGGCACAACGCTTCGCGGTGGCGCGTCGCGAGGGCCGGATTCCCCGCGATGTCGATCCGGCGTTGCTGGTCACGTCGCTGGTCGGCATGACGATGTTTCCCGCCGCCGGCGCACCTGTGTGGACGCGGCTGTTTCCGGAGCGAAAGATGACTCCGCGCAACATCGAACGACACGCCATCGCCATGCTGGAACACGGACTGGGCCTGGAGGACGCATCATGAATGACGAACGCAGGATGACGCGCATCACCAAGATGATTCTTCCTGTTGCGATGGCGGGCGCGATGCTGGGTGGATGCAAACAGGCGCCTCCGCAGGCACTGGGTTCGCTGGAATACGACCGCGTCACCGTGCCGGCGCCGGTGGCGGAGCGCATCGTCGCGATCAATGTTCGCGAAGGCCAGCATGTCGATGCCGGAACCGTGTTGATGATGCTTGATCGCGCGCGCGGTGAAGCGCAGGTCGAGGCCGCGCAGGCGGAAGCGACGCGTGCACGCGAAGCGCTGGCGGAACTCGAAACCGGGCCCCGACGCGAGGCGATCGCCCAGGCGCGCGCGCAGCTGGTGGCGGCGCAGGCGCAGGCCAGCGAGGCGCAGACCTCCTACAAACGAATCGCGGCACTAGGGCAGGGGAAGTACATCGCCGCGATCGATGTCGATCGTGCACGCGCAACCGCGCAAACGGCGACGGCACAGGTGCAGGTGGCGCAGCAGGCGCTCGACACGCTGCTCAACGGCACCCGCAGCGAGGAATTGGCGCAAGGTCGTTCCGCCGCAGCAACGGCGAGCGCGAACGCGCAGTTCCAGCAACTCACGCTCGACAAATCGACCCTGGTCGCACCGCGCGCCGGTCGCATCGACAGCCTGCCGTACAAGCTTGGCGACCAGGCACCGGTGGGATCGCCGCTGGTGGTGATGCTGGCCGACAACGCGCCGTATGCGCGCATCTATGTGCCGGAACAATCGCGCGCCAGCGTGAAGGTCGGCGATACGTTGAGCGTGCACGTCGATGGTCGCGACAACGAATACAAGGGGCGCGTGCGCGTGATCCGCAACGAGGCCAGTTTCACTCCGTATTTCGCTCTCTATGGCAAGGACGCGGCGCGCCTGAGCTACCTGGCGGAAGTGCAGCTCGACAGCGGTGCCAACAATTTGCCGGCCGGGTTGCCGGTGCGAGTGTCGCTGCCGCGATGAACGCGTCCGCCGACAGCGCGGCGCCCGCCATCCGCACCCGCGGACTGACCAAGCGTTTCGGCGGCCTGGTCGCGGTCGATCATGTCGATCTCGACGTGCCGCGACGCGCGGTCTACGGCTTCCTCGGCCCGAATGGTTCGGGCAAATCGACCACCATTCGCATGCTGTGCGGACTGCTCACGCCAACCGCCGGCGAGATCGAGGTGCTGGGCTTGCGCATTCCGGCGCAGGCCGAACAACTGCGGCGCCACATCGGCTACATGACCCAGAAGTTCTCGTTGTTTGATGACCTCACGGTGCGTGAAAACCTGGAATTCATGGCGGCAATCCAGGACGTGCCACGGGCGCGGATCAAGCAGCGTGTCGATGAGTTGATCGGACAGTATCACTTTGCCGATCGCAGCAATCAGCTGGCCGGGACCATGAGCGGTGGGCAGAAACAGCGCCTCGCGCTGGCTGCGGCGATCGTCCACGCGCCGGAATTGCTGTTCCTGGACGAGCCGACGTCGGCGGTCGATCCCGAATCACGCCGTGATTTTTGGGAACGATTGTTCGAGCTCGCCGATGCCGGCACCACGTTACTTGTGTCCACCCACTACATGGATGAAGCCGAACGCTGTCACGGCCTCGCCATCCTCGATGACGGCCGGTTGGTGGCCAATGGCTCGCCCGCGCAACTGACTTCGGCGCTGGATGGCCGCACGCTGCTGGTCGGTGCCGCGCAACCGCGGCAGGCGCAGCACGCGCTTGATGGACAAACGGGCATCCTCAGCGTGGCGCAGATCGGCAACAGCCTGCGCGTACTGTGCGAATCGGGTGATGATCCCGCCGCGCGCGTGCGCGGCTTGCTGGGTGCCGCAGGCATCGCTGCCGATGTCGTGCCGGTGCATCCCAATCTCGAGGACGTGTTCGTGTCCGCGACCCACGCGCGACCAGCGCAGGCGGTGGCGGCATGAACTGGCAGCGGCTGTGGGCGGTGATGCTGAAGGAAGTGCGGCAACTGCGCCGCGATCGCCTCACGTTTGCCATGATCATCGGCATCCCGGTCGTGCAGCTCGTGCTGTTCGGCTATGCCATCAACACCAACCTGCGCGGATTGCCCGCGGCCGTCGCCGACCAGGCCAATACCGCGGGTTCGCGCGCCTTCGTGATGGATCTGCTGGCGACCGGCGTGGTCACCACGGTCGGGCGTGCCGACACGCCACAGGAGTTGATGGACGACTTGCGCCGCGGCGAGATCGACATCGGCATCGTGATTCCGCCGGACTTCGAACGTCGCCGCCTGGACGGCCGCGAAACCGTGCAGGTGCTGGTGGATGGCAGCGACAACGCCGTTCAGAGCGCGGCCGCGCAACTGGCCTCGATGCCGGTGGACGGCAGCAGTGCGAATCCGCTGAAAGTGCAGCGGCCGGTCAGCGTCGTCGCCTTCTACAACCCGGAGCGTCGCTCGCAGGTCAATGTCGTCCCGGGATTGATCGGCGTGATCCTGACGATGACGATGATCCTGTTCACCGCAGTCGCCATCGTCCGCGAACGCGAGCGCGGCAACATGGAGCTGTTGATCGCGACGCCGCTCGCCAGCTCGGAGTTGATGATCGGCAAGGTGCTGCCCTACGTCGTCATCGGCCTGGTGCAGGCAACATCGGTGCTGCTGCTGGGGTTGCTGCTGTTCGATGTGCCGGTGAACGGATCGCTGCTCGACGTGTATCTCGCCATCACCTTGCTGATCGTCGCCAACCTGGCGCTTGGCCTGCTGATTTCGACCGCAGCCAAGTCCCAATTCCAGGCGATGCAGATGATGGTTTTCATTTTCCTGCCATCGATCCTGCTGTCGGGCTTCATGTTCCCGTTCGCCGGCATGCCGCGCCTTGCGCAGTGGTTCGCGGAATTGCTGCCCTTGACGCATTTCCTGCGGCTGATCCGCGGAGTGATGCTGCGCGGCGCCAGTCTGTGGGAGTTGTGGCCGGACATGCTGGCGCTGCTGGCCTTCATCATGGTGATGATGACGGTCGCGATCCTGCGCTTCCGCAAGCGTCTGGATTGAGCAGCAGATCTCCGGCGATCAGTGCCCGGCAACCAATCGCTGTCGCATCTTCGCGACATCCAGCCTGCGGATGACGCGCGGCAGGTTGGTCCAGATTGCGTGGTAGCCATAACCGCCACGTTGCATCTCGCGAATCGCGTCTTCCTTGCTCCACTCCTGCACGACCACGCGATATGCCGCGATCATCACCCCGGTGCGATCAGCACCATGCTGGCAATGCACCAGCACCGGCTGTTTCGCCGGATCGTCTGCGATGCGCAGGAAGGCGAGGATCTCGTCGTCGGTGACGTGCCAGGTCCACACCGGGATGTGTTCGAGCGTCGCGCGTGGCGGTACGGCTGCAGTGTCGGCTGTGGGACGCAGATTGACGACGGTGCGGATGCCGAGCGCGTCGGCTGCCGCGAATCCCCGTGCGTCTGGCAGCGATGAACGCCACAACGTTGGCGTCACCTGGTGCAGATTGTGCAATTCGTCATTTGCGACGGGCTGCGCCCATGCAGGTGGGCGCTGCGCGGCATCCACCGCATGCGTGGTCATGCAGCCGGTTTGCACCAGTGCCGACAACGCGATGACCAACAGGGATGGGCGTATCGACGGCATGGCGGAAGGTTCACATGCCGGTGCTGTCTTCCGTTGTCGCCACCCGCCCGCGCAGCGAATTCGGCAGCGCCTCAGTGATGACGACATCGACGAAGCCCCCGACCAGACGCGGAGGCCCGGCGAAATTCACCTGGCGCATGTTCTCGGTCTTGCCGGTGAGTTCGCTGTTGTCCTTGCGCGAGGTGCCGGTGACCAGGATGCGTTGCGTCGTGCCCACCATCGCCTTCGACAGCTCGAAGCTGTGCGCATTGATGTGCGCCTGCAGGCGTGACAGCCGCGCGTGCTTGGTTTCGTCGCTGACGTCGTCGGCGAGATCGGCGGCTGGCGTCCCGGGGCGACGCGAATAGATGAAGGAGAACGATTGGTCGAAACCGACGTCCTCGATCAGCTTCATCGTCTTGTCGAAATCGGCATCGGTCTCGCCCGGGAAGCCGACGATGAAGTCGGAGCTGATGGCGATGTCCGGGCGCACCGCGCGCAGCTTGCGGATCTTCTGCTTGAATTCAAGCGCGGTATAGCCGCGCTTCATTGCCGAGAGGATGCGGTCGCTGCCGGACTGCACCGGGAGATGCAGGTAATTGGCGAGCTTGGGCACGTCGCGATAGGCCTCGATCAGCGAGTCCGAGAATTCCAGCGGATGCGAGGTGGTGAAGCGGATGCGCTGGACGCCGTCGATCTCGGCGATGGTGCGGATCAGCAGGGCGAGGTCGGCGACCTCATCGCTGTCGCTGATCGGGCCGCGGTAGGCATTGACGTTCTGGCCAAGCAGATTGATCTCGCGCACGCCCTGGGCGGCGAGCTGGGCAACTTCCACCAGCACATCCCCGAAGGGGCGACTCACTTCCTCGCCACGGGTATAGGGCACCACGCAGAACGAGCAGTATTTGGAGCACCCTTCCATGATCGAGACGAAGGCGGTCGGGCCTTCGGCGCGGGGTTCGGGCAGGGCGTCGAACTTCTCGATCTCGGGGAAACTGATGTCGACCTGCGGACGGCCGGATTCGCGGCGGGCGCGGATCAGTTCCGGCAGTCGGTGCAGGGTCTGCGGCCCGAACACCAGGTCGACGTAGGGCGCGCGCTTGACGATGCCTTCGCCTTCCTGGCTGGCGACGCAGCCACCAACGCCGATCAGCACCGGTTTGTCGCCTTGCTTCAGGCTGCGCCAGCGACCGAGCTGGCTGAACACCTTTTCCTGCGCTTTTTCGCGGATCGAGCAGGTATTGACCAGGATCACGTCGGCTTCTTCGGCGTTCGTGGTCAATTCCAGGCCTTCGTGTTCGGCGAGAACGTCGGCCATCTTCGCCGAATCGTACTCGTTCATCTGGCAGCCGTGGGTCTGGATGTACAGCTTGCCTTTGACGGCAGTCAGGTCGGTCATCTTGGTCTCCGGGGCACGGTGGGGAGTCCGGGCCGGATGGTGGGCGCGCAGTGTACGGCAAAAGTGAACGATGAATGGGCGCAACCCATTGTCGGGACTTGAATTTTTGCCGGATTCGTGGAGACTGGCGGCATGTCCGGGGGTCGCCTCACGCTACTTCTTTCCCTTGTGTTGCTGGCAGGGCCGGCAGCCGCAGGATCGTTGTACCGTTGCGAAAGTGCTGACGGCACGACCTATTCCGGGACGCGACTGGCCGGCATGCGGTGTACCGCCCTGGGCAATTACAAGGCTGCACGCACTCCCGCGCCTCGTCGTGCGATCTCCAAAGTGGAGCCGGCCAATGTGGCTCCCGTACCGACCCCTTCCACGGGTGATGCCAGCGTTCCTGCTGCGGTTCCCACCGTGTCCGCCACCGGCAATCCCGTTCCCGAACGCAGCGAGCGCCGTGTCTCCGGCGCGGTGTATTCCTACATGAAGGACGGTGTGCGCTACGTGACAAGTGCCCCACCTCGCGGCATCTCCGGCGGTGACGTGAGGACCATCCGCTATTCCTTCATCGAACGCTGCTTCGCCTGTGATCCGGTATCGCACGTGAACTTCCGGACCTTGGCGCTCAACACCACCGCCTACCAGAGTGAAATCACCTCGGCCGCCAAGCTGTACGGCGTTGACGAGGCGATCGTGCGCGCCATTATCCATGCCGAATCGGCCTACAACCCTCGGGCGATGTCCCGGGTCGGGGCCCAGGGCCTGATGCAGCTGATGCCTGCCACCGCCCGCCGCTTCGGGGTCTCCGACGCCTTCAATGCCGCCCAGAACATCCGCGGCGGTGTCCAGTACCTGGCCTGGCTGGCCAAGCGTTACGGCAATGACCTCACCCGGATTGCCGCCGGCTACAACGCCGGCGAGGGCGCCGTGGACAGGTACGGCGGGGTACCGCCCTACAGCGAGACCCGCGCCTATGTCGAGCGCGTCCGCACCCTGGCCGACCGCTACCGGTCCCGCAGCAGCGCCAACTGAGCACAGTGTCGCGTCCCTGGGCGGTCCAGCGGATTGTCGGCTCGTTAAGGCTTCCGTTACACTTTCCTGTCGAACGATGGCCGGGCGCGGCAGCGCGTCCGGGCGGATCGCCAACCTTAAACATCTTTGCTTTCGGAGTGCCGGATGGCCAATAACGAAGTACACGACGGTCCGGGGAATCCGGGACGTCGGCGCTTCCTGACTGCGACGACCGTGGTCGTGGGCGCGGTAGGCGCGGGTTTCGCGGCGGTTCCCTTCATCAAGTCCTGGAATCCGAGCGCACGCGCCAAGGTTGCCGGCGGACCGGTGACCGTCAATGTTTCCAGCCTGGTGGCCGGACAGCTCCTTGGTGGCGGCATCGCCTGGCGTGGCCAGCCGATCTACGTGATCAAGCGCACCACCCAGATGCTGGACATGCTGCCGCAGATGGACGCCCTGGTTGCCGATCCCAAGTCGTCGAACACCGATCAGCAGCCCAAGTACGCGCAGAACGAACACCGTTCGCTCAAGCCCGACGTGCTGGTGTTGATCGGCGTCTGCACCCATCTCGGCTGCGCCCCCGAGCTGCATTCCGAGGTCAAGCCCGAGCCGTTCGATCCCGACTGGAAGGGTGGTTTCTTCTGCCCCTGCCACAAGTCGAAGTACGACATGGCTGGTCGCGTGCTGAAGGCGCAACCTGCGCCGGCCAACCTGCCGGTGCCGCCGTATCACTTCGAAGGCGACAACCTCGTCATCGGCATCGATCCGCCGGGAGCCGCGTAAATGAGCAATCTCGTCACGCGTACTGCGCAGGGCGTCATGGACTGGGTCAACGAGCGCGCGCCGGCTTTGATGCCGATCTACCGCAAGCACATGACCGAGTACTACGCACCAAAGAACTTCAACTTTTGGTACTACTTCGGCGTGCTCAGCCTGGTCGTGCTGGTCAACCAGATCCTGACCGGCATCTTCCTGACCATGCACTACAAGCCGGACGCGAAAGAGGCGTTCGATTCCGTCGAATACATCATGCGTGATGTCGACTGGGGCTGGCTGATCCGCTACATGCATTCGACCGGCGCGTCGCTGTTCTTCATCGCCGTCTACCTGCACATGTTCCGCGGCCTGATGTACGGCAGCTATCGCAAGCCGCGCGAGCTGGTGTGGCTGCTCGGCATGGTGATCTACCTGGTGCTGATGGCGGAAGCCTTCATGGGCTACGTGCTGCCATGGGGCCAGATGTCGTTCTGGGGCGCCAAGGTGATCATTTCGCTGTTCGGGGCGATCCCGGTGATCGGCACCGATCTGACGCACTGGATCATGGGCGACTACATCCCGTCGGACGCCACGCTCAACCGCTTCTTCGCGTTGCACGTGATCGCGTTGCCGATCGTGCTGCTGTTGCTGGTGGTGCTGCACCTCGGCGCCCTGCACGAAGTCGGTTCGAACAATCCCGACGGTGTCGAGATCAAGAAGGGCCCGAAGGGCAACCGCTGGGACGCGAACAAGCCGGCTGACGGCATTCCGTTCCATCCGTACTACACCGTACACGACCTCGTCGGCATCGGCTTCTTCCTGATGTTCGCGGCGTTCGTGATCTTCTTCATCCCGAATTTCGGCGGCCTGTTCCTGGAGCACGACAACTTCACCGCGGCCAACCCGTTGGTGACTCCGGCGCACATCAAGCCAGTGTGGTACTTCACCCCGTACTACGCGATGTTGCGCGTGGTGCCGTCCTTCTTCGGCATCAAGTTGTGGGGCGTACTGGTGATGTTCGGGGCCATCGTGCTGCTGTTCCTGGTGCCGTGGCTGGATCGTTCGCCGGTCAAGTCCTATCGCTATCGCGGCAAGCTGTCGTGGGCGATGCTGCTGGGCTTCGCCATCGCCTTCATCTGGCTGGCGAAGATCGGCGGCGGTCCGGGCACCGATCCCAAGGAAGCGATCATCGGCCGCGTGCTGACCGTCTTCTACTACCTCTTCTTCCTGACCATGCCGATCTGGACCAAGATCGACAAGACCAAGCCGGTGCCGGAGCGGGTGACCTTCAACCATGATTAAGTCGATGACACCGAAGAACATGCTGAAGTCGCTCGCCGCATTCGCATTGCTGGGCCTACTGTCCGCGCCAGTGCTGGCGTCGGAGGATGGTGTTGCCCTGCAATCCGCAGGCACCGACCTCACCGACAAGGGTTCGTTGCAACGCGGAGCCAGGGACTTCCTGAGCTACTGTGCCGGCTGCCACTCACTGAAGCACCTGCGTTACTCGCGCTTGGGCGATGACCTCGGGCTGACCGAGCAGGAAGTGATGGACCAGCTCAACGTCACCGGCGTGAAGAACATCGGCGAGCCGATCCTGGCGTCGATGACGCCGGAGATGGCCAAGGCTGCGTTCAACAAGGAACCGCCGGATCTTTCGCTGATCGCGCGCGTACGTGGCAGCGACTGGATCTACACCTACCTGAAGTCGTTCTATCTCGACCCGACCCGGCCGGTCGGCTGGAACAACACGATCTTCCCGGGTGCGTCGATGCCGAACCCACTGTGGTCGCTGCAGGGCACCCAGCAGCCGGAATACACCGCGAAGGTCGCGACCGGCGAGAAGGACGAGAAAGGCCAGGCCATCATGGCTTGCCCACATGGGACTACCGATACTGACCAGGGCTGCATCAGCCGCCTGGTGGTGGCGTCTCCGGGCACGCTGAAACCGCAGCAGTTCGACCAAGTGGCACGCGATATCACCACCTTCCTCGAATATGCAGGCGAACCCGCAGGGTTGAAGCGCCCGCAGATCGGCGTGTGGGTGATGGCGTTCCTCGCGCTGTTCACGTTCCTGGCGTGGCTGCTCAACCGCGAATACTGGAAGGACGTGCACTGAACGGCGCACGTGGAGATGGCCCCGGCGTTGGCCGGGCCAGAAGGAGAAACCGATGATGACGATGGCACCCACAGGCGGACCGCGCTCGCGCAACACGCTGACCCTGTATTCCGCGCTGGACGACGTGGTCTGCCATCGCGTCAGGTTGGTGCTGGCGGCGAAGGGTGTGACCTATGACCTCGTGCCGGTCGATCCGCAGTCGCCCCCGGAGGACCTGATCGACCTCAACCCGTACCAGTCGGTGCCGACCCTGGTTGAGCGCGATCTGGTGCTGTATGCGGCATCGGTGGTGAGTGAATACCTCGACGAACGCTATCCGCATCCAACCCTGATGCCGATGGACCCGATCTCGCGCGCCCGTGTGCGCCTGGCGATGTTGCGCATCGAGCACGACTGGGTGCCGCAGGTGCAGGCGATCCAGCTCGGCAACAAGACCCAGGCTGAAGCCGGCCGCAAGCGCCTGTCGGAACTGCTGGTGCAGTCGATTCCGCTGTTCAAGGCAAGCAAGTTCTTCCTCAACACCGAAATGAGCTTGGCCGACTGCGCAATGGCGCCGATCATCTGGCGCTTGCAGGCGCTGGATGTCGCGCTGCCGAAGGACGGCAAGGTGATCGAGGAATACGGCAACCGCATCTTCCGCAACCCGGGCTTCACTCGCAGCCTGACCGAAGCGGAAAAGAAACTGCGCGCGATGCCGGAGTGAGTGGGAACGACAACCCGGCGATGACTAGCCAGCGCCCGTACCTGTTGCGGGCGATCTATGAATGGATCGTCGATAACGGCATGACGCCGCATGTGCTGGTGGATGCCAGACGCCCAGGCGTGAGTGTTCCGCCGAGCACGATCCGTGATGGACAAGTGGTACTGAACATCGCCGAGCGCGCGGTGGGGCAGTTGCGCATGGACAACGACCTGATCGCCTTCAATGCGCGTTTCGGGGGCGTCAGCCACGCGGTGTTCGTGCCGATCGATGCGGTGCTGGCGATCTATGCGCGCGAAACCGGGATGGGCATGGCGTTGCCGCCGGATGTGGAAGCCGCGGGCGATGGCGTTGAATCCGTGGAAGATGCCGGTGGCGATCAGCAGGAATCTTCTGCACCACACGCAGTCTCGCCGCTGCGCAGCGTGCCGAGCGAGGCGGCGTCCGATGACGCTGGCGACGACGAGCCATCGCCGACGCCGCCGCCGAAGCGCGGCGCGCATCTGAAGATCGTGAAGTAACGGGCGCATAGCACGCGCTGGTGGCGTGGGTTACCACTCCGCTGCGCGGGACGCCGCGAGTACGTCCATGTAGGCTCATGCGCCGCCCGCTACGCGGGACCGGCCATTCGCTAGCGCTCATGGCGTTCGGCTGCGCGCGTACCAATGGTTCGCAAGCGCTTGCCTCACCCATGCGGCGCAATGCCCGCGCATCGGAGCAGCAACCCACTTCCGCGCGCGTGTTGTTGCTTTCTCGGAGAGAGCGAAAAAACTGCCACCAGCGACGCCTGTGCGGTTCGTCCGTATGGCCGACCATACGCAGCATGGGTGAGGAACTGCCGCTACGCGGCATGCCGCGTGGCAATTCCGAACGCCATGAGCGCTAGCGAGTGGCCGGTCCCGCGTAGCGGGCGGCGGATGAGCCTCCATGGATGGATTTACGGCGTGTCGGACATATGGATAACCGCAGCAGGCGCTCAGCTGGGCGATGCTTTTCGCGAAGAGTCCAAGCCAGCGCGTGCGAGCTGTTACTGCTGCATCGTCGAACCGAAATCCGCGTATGCCACCGGCTCGGGCTTGACCGGTCCGACGAATTCCACCAGCCGTGTACCCAGCAACACCAGCTGCCCGGCGTGGCGATCATTGCCATCGCTGGAATATTCGAAGCGGAACCGGCGTTCGAGCTTCAACCAGCCGTCGCCGGGATCGCGGCGCAGACGGATGCCGGCACTTTGCACGCTCTCGTCCAACCACTGCACCTGCGCGACGTTGCAGGCATTGCGGCCGAGTTCGCGGGCGCGATCATAGGCGCCGCGTGCGGATTGCCACCACCCGAAGCCGATGCCGAACACGATCAGGATGATGAGGGGGGCGGCATCACTCATGGATCACGCAGGCGCAACAGTGCTGCCCAATTCTGGCGATTGAAACTGCAGGCCGATTCGTTGTCGGGTGAGCAACCGGCTTCGATGTCGCCTTCCTCGCCCTGCGGGACCAGATTGACCGGGCGCGGAAGCACCAGCAGGTTCTGCGCGTCCAGCTGCAACTTGCGCAAGGTCACTGCGTTTTCGACATTGCCACCGATGGTTTCGACGAAGTGCCCGGTGAAATCGGTACGTACGACCACGTCGCAATGCGCGGCCTGGTTGAGCGATGGATTGGCGGCAAGCGCGGCGCGCAGGCCGTCGTAACCGATGATGGTGCGTGACAGCCGCACGTAACACAGCAGGTCACCGATCTGCGGGCGCGAGATGCCGGGATTGATCGCGAAATACGGTCCGCGGTTGGCAAAGGCGTCGCGGATGTAGTCGATGTGGCGCGGTGAGACGTGGAAGCCGGGAATCTGCGCCTTGGTCATCACGTAGGAAATGAAAGCCGCCGACCATGGCGTATCGATGATGAAGCCACGGCAATCGGCGCGGATGCCGGCGGTGACCATGCCGAAGGCTGATTCGCAGGCGCTGGCGCCGGGGCGACCGCCAGCGACCATCTCACCCAGGGTGTTGCCATCACGCCAGTATTCCGTGACTTTCTGCCAGGCTTCACTGCCGTCGTTGAGGCGCGAACGCTCGGCTTCGGTGACTGGGAGGGTGCGCAACCCGCCATCGGTCGCGATGAAGGGTGAATACCAGTTGCGGTTTTCGCGGCGGGCGATTTCGAGGATGCGCTGCGATGGCGTCCCGGTCGGCACGTAGGCACGCGGGGAGGGAGCCGGCATTGGAATCGTTGATTGCGGTTGTTGCTGCGTTTGAGTCGCAGTCGGCGGTACCGGCGGCTGCGATTGGGCAGGCTGCTGCGGCTGCGCAACCGGCGGCGTGGTCGGTACTGGCGTGATTTGCGATTGCGCCGATGCCGTCGTGGCCACGCCGACCAGCAGCAGGGAGGAGAGCGTGAGGGAGATCCGATTGGTCATGGTCATGATCCTTGCGGTGGCGGCCCCAGCTTCATCGACAGGTCGATGGCATGCACGTGCTTGGTGAGCGCGCCGATGGAAATGCAGTCGACGCCGTCTTCGGCGATGGCGCGCAACGAAGCAAGATCGACGCTGCCCGACACTTCCAGCGGGATCTTTCCGCCGAATTCGCCATGGGCGATGCGGACTGCCTCGCGGCGCACCGTCGCATCGAAATCGTCGATGAGAATGCGGGTGCAATCGGTGGCCAGCGCTTCGCGCAGCTGCACGATCGTCTCGACTTCGATCACCAAGGGCAGTTGCGGAAAACGCGTGCGCGCGAGCTTCGCGGCCGCAGCGATGGAGCCGGCGGCACGGATGTGGTTCTCCTTCAACATCACCGTGTCGTACAGGCCGATGCGATGGTTGTGGCCACCGCCCATCCGTACTGCGTATTTTTGGGCGATGCGCAGTCCGGGCAGGGTCTTGCGGGTATCGAGGATCTGCGCGCGCGTGCCGGCGACGGCCTCGACGTGGCGTGCGGTGGTCGTGGCGGTGCCCGACAGCGTTTGCAGGAAGTTGAGCGCGGTGCGTTCCGCAGTGACCAGCGCGCGGCTATGCCCATGCAAGATCGCCAGCACGGTGCCGGCCTTGACGCGCGTGCCTTCCTCGACATGCCAGTCGATGCGGACATCGGGATCGAGCGCACGATGGCAGGCGTCGAACCATGGTCGCCCAGCGATCACCGCGTCTTCCTTGCATAGCAGGTAGGCGCTATCGATGCTGTCGGGCAACAGGCTGGCGGTGGCGTCGCCGCTGCCGATGTCTTCTGCCAAGGCGGCGCGCACGTTCTCCGCGACCACCGCCGGATCGGGTGGCTGCACGCTCGGTGCGACGGAACTCATCCCTGCGCCGGCCCGGCCAGCGATCCCGCGTCCAGCGACTCGTCGGGCAGCAGCACCGGGATGCCGTCATCGACGCGATAGATGCGCTTGCCATCGCGGGTCACCAGTGCCTCGCGCAGGGCGTCGGTCTGGCGATGGCCACCGAATTGCACGCCGGACTGGCCGATCGCGGTATTGAGTGCCTTCAGGCGTTCGCCATCAAGCTGGGCCAGCGGCTGGCGGGTGACCGGGCAGACCAGGATGTCCAGCAACTTCTTGTCCATGCGGCGGAATTGACGGTATGCGAGGTGGGAACCGATAGAATACGTCTTTAATCGTGGAGACGGCGATGAGCGGCGATCACCCGGCCCATTCTTCCGAAAAGCCCGTCGTGGGCATCGTGATGGGTTCGCGATCCGACTGGGAAACCATGCTGCATGCAGCCGAAAAGCTGCACGCGCTGGGCATTCCGCACGAGGTGAAAGTGGTGTCGGCGCATCGCACGCCCGACGTCCTGTTCGCCTACGCCGAAAGCGCTGCCTCACGCGGCCTGCGCGCGATCATCGCCGGCGCCGGGGGCGCCGCGCACCTGCCGGGCATGCTGGCATCGAAAACCGCGTTGCCGGTACTCGGCGTGCCGGTGCAGTCGAAGGCGTTGAACGGACTCGATTCGCTGCTGTCGATCGTGCAGATGCCGGCCGGCATTCCGGTCGCGACCTTCGCCATTGGCCATGCCGGTGCCGCCAATGCCGCGCTGTTCGCGGCGGCGATGCTGGCGACGACCGATCCTGGCATCGCAAATTCGCTCGCCGCGTTCCGCCAGAAGCAGACTGATGACGTCAAGGCAGCGGACGATCCGCGCATCGCATGACCACGACGCCCCCATGACAAGCATCGGCATTCTCGGTGGCGGCCAATTGGCCCGGATGATGGCCTTGGCCGGCGCACCCCTCGGTCTGCGTTTCCTCGTGCTCGACAGCGTGGCCGATGCCTGTGCCGGGCAGTTCGCGCCGATGGTGGTAGGCGACTACACCGATGAAGCCGCGTTGGCGGAATTCGCTTCGCGCATCGACATCGCCACTTTCGATTTCGAGAATGTGCCGGCGCAGTCTGCGCAATGGTTGACCGATCGCGTGCCGGTGTTCCCGAATCCGCGTGCGTTGGGCTTGACGCAGGACCGCCTCGCCGAGAAAACCCTGTTTCGCGAACTTGGCATTCCCGTTCCCGACTTCATGGACGTGCCCGATCGCGCCGGACTGGATGCGGCAGTGGCGAAGATCGGGGCGCCGTGCATCCTCAAGACGCGTCGCCTCGGCTACGACGGCAAGGGCCAGTTCCGCCTGCGCGACGCACAAGCATCAACGCTTGATGCCGCGTGGGATGCGCTGGGTACGCAGGCCAGCCGCACCGGTTTGATCCTCGAAGCCTTCGTGCCATTCGAAGCGGAAGCATCCGTGGTTGGCGTGCGTGCCCGTGATGGCGAATTCCGCACCTGGCCGCTGACCCGCAACTGGCATGTCGATGGCGTGCTGTCGGCCAGTCTGGCGCCGGCAGGATTTTCCGTGGAACTGGAAGCGCAGGCGACGGCGCATGCGCGCGCGTTGGCGGAGTCGCTCGATTACGTCGGCGTGTTCGCGCTCGAACTGTTCGTGCGCGATGGCAAGTTGATGGCCAACGAGATCGCGCCGCGCGTGCACAACTCCGGCCACTGGACCATCGAAGGTGCGGAGACCTCGCAGTTCCAGAATCACCTGCGCGCGGTGCTGGGCCTGCCGCTCGGCAGCACGCGCATGGTCGGCCACGCTTGCATGCTCAACTGGATCGGCGCGATGCCCGATGCGAATCCGGTACTCGCGGAAGCCGGCGGCCACTGGCACGATTACGGCAAGGAAGCGCGTGCCGGGCGCAAGGTTGGCCATGCGACGTTGCGCGATGATTCCGCGCAGGCGTTGGCGGGTGCGTTGCAGCGTGTCGGTACGGCGTTGGGGCGCGAGGCTCAGGTTGCGCCGGTGATCGAGGCGTTGCGCGGGTAACGCTTCAGGCTGCCGGTGGATGATCGCCGAGTTCGCGCATCCGCACGATCAATCCGATGTTGTAGACCAGCGTGTAGCTGATGAGCACCGCGGCGATCGCCATGGTCAGCACGCTCGGCTGCTGTTGCGCGCCGGTCATCCCGCCGCCTTGGGTGAAGCGCCAGACCAGCCTCCCCGCCAGTGCGAGCGTCAGCAGGCCGCCGATCCACGGATTCGGAATGTAGGTACGCACGCCGGCGCGCCATTCGGCGTGGGTATGGCGCAGGCCGAACCATCCCAGCGCGATGCCTGCGAGCAGCCCGCCTGCCATCGGCAGCGCCGCATGCGGCACGACGACCGCAGCGAGCGCCAGCATCACCGTCACCAGTGAAACCAGGGCGAGACGGAAATACACCCGCCCTGGCTTCCACGCCTGTGGCCCGAAATTGCCGCGCACGCGCCGGTAGAACACCCACGCGATCAGCAGCGGGGTGGCGTAGGGCAACAACTGGTTCGGCGTGAACGTCACGCGGTTACTTCATGTTGCCGGCGATGAAGTCCCAGTTCACCAGGCTCCAGAAGTTCTCCATGTACTTCGCGCGCAGGTTGCGATAGTCGATGTAGTACGCGTGTTCCCACACGTCGCAGGTCATCAGCGGGGTGTCGTCGCCGGTCAGCGGGGTGGCGGCATTCGAGGTGCTGACCAGGGCCAGCGAACCATCCTTGCGCTGCACCAGCCATGCCCAGCCGGAACCGAAGGTCTTGATCGCGGTGTCGGTGAACTGTTGCTTGAAGGCAGCAAAATCGCCAAAAGCCTTGTTGATGCCATCGGCCAGCTTGCCGGTTGGCTCGCCACCGCCATTCGGCTTCATGCAGTTCCAGTAGAAGCTGTGGTTCCACACCTGCGCGGCGTTGTTGAACATGCCACCCTGCGATTTCTTGACGATCTCCACCAGGTCCATCTTCTCGAACTCGGTGCCGGCAATCAGGCCGTTGAGGTTGTCGACATAGGCCTTGTGGTGCTTGCCGTAGTGGTAGTCGATGGTTTCGCCGGAAATATGCGGTTCCAGCGCGGTGCGATCGTAGGGAAGGGCGGGCAATTCGATGGCCATGGGGAAACCTCGGGCAAGCGGTAGAATGTGCATTCTAGCGGACCGCCCGTCAGTGGTCCGTGCATGCAACTCCCGGAGATCGTCATGTCCGTCATGGACCGCATCAAGGCCGATGTCGAAGGCCACCCCATCGTCCTCTTCATGAAGGGAACGCCGCAGTTCCCGATGTGCGGCTTTTCCAGTCGCG
>JAFEBY010000014.1 GCA_018242465.1 Pseudomonadota bacterium | reverse complement strand
TCGGGTGGGATGCGCTAAGCTGGCACGGAGTCCGGATGGAGTCCAGCGTCCGGGAATTGTTGTCATTTACATGGAGTGAGCATGCGACTGGTTCTCCTCGGCCCCCCCGGTTCCGGCAAAGGCACACAGGCGGTGCGCCTGAAGGAACACCTGCAGGTTCCGCACATTTCCACTGGCGATCTGCTGCGTGCGGAAGTGGCGGCCGGCAGCAAGCTGGGCCTGGAGGCTTCGGTGGTGATGGCGCGCGGCGAACTGGTCAGCGACGCCATCCTGCTCGGCATGCTGGAAGATCGCTTCTCGCGCCCCGATACCGCCAACGGCTTCATCCTGGATGGCTATCCGCGCAACCGTGCCCAGGCGCAGGCGCTCGATGCGTTGCTGGCGAAGATCGGCCAGCCCGCCGATGTTGCGGTGCTGCTGGAAGTGCCGTCGGAACTGCTGGTCGAACGCATCGCCGGTCGTGCCAAGGCCGAAGGCCGCGCCGACGACACCCCGGAATCCGTGCGTACGCGCCTCAAGGTGTATTCCGACCAGACCGCGCCGGTGATCGACCACTACCGCCAGCACGACATTCTGCGCGCGGTCGATGGCGTCGGCAGCCTCGACGAGGTGTTCGCCCGCATCATCGAATCGCTCGGCGCCGGCCGCGCGGTCGGTTGAGGACTCCCGCCATCCCGAAGGCAACATGAAACTGCACATCCTCGGCATCGCCGGCACCTTCATGGGCGGCGTTGCCGCCCTCGCGCGCGAACTCGGCCACACGGTCGAAGGCAGCGACCAGGCGGTGTATCCGCCGATGTCGACGCAACTCGAGCAACTCGGCATCCAGCTTCGCCAAGGCTACGCGCCCACCAACATCTCGCCCGACTGCGACGCCATCGTCATCGGCAACGCGCTGTCGCGTGGCAATCCGGCGGTCGAGCACGTGCTCGACCACGCGCTCGCCTACACCTCGGGCGCGGAGTGGCTGCGCGATCACGTGCTGCCCGGTCGCACCACCATTGCCGTTGCCGGCACCCACGGCAAGACCACCACCACCACCATCACCACTTTCCTGCTGGAAGCCGCCGGCCGCACACCGGGCTTCCTGATCGGTGGCGTCGCCGAGGATTTCGGCGTCTCCGCACGCATCGGCGCGGGCAGGGAATTCGTGGTCGAGGCCGACGAATACGACACCGCCTTCTTCGACAAGCGCAGCAAGTTCGTCCATTACCGACCTCGGGTCGCGATCCTCAACAACCTCGAATACGACCACGCCGACATCTTCCCCGACCTCGCCGCGATCGAGCGCCAGTTCCATCATCTGGTGCGCACGGTGCCGGGCAATGGCCGCCTGGTCGTCAACGGTGAAGACCGGAACCTCAAGCGGGTGTTGGAGATGGGCTGCTGGACGCCGGTCGAAACTTTCGGCATCGGCGACGGTTTCGATTGGTCGGCACGACTGGTCGAGGCCGACGGCAGCGTGTTCGATGTCATCCACAAGGACGTGCAGGTTGGAACCGTGCGCTGGCCGATGCTCGGACGCCACAACGTGATGAACGGCCTCGCCGCGCTGGCAGCCTGCAATGCGGTGGGTGTCGATGTCGCGTCGGTGATTCCTTCGCTGGCCAATTTCCACAGCGTCAAGCGTCGCCTCGAAGTGGTGGGTGAAGTCGGCGATGTCACTGTCTACGACGATTTCGCCCACCATCCGACCGCGATCATGACCACGCTCGCCGGGTTGCGCGCACGCGTTGGCGGCGCACGAATCGTCGTGGCGATGGAGCCGCGCAGCAATTCGATGCGCTTGGGCGCCCACGCCGATGCACTGGCGCCATCGCTGGAGGGCGCCGATGCCGTGGTTTTCCTCGCACGCCCGGAGTTGCCCTGGGATGCGGCGAAGGTGATCGGTGCGTTGCGTGGCGAGGCCGTCGCGGTGCCCGATGCCGATACGTTGATCGCCGAGCTGCGCAAGCGCGTCCACGCTGGCGACCATGTGGTGTTCATGTCGAATGGCGGCTTCGATGGCGCGCCGCGTCGTTTCGTCGAGATACTGCGCAACAGTTGATGTTGAACTCAGCGCGGTGCCAGCAGCGCCGCCAGTGAATCGGGCGTGTTCGCAATCCGTTCCAGATGCGGTTGGCGTGGTCCGTCGAAATACGGAATGACGATGCTGCGCACGGCATCCCGGTCGCGGACCAGCAACGTGGTTGGCTGGCGTGAATGCATCGCGTCGCGCAGGGCGTTGTCCAGTCGCTCGCCGTCGTAAGTGCGTCCGTTCACCGCGATCACGCGCAGGTCGCGGGCCATGCCCGCGCGCCACGCCGGACTGTTCCAGCGCACCTGCTGGATGTCGCCTTCATTGCCGATCACCAGTCCCAGCGAATAGCTGAAATCGCGATAGCTGCCACTCTGTTCGCTGTCGGCAACCGCAGCGTTCGCAGTGTCCTTCCAGACGAGCTTCCAGCCATTGCGTGCCAGCCAAGCATTCGGCGCGGCATCGTGGTCGTGCAGGCGCTGGTCGAGGAATCGGTTCCAGTCTTCCTTTGGCTCGATGGATCGCAGTGTCGCGATGATGTCCGCTTCCACGTAACGCTTGATCGTGCGCGGTCCCGCAGGTCCGGCAAAGAAAGCGCGGGCGAAATCATCGAGGCTGCGACGTCCGCCGGACAATTCACGCAGGCGCGCATCGACATCCATCCACAGCAACGATCCTTCGGTGTAGAAGTCGTAGCCGCGCTGCCAGTCCTCGAATGCCTGCGGCGATCCATCGAAATCGATGATGCCCTGGTTGCCGGTGTCCTCAAGATCGCGCCAGCGCCGGCCGCTGCGCGTCTCGACCTCGGCAACGTTGCGGGCGAGCACGGCCATCGCTTGTTCGCGCGTGTACAGTCCACTGCGCGCGGCTAGCACGAAGGCCCAATACTGGGTCTGGCCTTCGTACATCCACAGCAGCGAATTTCGCATCGGTTGCTGGTAATCCGGCGTCCATGTCGGTTCCGGGCGCATCCACTTGCCGTTCCAGGCGTGCACATATTCGTGGGCCAGCAGATCGTTATCGACGAACGGTGTTTCGCCGAGCAGATAGCCCGCGTGCAGGCCGTTCTCGCTGGATTGCTGGTGTTCCAGCCCGATGCCCGAGAACTGCTTCGACACCGCGAGCAGGAAGTCGTAGTGCGCGAACGGGCGCTGGCCGAACACGCGATCGGCCTGCGTCACCAGCGCGCGATGCGCGGCAAGCACCTTCGGCGTGATGTCGAGTGCGCGGGCATTGTCGGCCATCACGTCCAATGACACCGGTTGCGCGCCTGCGGCGAGCGGAATTGTGCGCAGATGCGCGCCGGCGTAAACCGGTGAATCCACCAGCGTCTCGACCGAGGTTTCGTCGTAGCGGATCGCGTCTGCATTGCGCGTGGTCGTGGCCAGCGAACTTGCCGACTGCCAGCCCTGGGGAAGATGCAGCGTC
Organism: Pseudomonadota bacterium; assembly: GCA_018242465.1. GTDB lineage: Bacteria > Pseudomonadota > Gammaproteobacteria > Xanthomonadales > Xanthomonadaceae > Solilutibacter. The sequence continues at coordinate 8,158 of JAFEBY010000014.1, read as the reverse complement.
GCTTCGATGCGTTGATCCGCGACCGGCTTTCCCGCCGGATACAGCAACAGGCGGTGCCACTGGATCGCCAGCATGTCCGGAGTTGTCGCGATGCGCCCCTGCGACTTCGAAGTCGGGCTGAAGTACTGGAATTCGGCTTGCAGTTCCGACGTCCCTGCGGGCACCTCGAGCTGGAAGGCGTACATGTCGACCGGATCGCGGTGCCAGCGCACGACCTGCCCATTGGCATGGAACACCAGCCCGGCGATCTGGTTGATCGGCCCGGTCGGGGCGTGATGCCCGGGAATCCAGCGCGGGTACACCAGCGTCAGCGGCCCCGGTGTCACCGGAATGTGCAGCTTCACCTGCTGGACATGGCGCTCGATGTCGCGAGCGTCGACATCGATCCGCAGCGCGCCGGGACCGGCGTCGGCCCGGGCGATCGTGGGCTGGAACACCAACACGAACGCGAAAAGAAGGGAGACAGTATGGCGAAGCGCGGAAGAGGTCGACATGTCGGCACGCGGCAGGGGCTGCCTGCATGCTCGCCCGGGGCATTGCCTCGAGGCAAGATCATGACCACACCCGGGCGTATCGTGCCGTAGACTTCGAATCCTCATTTGGGCTCGTTCTCCGGAAGTCACCTCATGTCCACATTGCGCGGCAAGACCCTGTTCATCACCGGCGCCTCGCGCGGCATCGGCCGTGCCATTGCCCTGCGCGCCGCCCGCGACGGCGCCAACGTCGCCATCGTCGCCAAATCGGGCGTGCCCAACCCCAAGCTGCCGGGCACGATCCACAGCGTCGCCGAGGAAGTGCGCGCGGCCGGTGGCCAGGCCTTGGCGATCCAGTGCGACATTCGCGAGGAAGAGCAGGTCCATGCCGCGGTCGCGGCGACCGTCAAGGAATTCGGCGGTCTCGACATCCTGGTCAACAACGCCAGCGCGATCTGGCTCGCCGGCGTGCTCGATACCCCGATGAAGCGCTACGACCTGATGACCGGCGTGAACTCACGCGGCACCTTCCTGTGCGCGCAGGCCAGCCTGCCGGAGCTGATGAAGTCGGCGAACCCGCACATCCTCACCCTGGCGCCGCCGCCGTCACTGGAGCCGAAGTGGTGGGCCGGCCATACCGCCTATACGCTGGCGAAGATGGGCATGAGCCTGGTGACGCTGGGGCTCGCCGGCGAATTCGGGCGCAAGGGCGTGGCGATCAATGCGCTGTGGCCGAAGACGATCGTGGCCACCGACGCGCTCAACATGATTCCCGGGATCGAGCTCGATCGTTGTCGCAAGCCGGAGATCGTCGCCGACGCTGCACAGGCGGTCCTCGTGCGCGATGCCAAGTCCAATACCGGGAAATTCTTCATCGACGAAGACGTGTTGCGCGAAGCCGGCGTGACCGACTTCGACCAGTACGCCGTCGATCCCTCGAAGCCCCTGCTGCCCGACCTGTTCCTCGATCCCTGAGCGATGAAATACCTCCACACCATGATCCGCGTGCGCGATCTCGACGCCACGCTGCGTTTCTTCTGCGATGGCCTCGGCCTCAAGGAGACGCGACGCATGGAGAACGAAAAGGGCCGCTACACACTGGTCTTCCTCGCCGCCGATGAAACCCCGAACGCCGAAGTCGAACTGACGTACAACTGGCCCGACGCCGACGGCAAGACCGAGGACTACGGCAGCGCGCGCAACTTCGGCCACCTCGCTTTCCGCGTTGCCGACATCTACGCCACCTGTGCGCGCCTGCAGGCGCTGGGCGTGACGATCAATCGACCACCGCGCGACGGCCACATGGCCTTCGTGCGGTCGCCCGACCTGGTTTCGATCGAGATCCTGCAGGATGGCCACCTGCCGCCACAGGAACCGTGGGCATCGATGCCCAATACCGGCACCTGGTAATCATCTTTGTCGTTCCGAGGCATCGCCGAGGAACCCGTTTCATTCGGAACATGCACATGACGACCCAAGACCTCCTCCACATCGGCCGCGATCGCCTCGTGCCGGTCTATCGCCAGCGTGAAATGGTGCTGGAACACGGCCAGGGTTCGCGCGTCTGGGACAACGAAGGCCGTGAATACGTCGATTTCGGCGCCGGCATCGCTGTCTGCGGCCTCGGCCACGCGCACCCTGCGCTGGTCGATGCGCTGACGGCGCAAGCCAGCAAGCTCTGGCATACCAGCAATGTCTTCTATTCCGAACCGCCCTTGCGACTGGCCGAGGAACTGGTGGCCGCGTCGCGCTTCGCCAGCCGCGTGTTCTTCTGCAATTCCGGTGCGGAAGCCAACGAGGCTGCGATCAAGTTGGTGCGTCGCCATGCCGCCGCGCAGGGCCGTCCGCCGGAACGCCGCGTCATCATCACTTTCCATGGCAGCTTCCACGGCCGCACGCTGGCTACAGTCACCGCGACCGCGCAGCCGAAATACCAGGAAGGCTACGAACCGCTGCCGCAGGGCTTCCGCTACGTCGATTTCAACGATCTCGCCCCACTCGACGCGGCGATGGCCGCCGGCGACGTCTGCGCGGTGATGCTCGAGCCGGTGCAGGGCGAGAGCGGGGTGATCCCGGCCGCCGACGGTTATCTGCGCGGCGTGCGCGAACTCTGCGATCGCCATGGTGCGCTGCTGGTGCTGGATGAAATCCAGGCCGGCATGGGCCGCACCGGGACGCTGTTCGCGCATTGGCAGGACGAAGTGAAGCCCGATGTCGTCACGCTGGCCAAGGCGCTGGGTGGCGGCTTCCCGATCGGCGCGATGCTGGTTGGCGAGCGCGCTGCTGAAACCATGCAATACGGATCGCACGGCACCACCTTCGGCGGCAATCCGCTGGCGGCAGCGGTCGCACGCGTCGCGCTGCGTGAACTGTCGTCACCCGCGATCGAAGCCAATGTCGCGCGCCAATCGCAGGCGATCCGCGATGGCGTGGCGAAGATCAACGGGAAGTTCGGGCTGTTCTCGCAGGTACGTGGTCGCGGCCTGATGCTTGGTGCCGTCCTCAAACCGGAACATGCAGGCAAGGCCGGCACGATCCTCGATCATGCTGCTGCCAACGGATTGCTGTTGCTGCAGGCCGGTCCCGACGTGCTGCGTTTCGTTCCGGCGCTCAATATCGGCGATGGTGATGTTGCCGAAGGGCTGGTGCGGTTGGAGCGGGCGCTGGAAGTGTATCTCGCCGCCTGACGCCGAAGGAATTCAGCCCGGCAGCAATCCGGTTTCGATCAACGCCGCACGCAGCTTCGACGCGTCCTGGTACTGCTGAGCCTGCATGCTGGCCGCCAGCGCGCCTTCGGCGTTCGCCGCCATGTCGTCGGAAAAGAAGATGCGCTCCGGCGCGATGCCCAGCGTCTGCGCACAGGCGACGTAGGTCGCGGGATCGGGCTTGAGCGTGCCGAATTCCGCCGAACAATGGAACCGCCCGGCGAATGCATCCGCGTACACCGGGCAGATCGCCGCGAAGTTGTCGCGCACCAGGAAGCCGTTGTTGCTGAGGATGGCGAGCGTCACCCGGCCCGACAGTTCGCGCACCAGTTCGATCATCTCCGGGAATGGCGTCATCGACGTGGCGCGGGCAATCACGCAGTCCTCCACCGTTACCGCAACTCCGAGCCGGCGCGCGAGTTCATCCACCTGGGCTTGCGTGGTGTAAAGGCCACGATCGCAATCGCGCTCCAGTCCCGACGTGAACAGTTCCGTCTCGATCCGCTCCGGCGTTACACCGACGCGCTCCGCCAGTACGCGAACCCGCAAATCGTGGTCGTAGTCGCTCAATGTATGGTCGAGATCGAACAGGACGCAGGCAGGCGTGATGATCAAGCTGCAATCTCCGCGAAGGCCTCACGCGCAGCCGCGATCGTGGCATCGATATCGGACTGCGTGTGCGCCGACGACATGAAGCCGGCCTCGAACGCCGACGGCGCCAGGAATACCCCGCGCTCCAGCATCGCGTGGAAGAAACGGTTGAATCGCGCGGTATCGCAGGCGACTGCCTGCGCATAGGTATCGACCCTCTCCGCGCTGAAGAACAGCCCGAACATGCCGCCGACACGTTGTGTTGTGAAGGCGATGCCAGTCTCGCGCGCGGCTGCTTCCAGGCCATCGCACAGCGCATTCGTCTTCGCTTCCAGTTCCGCATAAAAGCCCGGCGCCTGGATCAACTCCAGCATCGCCAATCCCGCCGCCATCGCCACCGGATTGCCGCTCAGCGTACCGGCCTGGTAGATCGGGCCGGCTGGCGCGATCTGTTCCATCAGTTCGCGGCGACCACCATAGGCGCCGACCGGCATGCCGCCGCCGATCACTTTTCCGAAGGTGGAGAGATCGGGCGCCACGCCATAACGCGCCTGTGCACCACCCAGCGCCACGCGGAAGCCGGTCATCACCTCGTCGAAGATCAGCAGCGTTCCGTATTGCGTGCACAACTCGCGCAAGGCCTGCAGAAATCCTGCGCGTGGCGGCAGGCAATTGGCGTTGCCGACCACCGGCTCGATGATCAGCGCGGCGATGTCGGCGCCGTGTTCGTCGAACAGTTTCTCTGCAGCCTCGATGTCGTTGTAAGGCAGCGTCAGCGTCAGGTCGGCCAATGCCTTGGGCACGCCCGGTGAAGTCGGTACGCCGAAGGTCAGTGCGCCGCTGCCGGCCTTCACCAGGAAGGAGTCGCCGTGGCCGTGGTAGCAGCCTTCGAACTTGACGATACGGGCACGCCCGGTCGCGCCACGCGCCAGTCGGATCGCCGACAGCGTCGCTTCGGTGCCGGAGTTCACCATCCGCACCATTTCGCAACTCGGGATCAGCCGTGTGATCGTCTCCGCCATCGTCACTTCCAGCGGGTTCGGCGTGCCGAACGATAGCCCGTCGCGCGCCGCGGCGATCACCGCGTCCAGCACCTTCGGATGGTTGTGGCCGACGATCATCGGGCCCCACGAACCGACATAGTCGATGTAGCGGTTGCCATCGGCATCGAACAGGCAAGGGCCATCCGCACGCGAGGTGAAGAACGGGTCACCACCCACCGACTTGAACGCGCGCACCGGCGAATTGACGCCGCCCGGCATCAGTTCCAGGGCGCGGGTGAACAGGTCGTGGGAACGTGCGGTATCCATGGATGGCTCTCTTGGTGGATGTTTCATTCGAAGGCGGAAGCGCAGATGCGCGCAGCGGCCAATGGATCGGTCGCGTCAAACACGCCGCTGATGACTGCCGCCAAGTCAGCGCCTGCGGCGATCGCTGCGTGCACATTGTCCGGCGTGATGCCGCCGATTGCTATCCGCGGCACGCCGAGGGATGCTGCCTGTGCGAACAGTTCCGGCGTGGCCCGGCGCGCCAGTGGCTTGGTGGGGGATGGGAACAGCGCGCCAAACGCGATGTAATCGGCACCGCGTGCTACCGCGCCCCGTGCCAGGTCGATGCGGTCGTAGCAGCTCGCGCCGATGATCGCGTTGTCGCCAAGCAGTGCGCGGGCGTCGGCGAGCGCGCCATCGTCCTCGCCCAAGTGCACACCGGCGGCCCCCACGGCTTTCGCCAGCGCGACATCGTCATTGATGATCAGTGGCACATCGAATGCGTCGCACAGCGATTTCAGCCCGTGCGCACGTTCCAGCATCGAATCCGCATCGGACAGCTTGTCGCGGTACTGCAGCAGCGCCGCGAATGGCAGCACCGTGCGAACGCGCTCGAACAGTCGCGCGCTGTCAGCCTCCTCGGGCGTGACCAGATAGAGGCCGCGACGCGGCAAACGGGTATTCTTCGTGGACATGGAGCGTCGGTGGTGCGCGTGGGACAATGGCGCATCTTCCCGCATCCAACAAAACCATGTCCGATATCGCCGCAACCGTCCCGTTCCGCACCTGGATGTGCGTGGTCTGCGGCTTCATCTATGACGAAGCGCTGGGGCTACCAGAAGAGGGCATCGCCCCCGGGACCCGCTGGGAAGACGTCCCGGACACCTGGACGTGCCCGGATTGCGGGGTCACCAAGGAAGACTTCGAGATGACCGAAGTCTGACGGTCTGCCCCGACCTGTTGTGCCCCTGCGGCCGCCTGCGCCGCTCACAATGCCCAAGCAGTCATTGATGGGTGGCGCTTGCTCCCCGGGCGACGAACCGCAGGCCTCCGTTCAAGATGGATCGGGGACAGACCCTGGGGGGTTCCGTCTTATTTCGTCGGCGTGACGCCCGGCTTGACCGCCAGCACGGCGCCATCCTTCAGGTTCATGGCATCGGCCTGGCCGGCGTTCAGCTCCAGCACGTAGCGCGCCGGCACATTGCTGGGATAGGGCGGGCACCGGTCCCCCAGGGTGCACGGCGGCACATTGCGCTGCTGGGCCACAAGCTTCAGGCCATTGTCGAAATAGAGGATATCCAGCGGAATCTTGGTGTTTTTCATCCAGTAGGCCTGCGGCTCCTCGCTGTCATGGATGAAGAGCATCCCGTGGTCGCCGGCCATGCTGTCGCGGAACATCAGCCCGCGTTCACGTTGATCCTCGGTTTTGGCCAATTCCACGTCGTAACGATGGCCTTGCAGCTCCACCCAGGCGGTGGATTGCGCCGAAGTCGCGCAGCCGGAGGCCAGCAGGGACAGGGAGACGAGCAAGGCGAGGCGGATCTGGCGCATCGGTTTCGACCATGAAAATGAGGGGAATCCGAGCATCTTGCCGGTTGCCCGGACAGCGTCAAGAACATTCGTCGAAGAAAATGCTTGACTCCCCATTCATCTCCCGTATTATTCGCAGCCCGGCCTGACGCAGCGGCCTTCGGTAACGAAGAAAGCAGTTGACGGACATGGGAATCGCGCTATCATGTGCGGCTCACCTCGGCGGAAACGCCAGGGCGAGTGGAAAGAAAAATTTCGCTGCAAGATGTTGACGGCAGTGAAAAACGAGTTAAGATGTGCGGCTCACTTCGACGAAAACTTCGAAGCGAATCGAAAGAAAAAATTTCGCTGCAAGGTGTTGACGGTAGCGAAAAACGTTGTATAGTAGCTGGCTCCCTGACGCGAAACGCGAACGGGGCAAACGGGGAAGGCGCTGAGGCCCAACCGGTTCTGTGAAAAGGTGTACGCAGGAAACTTGTGCGGACGTCTGATAGTGGCGTTGTCCACGTAGATGTTCGAAAGAGCGCAAGTCAATTCAATTGCATAGCAAGCGAGTGATTTCGAGCTCGATCGGACTCTGCACTCAAAACATTGACGAAGACCTTCGGGTTGGAGTCGAAAAACTTAAGTGAAGAGTTTGATCCTGGCTCAGAGTGAACGCTGGCGGCAGGCCTAACACATGCAAGTCGAACGGCAGCACAGGAGAGCTTGCTCTCTGGGTGGCGAGTGGCGGACGGGTGAGGAATACATCGGAATCTGCCTATTTGTGGGGGATAACGTAGGGAAACTTACGCTAATACCGCATACGTCCTACGGGAGAAAGTGGGGGACCGCAAGGCCTCACGCAGATAGATGAGCCGATGTCGGATTAGCTAGTTGGCGGGGTAAAGGCCCACCAAGGCGACGATCCGTAGCTGGTCTGAGAGGATGATCAGCCACACTGGAACTGAGACACGGTCCAGACTCCTACGGGAGGCAGCAGTGGGGAATATTGGACAATGGGCGCAAGCCTGATCCAGCCATGCCGCGTGGGTGAAGAAGGCCTTCGGGTTGTAAAGCCCTTTTGTCCGGAAAGAAAAGTTCTGGGTTAATAACCCAGGATCATGACGGTACCGGAAGAATAAGCACCGGCTAACTTCGTGCCAGCAGCCGCGGTAATACGAAGGGTGCAAGCGTTACTCGGAATTACTGGGCGTAAAGCGTGCGTAGGTGGTGGTTTAAGTCAGATGTGAAAGCCCTGGGCTCAACCTGGGAACTGCATTTGATACTGGATCACTAGAGTGCGGTAGAGGATAGTGGAATTCCCGGTGTAGCAGTGAAATGCGTAGAGATCGGGAGGAACACCAGTGGCGAAGGCGACTATCTGGACCAGCACTGACACTGAGGCACGAAAGCGTGGGGAGCAAACAGGATTAGATACCCTGGTAGTCCACGCCCTAAACGATGCGAACTGGATGTTGGGAGCAACTTGGCTCTCAGTATCGAAGCTAACGCGTTAAGTTCGCCGCCTGGGGAGTACGGTCGCAAGACTGAAACTCAAAGGAATTGACGGGGGCCCGCACAAGCGGTGGAGTATGTGGTTTAATTCGAT
>JAFEBY010000013.1 GCA_018242465.1 Pseudomonadota bacterium | reverse complement strand
GGGGGCCGAGGAGAACCAGTCGCATGCTCACTCCATGTAAATGACAACAATTCCCGGACGCTGGACTCCATCCGGACTCCGTGCCAGCTTAGCGCATCCCACCCGAAAACCCAGCCGGGAGCGCAGCCATGACCCGTCCGACCTCGCCCCAGGGCACCCTGCTCTACGCCCAGTCCGGGGGCGTCACCGCGGTCATCAACACCACGGCCGCCGGCGTCATCAGCGAGGCACGCGCCCGCAAGGTCAAGGTGCTGGCCGCGCGCAACGGCATCCTCGGCGCGCTCGCCGACGACTTGTTCGACACGTCGGCGATGACACCGGCGCAGGTGCGGATGCTGGTCCATACCCCGGGCGGTGCCTTCGGCAGTTGCCGGGTCAAGCTGAAATCGCTGGAAGAAGACCGCGCCCGCTACGAACAGCTGCTGGAAACTTTCCGCCGCCACGACGTGCGCTGGTTCCTCTACAACGGCGGCAACGATTCCGCCGATACCGCATTGAAGGTGTCGCAGCTGGCACAGGAATTCGGCTATCCCTTGACCTGCATCGGCGTACCCAAGACGGTCGACAACGATCTCGCCGTCACCGACTGCTGCCCCGGCTTCGGTTCCGCTGCGAAATACACCGCGGTGTCGGTACGAGAATGCGCACTCGACGTCGCCGCCATGGCGAAAACATCGACCAAGGTCTTCGTCTACGAAGCGATGGGCCGCCACGCCGGATGGCTGGCCGCCGCCGCCGGCTTGGCCGGACGTGGTGAAGACGAAGCGCCACACATCATCCTGTTCCCGGAACGCGCCTACGACGAAGCGGCGTTCCTGGCGCAGGTGAAAGCGGTGGTCGAACGCGTCGGCTGGTGCGTGGTGGTGGCGAGCGAAGGCATCCGCGATGCCGATGGCCGCTTCGTCGCCGATGCCGGCGCCGCCAAGGACGCCTTCGGCCACACCCAGCTGGGGGGCGTCGCCGCGCACTTGGCCGGACGCGTGCAACAGGAACTCGGCCTGAAGGTGCACTGGACCCTCCCCGATTACCTGCAACGCTCGGCGCGCCACATCGCCTCGCAAACCGATTTCGAGCAGGCGCGCGCGGTCGGGCGCAAGGCCGTGCAATACGCGTTGAAAGGCTTGAACGCAACGATGCCGGTGATCCAGCGCACCGCCGATTCGCCCTATCGCTGGAAGATCGTCCCGGCGCCGCTGTCGTCGATCGCCAATGCCGAGAAGAAAATGCCGGCGGACTTCATCCGCGCCGACGGTTATGGCATCACCGATGCCGCACGGCGCTACCTGCAGCCGTTGATTCGCGGCGAAGCGTATCCGCCGTATGCGCGTGACGGACTGCCGAAATACCTGGACCTCGATCTCGGCTGATGCGCACCCTGCAACTGAAGGTCAAGCCCAATGCCCGCACGCAATCGCTGGCGCAAGGCGACGACGGCGTGTGGCTGGCGCAACTGAAGTCGCCACCGGTGGACGGCAAGGCCAATGCCGAACTGATCGCGCTGCTGTCCGATCACTTCGCCTGTCGCAAGGCTGACATCACCATCAAGGCCGGCGCCGGCGGACGAATGAAACTGGTGACGATCAGAGACTGAGCGTTTTCATTTCCCGCATACCTTGCCTTCCACATTGGTGGCGATGGCATACTGCGGCAACTGGTCGCCACCGTGGCTCTTCAGCGTGTCTTCCTTGCCGCCGATATACACGCGCGCCCGCCCCTGCGCATCCAGCTTGGGCGGCACCGCGGTCGCCGACGGCTTGCGCCAGATCCGCACCACCGCGACCTGGCCCGGGCATTCTGCGCTTGGCACCTGGATCATGTCGTTGAAGATCCAGCCATCGGCCTTGTTCGGCTTCGCCTCGCCGGCATCGCGCAGGCGTGCCCGTGGATGGCAGGCCGGATTGGTATTCACCACTTCCGACAGATAGGGCGACGCCGGCTTGCCCGTGAACTCGCCTTCGATGCGCGCACAGGCTTCGGGAATGGTGCGCAAGGTATGGCGCACACCAACGGCCTGCGACTTGCCCGGATCGCGATGGAGTTCCGGGGTTTCCCCGGCCATCAGGGCGAAACTGGCAACAGACAGTGCAGTGAAAACGATCAGGCGGCGCATGGCGAATTCCCGTGGCGAAAGTGCTTTGGTGCCTTTCAGGCTGGCACGGAGCGCCTGAACGGTTTATTGCGCCACAGCAAGACAGGTCGCCGAGCTGTGCGATAGTCGATCCAGCTGCCGTTCATCTGTGTCATACCACCCAACCCAAGGGAGGCTTCATGCTGGAGCAGTACGGTCTTGTCCTGGCGCTGATCTGCGCCCTGATCGCCATTGGCTACGGACTGGTGTCCGCTGGCTGGATCAACCGGCAACCCGCCGGCAACGAACGCATGCAGGAAATCGCCGGTGCCATCCAGGTCGGCGCGCGCGCCTACCTCAATCGCCAGTACACGACGATCGCGATTGCCGGCGTGGTGCTGTTCCTGGTCATCGGGATGTTCCTGAGCTGGCCGACCGCGATCGGCTTCCTGATCGGCGCCGTGCTGTCGGGCGCCGCCGGATACATCGGCATGAATGTCTCGGTCCGTGCCAACGTGCGCACCGCCGAAGCCGCGCGTTCGGGTATGGGCCCGGCGATGAACGTCGCCTTCAGCGGTGGCGCGATCACCGGCATGCTGGTAGTCGGGCTGGGCCTGCTCGGCGTCGCCGGCTACTACTACGTGCTCACGCACATGGGCAAGTCGCAGGAAGACACCCTGCACGCGCTGGTCGGCCTCGCCTTCGGTTCGTCGCTGATCTCGATCTTCGCCAGACTTGGCGGCGGCATCTTCACCAAGGGCGCCGACGTCGGTGCTGATCTGGTCGGCAAGGTTGAAGCCGGAATTCCCGAGGATGACCCGCGCAATCCGGCGGTCATCGCCGACAACGTCGGCGACAACGTCGGCGACTGCGCGGGCATGGCCGCCGACCTGTTCGAGACTTACGCGGTCACGGTGATCGCGACGATGCTGCTGGGCGGGCTGATGGCCACCTCGCAGGGCGTCGATTTCGCCGGCAAGAACGCCGTGCTCTATCCGCTGGTGCTCGGTGGCGTGTCGATCATCGCTTCGATCATCGGCACCTTCTTCGTCAAGGTCAGCGGCGACAAGCCCAACATCATGGGCGCGCTCTACCGCGGCGTGATCGTCTCGGCGGTGCTGGCGGCCATCGCGTTCTATCCGGTCACCACGGCATTGATGGGCGATACTGGCCACGGCGCGATGAACCTCTACATCTGCGCGTTGATCGGCCTGGTGCTGACCGGCGTGATCGTGTGGATCACCGAGTACTACACCGGTACCCAGTACAAGCCGGTGCAGCATGTCGCGCAGGCATCGACCACCGGCCACGGCACCAACATCATCGCCGGCCTCGGCGTGTCGATGAAATCGACCGCGCTGCCGGTGATCGCGGTCTGCCTGGCGATCTGGCTGTCCTACAAGTTCGGCGGCCTCTACGGTATCGCCATCGCGGCAACGTCGATGCTGTCGATGGCGGGCATGATTGTCGCGCTCGACGCCTACGGCCCGATTACCGACAACGCCGGCGGCATCGCCGAAATGGCCGAGTTGCCGAGCGAGGTCCGCAACGTCACCGATCCCCTCGATGCCGTCGGAAATACCACCAAGGCGGTGACCAAGGGCTACGCAATCGGTTCCGCTGCACTCGCCGCGCTGGTGCTGTTCGCCGACTACACCCACAACCTGCACACGCAGCATCCAGGTGCCACGTTCGCGTTCGATCTCTCCGACCACAAGGTGATCATCGGCCTTTTGATCGGCGGCCTGATCCCGTATCTGTTCGGCGCGATGGCGATGGAAGCGGTCGGCCGCGCTGCCGGCGCAGTGGTGGAGGAAGTGCGCCGCCAGTTCCGCGACATCAAGGGCATCATGACCGGTGAAGCGAAGCCGCAGTACGACAAGGCAGTCGACATGCTGACGCGCTCGGCGATCAAGGAAATGATCGTGCCGTCGCTGTTGCCGGTCGCAGTGCCCGTCGTCGTCGGCCTGTTGCTGGGACCGGAAGCGCTGGGCGGATTGCTGATCGGCACGATCGTCACCGGCATCTTCGTCGCGATCTCGATGACCACCGGCGGCGGCGCCTGGGACAACGCCAAGAAGTACATCGAGGATGGTCACTTCGGCGG
>JAFEBY010000139.1 GCA_018242465.1 Pseudomonadota bacterium | reverse complement strand
TATCGCGCATCCCCGGCGTTCGCCACGCCGCCGAAGTTCCTGAAGGCGCAAGCGCCGGAGTCTGCTGACAACACGGCGGCTGCGGACGATTCAGCGTCCCCGCACAAGGGCAAGCTCGTTGACGACGGCGACGCGCAGCCCTGACTCTCGCATACCGATGGCGTCGGAACTTCGCCGATGCCGCAACCACATTCCTTCCGCGATCACGAGGAGTCTTCCCCATGCGTGACTACCCCCTTCCCGCGCTGCGCCCGATCGTGCTGGCCGTTGCCTTGGCAGTCACCGGCATTGGTGCTTGCAGTGGCCAGACCACGGCCACTGCACAGTCGCCGGCTGCCTCCGCCGCGCCGATGCCACCGCCGCCGCAACTGGTCGCAGGCTTGCCGGATTTCACCGTGCTGGTGGATCAAGTCGGGCCGGCCGTGGTCAGCGTGCAGGCCGAAATCGGGGGCGGTGCGCCACGTGCGCAGCGCACGCGTCAGGACCAGCAGGAACGTCGTGATTCGCCCAATCGCCAAAGCGTCCCCGACGATGGCGACGATTACGGCGATGAGGACGGGATGCCGGAAATCTTCCGTCGCTTCTTCGGGCCGGGTGGCCCTGGCATGGGGCAGGGCATGCCCAACCAGCGCCCGCAGGGCACCTCGTTGGGCACCGGCTTCATCATTTCCAGCGATGGCTATGTGCTGACCAATCGTCACGTCATCGATGGTGCCAGCAGCGTGCGCATCCGCCTGTCCGACCGTCGCGAACTCACCGCGCGGATCGTCGGCAGCGACGAGCAGTCCGATATCGCCCTGCTGAAAGTGGATGCAAAGGACCTGCCGACCGTGCGGATCGGCCAGTCCAGCCACCTCAAGCCGGGGCAATGGGTGGTGGCGATCGGGTCGCCCTTCGGCCTCGATCATTCGGTCACAGCCGGCATCGTCAGTGCGGTGGGTCGCGCCAATCCGGGAGCCGACCAGCGCTACGTGCCCTTCATCCAGACCGACGTGGCGATCAATCGCGGCAACTCCGGCGGCCCGCTGCTGGATACTCGCGGGCAAGTGGTCGGCATCAATTCGCAGATCTTCAGCAACTCCGGCGGTTACATGGGCGTGAGCTTCGCCATTCCGATCGACGTGGCGATGAACGCGGTCAACCAGCTCAAGGCCACCGGTCGGGTAACCCGCGGGCAGCTCGGCATCCAGATTCAACCGCTGACCCGCGATGCGGCCAAGGCCCTGGGTCTTGGTGATGAGGCTGCGGGCGCATTGGTGGCCGCAGTGGAACCGGGCAGCGCCGCCGAGCGCGCCGGTATCCAGCGCCAGGACGTGGTGCGCAGCGTCAACGGCAAGCCGGTGTACGACGCCAGCGACCTGCCGCCGATCATTGGCGCGATGACGCCGGGTTCGCGGGTCAGTCTCGAGATCATCCGCGACGGTCGCCCGCGCACGGTCAGTGCCACCCTGGGTGCGCTCAACGATGCCGCTGCAAGCAACGACGGCCAGCGCGATGCGCCGGGCGGCAAGTCCGCGCCCGATGCGGCACCGGGCAATCGCCTCGGCATTCTCGGGCGCGACCTCAACGAGCAGCAACGCAGCCGACTCGGCCTGCAGGCGGGCGAAGGCGTGTTGGTGGCGGGCGTAGAGGGTGATGCTGCGCGAGATGCCGGCCTGCGACCGGGCGACGTGATTCTTGCGGTCGGTCGCAACGATGTCGGCAGCTCGCGTGAACTCGATGCGCAATTGCGTGCCATCACTTCCGGCAAGCCGGTGATGCTGCTGGTCCAGCGCAATGGCGTCAGCCAATATGTGGCTGTGGATACCAGCGAAGGTTGAGTCGGAGCCTGAGCGTTGCATCCGATGCCGCGGCGGCGCGTATCCCGCGCCGCCCGCGTGCGCCGGGACCGATCAAGGCTTGCCGCTGTGCGATAATCGCCGGCTTGTCTACGACCCGCCGCCGCACCGACGGCCACGCCGCCATGCAGTCCGATCCGATGCGGTTCATCCGCAACTTCTCCATCATTGCCCATGTCGACCACGGCAAGTCGACCCTGGCCGATCGCATCATCCAGTTGTGCGGCGGTCTGTCCGAGCGCGAGATGGAAGCGCAGGTGCTCGACAACAACCCGATCGAGCGCGAGCGCGGCATCACCATCAAGGCGCAATCCGTCTCCTTGCCGTACACGGCCAAGGACGGCGTGACCTATTTCCTCAACTTCATCGACACCCCCGGCCACGTCGACTTCAGTTACGAGGTCAGCCGTTCGCTGGCCGCCTGCGAAGGCGCGCTGCTGGTGGTGGACGCCGCGCAAGGCGTGGAAGCGCAGTCGGTCGCCAACTGCTACACCGCGGTGGAGCAAGGGCTGGAAGTGGTGCCGGTACTCAACAAGATTGACCTGCCCACCGCCGACATCGACAAGGTGAAGGAAGAAATCGAGGCCGTGATCGGCATCGATGCCGAGGAGGCGGTGGCGATTTCCGCCAAGACCGGGCTGAATGTCGGCGACGTGCTGGAAGCCATCGTCCAGCGCATCCCGCCGCCTGCGCCGCGCGATACCGACAAGCTGCAAGCGCTGATCATCGATTCCTGGTTCGACAATTACCTTGGCGTGGTCTCGCTGGTGCGGGTGATGCAGGGCGAGATCAAGCCCGGCGACAAGATCCTGGTGATGTCCACTGGCCGCTGGCACCTGGTCGACAAGGTCGGCGTGTTTACCCCGAAGCGCAAGGAAACGCCGAGCCTGCGGGCCGGCGAAGTGGGCTGGATCAACGCCAGCATCAAGGATGTCCACGGGGCGCCGGTGGGCGATACCTTGACCCTGCTGGCCGACCCGGCGGCGGCACCGCTGCCCGGCTTCCAGGAAATGCAGCCACGGGTGTTCGCTGGCCTGTTCCCGGTCGATGCCGAGGATTACCCGGACCTGCGCGAAGCGCTGGACAAGCTGCGCCTGAATGACGCCGCGCTGCGCTTCGAGCCGGAATCCTCGGAGGCGATGGGCTTCGGTTTCCGCTGCGGCTTCCTCGGCATGCTGCACATGGAGATCGTGCAGGAGCGACTGGAGCGCGAATACAACCTCAACCTCGTCACCACCGCGCCGACCGTCGTCTACGAAGTGCTCAAGACCGACGGCAGCATCGTCAACATGGACAACCCGGCCAAGCTGCCGCCGGTCAACCAGGTCGAGGAAGTGCGCGAGCCGATCATCCGCGCCAATGTGCTGACCCCGCCCGAATACGTCGGCGGCATCATCAAGCTGTGCGAGGACAAGCGCGGCGTGCAGGTCGGCATCACCTACATGGCCAGCCAAGTGCAGATCAGCTACGAGCTGCCGATGGCCGAGGTGGTGCTGGATTTCTTCGACAAGCTGAAGTCGGTCAGTCGCGGTTACGCCTCGCTCGACTACCACTTCCTGCGCTTCGACGCCGGCCCGTTCGTGCGCGTGGATACGTTGATCAACGGCGATCGCGTCGATGCGCTGTCGATCATCGTGCATCGCAGCCACGCCGACCGTCGTGGCCGCGAGCTGTGCGAGAAGATGAAGGAGCTGATCCCGCGGCAGATGTTCGATGTCGCCATCCAGGCCGCGATCGGTGGCCAGATCATCGCCCGCACCACGGTCAAGGCGCTGCGCAAGAACGTGCTGGCCAAGTGCTACGGCGGCGATGCCACCCGCAAGAAAAAACTGCTGGAGAAGCAGAAGGAAGGCAAGAAGCGGATGAAGATGGTCGGCCGCGTCGAAATCCCGCAAGAAGCCTTCCTGGCCGTTCTCCAGGTCGACAATTGAGCCGGACAGGTAGCCTGCGCCCCGCGCTGGCTTGCATCGGGCCGGCTGATGGGCAACCCACGTTGGAGAACATCGCATGATGGTGTGGTTCGAAACGATCCTGGTCCTGGCGACCCTGTTGACCGGTCTGGTCTGGCTGATCGACAAGCTGTTCTTCGCCAAGAAACGCTCGGCCGATGCGATCGGCGACGAGCCGCCCAAGGACCCGCCTCTGGTCGATTATTCCAAGGCGTTCTTCCCGGTGCTGGCCCTGATGCTGGGCCTGCGCAGTTTCGTCGCCGAGCCGTTCCGGATTCCCTCAGGCTCGATGATGCCGACCTTGTTGATCGGTGATTT
>JAFEBY010000138.1 GCA_018242465.1 Pseudomonadota bacterium | reverse complement strand
TTGAGCATGTAGGCGATGCGTTCCTGGGTCTTGGGCTGCTGCGCCAGTTCGACGAAGTGCTTGCGTTCCAGGCGGATCAGCCAGTCCTCGTCCACCACGCTGTTGCGATCGACGTTGCCGCCGCAAAGGATGGTGGCGATGCGGGTGGCGATCTCCTCGTCGTAGGGGCTGATGAAGCGGCCCTCGGACATGTTCACCAGCATCATTCGGAACGTGGCGATGCCGACGTCGCCGGCGACGCGGATGTTGCGTGCGGGCAGAGGCGGGCGATACCCGGCATCGGCCAGTGCGCGCGCTTCGGCCTTGGCGATGTGCAGCAGTTCGTAGGCATTCATCACCACGCGATCGCCGGCGCGCATCAGGCCGAGTTCCTTCGCTTCCATCGCCGAGGTCGACACCTTGGCCATGGCGACGGTTTCGAACACCTTCTTCAATTCGGCGAAGACGTCACCGTTTGCGCCTGCCGCCTGCGAGGCACGCACCGCGAATTCCTTGAGGCCGCCACCAGCCGGCAGCAGGCCAACGCCGGCTTCGACCAGGCCGATGTAGCTTTCGAGATGCGCAACGGTCTTGGCACTGTGCATCTGGAATTCGCAGCCGCCGCCAAGCGCGAGTCCACGCACCGCAGCGATCACCGGCACCAGCGAATATTTGATCGCCTGGCTGGTGGCCTGGAAGTTGGCGACCATCGACTCGAACGCATCGACCTTGCCGGCCTGCAGCAGGCCGAGCGCACCAGCGAGATCGGCGCCGGCGGAGAACGGTTCCTTCGCCTGCCAGACCACCATGCCCTTGAAGTCCTTCTCGGCACGGCGCACGGCTTCCTGGACGCCATCGAGCACGGAGTCGTTCACGGTATGCAGCTTGGTCTTGAAGCTGAGCACGGCGATGTCGCCATCGTCGCTGTCGCGCCACATGCGCACGCCGTCGTTCTCCCACACGGTCTCGCCGGCGGGGAAACGTTCGCCCAGCATCGGATCGGGGAAGCGCTGGCGCTTGTAGACCGCGAGCGATGAACGCGGCACGTCGGAATTGCTGCTCGGGCTGTAGCTGCCGTCGGCGGCATACACGCCATCACGCTGCAGCACCCACTCGGGTAGCGGTGCATTGCTCATCGCTTTGCCGGCGGCGATGTCGTCGGCGACCCATTGCGCCACCTGCTTCCAGCCCGCGGCCTGCCAGGTTTCGAACGGGCCGAGCGACCAGCCGTAGCCCCAGCGAATCGCCTGGTCGACGTCGCGCGCGGTATCGGCGATGTCCTTCAGGTGGTAGGCGCTGTAGTGGAACAGGTCGCGGAAGCAGGCCCACAGGAATTGCGCCTGCGGATGATCGCTGGCGCGCAACGCTGCGAACTTCTTCGCCGGATCCTTTTCCTTGAGGATTTCGATCACGGCAGGTTCCGCGACCGGGTTCGCCGGCACGTAATCCTGCTTGGCGAGATCGACGACGAGGATGTCCTTGCCGGCCTTGCGGAAAATGCCGGCGCCGGTCTTCTGGCCGAGCGCGCCTTTCCCGATCAACGCCTTCAACCACGCCGGCGGCGCGAAGTACGGGTGCCAGGGATCATTCGGCAACGTGTCGGCCATGGTCTGGATGACGTGCGCCATGGTGTCGAGACCAACCACGTCGGCGGTGCGATAGGTCGCCGACTTCGGGCGGCCCACCAGCGGGCCGGTCAGCGCATCGACGACGTCGAAGCCGAGCTTGAATTGCGCGGTGTGGTGCATCGTCGCCAGGATCGAGAACACGCCGATGCGGTTGCCGATGAAGTTCGGGGTGTCGCGCGCGATCACCACGCCCTTGCCGAGGTAGGTGGTGAGGAAGGTTTCCAGCCCTTCGATCACCCACGTTTCCGTGTGCCTGGCCGGGATCAGTTCCGCAAGATGCATGTAGCGCGGCGGATTGAAGAAGTGCACGCCGCAGAAGCGGTGGCGCATTTCTTCCGGCAACACGTCGCTCAGGGTGTTGATGCCGAGGCCCGAGGTGTTCGAGGCCAGCACCGCATGCGCGGGCACGAACGGTGCGATCTTCTTGTACAGATCCTGCTTCCAGTCCATCCGTTCGGCGATGGCTTCGATGATCAGATCGCAGCCCTTGAGCTGGTCGAGTCCGGTTTCGTAGTTGGCGGCGACGATCGCTTCTGCCAGCGACTTGCTGGCCAGCGGCGCCGGCGAGAGTTTGGCGAGATTGGCGATCGCCTTCTGGACGATGCCGTTCTTGTCGCCGTCCTTCGCGGGCAGGTCGAACAGCACGGTATCGACGCCGGCATTGACCAGCTGGGCAGCAATCTGCGCGCCCATGACGCCTGCGCCGAGGACGGCGACGCGACGGACGAGGAGGGGATTCGACATCGGGAAACTCCTTGGGAGCGAATTTGGAAAGGGATGGGGATCAGGCACGCAGGCCGGCGGCCGCGAATTCGATCAGGTGGCGGGCCGCGTCCTGCAGATGTTCCTTTTCGGAACGATGGTTGGGGCGGCGGATCAGGCCGAAATCGGCCATGGCATACGTCAGTGCGCCGGCCACGAAATCGAGGCGCCAGTACAGCTCGTCCTTGGGCAGCTTGGGCAGGCAATGCGCCAGTTCCTGGGCGAAGCCGCGCAGGACATGGCCGTAGCGGGTCGAGACGAAGTCGCGCAATCCGGCATTCTGCTCGGCGTAGGCGCGGGCGAGGATGCGTACGAAGGCGGCGCCCTGGCGATCCTGGGCCATCGCCAGCGGTGGCTCGATGAAGGCGGCCAATACTGGCTCGAGCTCGCCAGGATGTTCCTTGCGAGCGCGTTCGAGCCGGGCAAGGCGGGCGGCGCTCATTTCGTCCATGCGCCGGCGAAACACCTCGTTGACCAGGTTTTCCTTGCTGCCGAAGTGGTAATTGACGGCGGCGATGTTGACGTCGGCCATGCCGGTGACTTCACGCAGCGAAGTCCCGGCGAACCCGTTGAGGGCGAATAGAGTCTCAGCGGCGTTGAGAATACGATCCTTGGTATTGAACTGGGTCACGGCCATGGCAACGCTCGATTGAAACAATCAATTGAATGTGCCGGAAAGATCAGGCGTCGTCAACGCCTGCAAGTGCAAGAAAGTGTCAACAAAGTTAGAATATTTCGGGGAAACCTCTCTAAGTCCGCGTGTGGATGCGGATTTTTCATGCTAGCCTCGGCCGGACTCGAATCCGGCCTTCCAATTTTCGGAGAACCGTGATATGGCGCTGGAGCGCACTCTTTCCATCATCAAACCCGATGCCGTTGCCAAGAACGTGATCGGTGAGATCTACACCCGTTTCGAAAAAGCCGGCCTCAAGGTCGTCGCCTCGAAGATGAAGCAGTTGTCGAAGCAGGAAGCAGAAGGCTTCTACGCCGTGCACCGCGAGCGTCCGTTCTTCGCGGCGCTGGTCAACTTCATGATTTCCGGTCCGGTGATGATCCAGGCGCTGGAAGGTGACAATGCAGTCGCGAAGAATCGTGACCTGATGGGCGCGACCAATCCGAAGGAAGCGGCCGCCGGCACCATCCGCGCCGACTTCGCTGATTCGATCGATGCCAATGCCGTGCACGGTTCGGATTCGCTGGAGAATGCCGCGATCGAAATCGCGTATTTCTTCCCGGCGACGGACGTCTACGCGCGCTGAGCGACATGCAGAACCTCCTCGAACTCGATCGCGAAGGTTTGGAGCGCTTCTTCGTCGAAGTCCTCGACGAGAAGCGTTTCCGCGCGCATCAGGTGATGAAGTGGGTGCACCATCGCCAC
>JAFEBY010000137.1 GCA_018242465.1 Pseudomonadota bacterium | reverse complement strand
GGCGCTTGGCCTCGATTCAAGCAACTTCTACCTGCTCGGCCATTCCTGGGGCGGCCTGCTGGCGATCGAATACGCGCTGAAATACCAGAAGAACCTCAAGGGCCTGGTCATCTCCAACATGATGTCGAGCATTCCGGCCTACAACCGCTATGCCCATGACGTGCTGATGCCGCAGATGGACCAGAAGGCACTGAAGGACATCCTGGCGCTGGAAGCAGCGAAGAAGTACGACGATCCGCACTACGAGGAACTGCTGCAACCGTTCTACGAGCAGCACATCCTGCGCAAGCCGGAGGCCCAATGGCCGGAACCGGTATTGCGTTCGTTCGCGCACCTCAACAAGAAAGTCTATGTGCCGATGCAGGGGCCGAGCGAGATGGGCGCCAGCGGCATCCTGGAACATTGGGATCGCACCGATGATCTTGCAAAGATCAAGGTGCCGACACTGGTGATCGCCGGCCGCTACGACACCATGGACCCGGCCTTCATGAAGATGATGTCGAAGAAGCTGCCGCAGGGTCGCTATCTGGAAGGACCGAACAGCGGCCACATGGCGATGTACGACGATCAGCCGATCTACATGAACGGCCTGATCAAGTTCCTCAAGGATGTCGACCGGGCCACGCACTGACCGCCGCGATCAGCTTCCCCGCATCAGCGCATCCAGCGCCCGCGCCAGCAGGTCGCGTGTGAGTGGCTTGCGCAGGAAGCCGTCGAAGCCGGCGGTGCGCGCCAGGGTTTCCGCTTCGGCATCAGCGCGCGCAGTGACTGCAAGCAGGCGACCTGCGAATCCGTTCGCACGCAAGGTCCGCGCAAGGTCGAAACCGTCCATGCCCGGCAGGTCAAGATCCAGCAAGGCGGCATCGAAGTCGCCACTCGCGGATTCGGTCAGCGCAGCCAGCCCATGCGGCGCGTGCACCACCTCGTGGCCCTGCGCCAGCAGCATCCCGGCCAGGACTTCGGCGATGACGAGATCGTCTTCGACCATCAGCAGGCGCAACTTGCGGTGCGCTGCAAGCTCCACCGGCGTCGATGTCTCAGGCGGTATCGCGGAATCCGCGTGGGGCAGCGGCAGGGTCACGCGGAAGCAGGTGCCCTCGCCCGGCGTGCTGTCGACAGCGATCCTGCCATGCATCGCGCTGGCCAACTCCTGGCTGATCGCCAGCCCGAGTCCGGTGCCGCCATAGCGTTCGGCGGTACGCGCGCCTTCGGCCTGTTCGAACCGACGGAACAGCCGTGCCTGCTGCTCGGCATTCATGCCGGGACCGGTATCGCGCACCTCGACGACGATGCCCTGCACATCGCCGCGTGATACATGCATGTCGATACGGCCGTGTTCGGTGAACTTGATCGCGTTGCCGATCAGGTTGAGCAGGATCTGGCGCACCCGCACCACGTCACCGAGCAGCGCTGGCGGCACATCGTCGTCCACGTCCGCCGAGAACAGCAACCCTTTGCGCAATGCATTCGGCGCTGCCCAGTCACGGACATCGGCAACCAGCGCACCGACATCGAACGGCGCATCCACCAGTTCCATGCGCCCGGCTTCGATGCGCGCAAGGTCGAGCGCATCATCCACCAGTTTCAGCAGGTGTTCGCCGGCGCGACGAATGGTGCGCACCTGGCTGCGCTGGCCATCATCCAGCGACGTCGACTCCAGCAATTCCGACATGCCAAGGACCCCGGTCATCGGCGTGCGGATTTCATGGCCAAGCGTGGCAAGGAATCGCGTCTTCGCCAACGAGGCTTCTTCGGCGATGCTGCGCCGCTGTTCGGCCTCGCTGAACTGGCGTTGCTGTTCACGCCGCCTGCGCCACGCGCGCACACCCAGCGCCAGCAGCACCAGCGCGCATGCAAGCCATGCCAGTTTCGCCCATGGCGTCCACCACCACGGCGCACGCACGGTGAAGCGCAACTGGCGTTCCTGCGCGGGATTGCCAAATGCATCCTGCGCCCGCACGCGCAGGCGATGGGTGCCGACCGCCAATCCGGTGAAGATGCGCTCCGGACTCGAGCCCTGGTCGACCCAATCGCGATCCATGCCGTCGAGTCGCGTCCAGTAGTGGTTTCCGGCGGGATTCTCGTAGGCGAGCAGATGCATCGCGATGCGCACCTCGCGATCTTCCGGTGCCAGCTGCGCGTTGTCGGGATCGAGCGTAGCCCACTGGCCATGGCGACGCGCCTCGATGGTGGCGCCTGCCAGCAGCGGCGTATGCAGCGGCGGATCGCTGGCGAGGGTGTCGACCAGCACTACCGTGCCAGCCTGCGTCGACGCCGCGAGACGACCATCCTCACCCATCACGGCAGTGCTACCGCTGAAGAAGAAATCCTGGTTCTGCAATCCGTGTTCGCTGCCGATGTGGTGCAGTTGGCGTACTTTCGGATCCCACCGCAACAGACCGCGGCGGGTGGCAAGCCAGACCCGTCCTTGCGGATCCACTTGCAGGGACGAGCTGTCGACCTGCGGCAACCCCGTCGACGATGTCGCAACCAGGGCATCGCGCTGCCAGCGATCCCCCTGCGCGCGGTAATGCGCCAGTCCACCGCGACGATGCGCCCACAGGCCGCCATCGTGATCAAATCCCAGCGAGTAGACATCGTCGCCCTGCAGGCCGGGAACCGGATCGAAACGATCGGCGGCGGCATCGACACGCATGACCTGCTTGTCGACGATCACCCAAGGCCTGCCCGCTGTTCGATCGAGCACCAGCTCGCTCAACGTCTGGTTGTCGGCTGCGGCGATCGTCCGCAATACATGTCCCTGCGCATCGCGCTGTTGCACGCCGCTGTTTCCCAACAGCCAGAGGCTGCCGTCGGCGGCTTCGTGCAGGCGCCGCACGGTATCGCCTGGCGGTGCGTCCGCACTGGCATCGGCCAGCCATGACTGCACGCGCCCATCGCGATCGACGTGATACAGCCCCTTGCGTTCCCCGATCCACACGCTCCCGTCGCGCGCTGGCTGGATGGAGAAGGGATGGGTCCCGGCGAGCTGCTGGCGAACTTGCGGCGAAACCCGTTCGAGTCGACCGTCGCGGGTCATGCGTTCGATATCGCCGTCATCGCCCGCCAGCCATGTGGTGCCATCGCTGCCAAGCCCGATGGCGCGATACATCATCCCGGCCAGATCGAGCGGGCCGCTGCCGTAGCGCAATTCGCTGATGTTGCGCCAGTCCGGCCGCAGGTAGCCGAGTCCGGCCTGCGGCGCGCCCGCCCACACTTCGCCATTTGGCCCCACGACAATGCCGTTGACGATGCGTTCGATCGGGCGACCTTCGGGATCGATCGCGACCGGCCGCTGACCCGGCACGATGTGCCACAGGCGTTTCTGGCTGCCGATCCACAATTCGCCACCGCGATCGGGAACGATCCGCAATGCCGCGTTGGGACGCTGGAACAGGCCGCTCCAGAACGGCGTGTGCCAATGGCCATCGGCATCGAGATAGAACACGCCGCTTGCAGCACCGACCCACACCCCACGCCCGGTCGCTTGCACGTGGTAGAGGCCCGCCGTCGGCTGCGCGCCGGGCAACGGAATGCGTTCGATCCGCCCATCGCGCAGGTGCGCCAGACCGGCGGAGGTCCCGATCCACAGGCTGCCGTCCGATGCCGCCGAGACCGATGGCACGATATTCGCCGGAAGGCTGGCGGGATCGTTGTCATCCTTGCGCAAGGCATGCACGTGCCCTGCAGCATCGATGCGATACAGACCATCGCCGCTGGTGCCCATCCATGTGTCGTCACCGATGCTGGTGATGGACATGATGTTGTGGTTCCTGAACCCCGGCGTGGTTTCATCGAAGCGGGTGACGATCTTGCGCGACGCATCCAGCATCACCACGCCGTCGTCGATCAGCGCGACCCACAGGCGATTGCGGGCATCGACATGCACGCGCATGATCTCGCCGCTCGGCAACCCCTT
>JAFEBY010000136.1 GCA_018242465.1 Pseudomonadota bacterium | reverse complement strand
TCGGGGACGCTGGCAATGCTCGCCGGATCGGCCAGCACCAGCAGGCGCGAGCCCGGCCGCAGCAACCGCCGCGCATGATCCAGCGCCAGCGACAAGCCGGCATCCTCATCTGGCGGCTTCATATACCAACGCACCAAGGCGTCCAGTGTGCGCAGTGCACCGCGCTGGCCGGCCGCGGGGGCGACCGGCGGCTCGCGCTGGCTGCCACGCAACGCCGCGATCCGATCGCCATCGCGCACCGCCTGCCACGCCGCCAGTGCGCCGGCACGCGCCGCCTGCACCGACTTGAAACGCACCCGGGTTCCGAAATACAACGCAGGCGCGGTGTCGGCGACGATCAGGGTCAGCCGCTCACGCTCGGCCTGGAACAGCTTGGTGTGGGTGTGGCCGGTGCGCGCGGTCAGTCGCCAATCGATCAAGCGCGCGTCGTCACCGGGAACATACCGGCGCGACTCGGCATATTCCATCCCACGCCCCAGCAACCGTGATGACGCTTGTGCCAACAACCCATGTCGGCCCTGTTTCGCTCCAGTTCGCGTGTGGGTCATCGCCCGCAACCCGATCAGCTCCGGAAGCGTCGGAATCGTGCCGGTGTTGGAAACCGCCTCACTCATGATTCGAACGACGTCTTGATCGTCACACTCAAGGCAGCGGCACCAACCGCAACAGTTCCGCCACCAAGCGCGGCCCATCCCAGCCTTCGGCACTGGCCTCGAAACTGGGCAGGACCCGATGGCCGAGCACGTCCGGTGCCACCTCGCGCACGTCCTCCGGAGTCACGAAATCGCGCCCCGACAGCCACGCCCGCGCACGCGCACAACGCTCCAATGCGATCGAGCCGCGCGGACTGGCACCCCAGGCGATCTTCCGGGCCAGTCCGGCGTCGTAGCGTGTCGGCTCGCGCGAAGCGAGTACCAGTTCGATCAGATAACGCTCCAGCGCCGGTGCCATGTGGAGGTCCAGCACGGCACGGCGCGCCGCAAACACCTCCTGCCGGCTCAGCTGCGTCGAAGCCGCAACCGGCGACGCTCCTCCGGTCCGGGCGCGCTCGCGCGCAAGCCGCAGGATTTCGGACTCGGTGTCCGCCTGTGGATAGCCGATTCTCACGTACATGAGGAAGCGGTCAAGCTGGGCTTCGGGCAGCGGGAAGGTGCCTTCCTGCTCGATCGGGTTCTGCGTCGCCATTACCAGGAACAGCTCGGGCAATGGCCAGGTGCGCTTGCCGACCGTCACCTGGTGCTCGCCCATCGCCTCCAGCAAGGCGGACTGCACCTTGGCCGGTGCACGGTTGATCTCGTCGGCCAGCAGGATCGAATGGAAGATCGGCCCGGCCTGGAATTCGAAATGGCCATCCTGCGGCCGCCAGACATCGCTGCCGGTGACATCCGCAGGCAGTAGATCGGGAGTGAACTGGATGCGCGCGAAGTCCGCTTCCAGCCGCTGCGCTAGTGCGCGGATGGCAGTGGTCTTGGCAAGACCGGGCGCGCCTTCCACCAGCAGATGACCATTGGCGAGCAGGGTGATCAGCAGGCGCTCGATCAGGCGGTCCTGCCCGACGACTTCTTTCGCCAACTCGGTGCGTAATGCATCGAATCGCGCCCTCAGGCCTGCTGCATCCACGATCTGGCTATCCATTCATCACTCTTGCTGCGTATCGATATCGCGCATGCGTCGTGCACTCAGACCTTGGCCGCCGACAAAGGTTCGATCGTCATGTCGACGTCAGCAACGAAACGGGGGCCTTGCGGCCCCCGTTCCTGCACATTGACGCGTCTTGTCGCCAATCAACGCTGGCTGACGCGCATGACTCTGGGCGTCACGAAGATCAGCAACTCGGCCTTGCTCTTGCCACGGCTCTTGTTGCGGAACAGGTTGCCAAGGATCGGGATGTCTCCGAGGAACGGAACCTTGGTGATATCGGAACGATCCGAGAACTCGTAGACACCACCGATGACCACGGTCTGGCCGTCGTCGATCAAGACCGCAGTGTTGACTTCACGGCGAGCAATCTGCGGGACCTGACCGAAGGCACCGAGGCTGATCCAGCTGTCCAGTTCGTCCTTCTTCACCGCCATGTTGAGGAACACGCGCCCATCATTGGTGATGGTTGGCGTGACCTTGAGCTCAAGCAAGGCTTCCTTGAACTGCACGGTCGGCACGTTGCCGCCCTGTCCACCGGATACGGTGAGATAGCCGATTTCCTTGCCTTGGCGGATCACCGCTTCCTTCTGGTTGCTGGTGACGATGCGCGGGTTGGAAATCACCTCGCCACGACCCTGTTGCTGGACCGCCGACAATTCCATGTCGAGCGCATAACCGGCGTTGAGAATCGACAGCGCCAGCGAACCCGGATTGGCACCGGTCAGGAATGCCGGCAGGTTGCTCATCAGACCCCGAGTGACGGTATTGACACCGTAGTTCGGGGTGGTCGGGCTCCAGCCCATGCCAGGTGCGCGTGGAGCGCCAGGATCAGTCGCGGTACAAGTCGCACAACCCGTCAGATAGGTGCTCAACGCATTTTGGTACAGAACAGCGTTCGCATTGTTGGTGGTGTTGGCCGAATTCTGGTTCGAAATGGTGTTTTCGAGGCTGTTGCCGTATTGGGTGCGTCCATCACGCGCCGAACCCGTGATACCGAAGCGTGCGCCCAAATCGCGTGCCACGCTCTCATTCGCGATCACGATCCGAGCTTCGATCACGACCTGATCGACCGGTTTGTCGAGCTGACGGACCAGATTCTTGATTGCTTCGACGCGGTTGGGAATGTCGACCACCAGCAGGGTATTGGTGCGTCGGTCGAAGCTGATGCTGCCGCGCGAGGACAGGAAGCCGCGATCCACGCCCATGCCACCCACCCCACCGCCACCGCCACCGCCACCGCCACCACCTTGGTT
>JAFEBY010000135.1 GCA_018242465.1 Pseudomonadota bacterium | reverse complement strand
GGCCGGCGGCTATTCCAACAAGGAAATCGCCAACACGCTGGGCGTGGCCGAGGGGACGATCAAGAACCACGTCTCCAACATCCTCAGCAAGCTGGGCGTCCGCGACCGGACCCGTGCGGTATTGAAGGCATTGGAAGCCAAACTGGTCTGAGTGCCGCAAAAGGTTCCCCGCAGGGCGGCCGGTTTGCTACGATTGGCGGCTCGTATCGGCTTGACGGACGCGCTCCGGAGACCCCCTGAATGAAGCTGCTTAAAGAGTTGTTGATTTCCGTGGCCATTGTGGCCGTGTTCTTCCTGCTGGTCGGCATCGTGCTGCCGTCGCACCGCCACCTGTCGGAGACCATCGACACCAACCGCAAGGCGACGCTGGTGTACGACACCATCAACAGCTTCGGGCGCTGGAAGGATTGGAACGCCGTGACCGCGCATGACCCGCGCACGCAGCTCAAGATCAGCGGCCCGGCCTCGGGCGTCGGCGCCCAGATCGACTATGACGGCGACAATGGCGTCGGCAAGGGCAGCTGGAAGATCACCGGTTCGCAGACCAATGAGCGCGTCGATTTCGCCCTGACCAATGGCGACATGGGCAGCAACAAGAAGTCGACCATCTCGATCAAGCCCGACAAGAGCGAGAAGAACACCACCATCATCCAGACCTACGATGTCGATTACGGCTTCAACCTGCTGGGCCGCTATGCCGGCCTGTACGCGGGCAGCTATGCCGGCGAGGACATGAAGGTCAACCTGCGTCGCCTCACCGGCCTGCTGGCCGAAGTGCCGAACCTGGCCTATGACCAGCTGACCCCGCCGCTGACCGGAACCAAGGTCACCGACCTGCCGGCCAGCGACGTCATCACCATCAACTCGGGCACGGTGCAGAACGACTTCGCGCATGTCTATGACAGCGTCAAGAACAACTACCAGTGGCTGAAGCGCGTGATGGATGCCAACGGCCTCGAGCCGGCCGGTCCGTTCTACCTGGTGACCGAAGACATCAACATCGCCAACTATGGTTACAACCTGGTGCAGCCGGTGAAGAAGAAGGGTGCCACCGCGACCACCGGTCTGACGGGCGTTGCCCTGCAGGGTACGGTCAAGTTCGCGACCATCCCGGCGCGCAAGGCGGTGATGACGTCGATCGCTTCGGCCGACTACAACACGCTGCAGCTGACCCGTGACGCGTTGCGCGGCTGGGCGATGGTGCACGGCTACCAGATCGCCGACAAATCGTTCGAGGTCTACAAGGACGGCGTGGACAAGTCGTTCACCGCCGGCTCCGCCAAGTTTGACGTCTATTGGCCGGTCAAGTAATCGCGACCGCCTGACAGTCACCGAACGCCGCGCCAGTCGCGGCGTTCGCGTTTTCGGAATCCGCCATGATCGTGCAGCAAACCACCATCCAACGCGTCGCCGCCGCCATTGCCGCGCTGATGGCGGCAACGGGCATCGCGTTGTCGGCCTATGCGGCGCACGCCGCGCTCGGTGCCGAAGGTGCGCGGCGCATCGACGGTGCGGCGTTGTTCCTGCTGGTGCAGGGCGTGGCGGGATCAGCGATGCTGCCGCATGCAAGCGCTCGCGGCGAGCGTGGCGCGATCCTGCTGCAGATTGCGGGCTGCCTGCTGTTCTCGCTCAGCCTGGTGGCGAAGCAATGGTTGGGCTGGCCGTCGACGCTGGCGCCAGCGGGCGGAATGGCGATGATTGCAGGCTGGCTATGGCTGGCGGTATTGCGACTGCGGAGGTGAAGAATGGCGGTGCGTTACACGCGCGGATTCGATATCGAAGCGGCCGGCAAACATTTGCGCAAGGTGGACAAGCCGCTGGCGGCGTGGATGCGCCGGATCGGGCCGTTGCCGGAACCAGCGGATTGGCGGAAGTCGTTCGATCCGGTCAACGCCTTGGCGCGCGCGATCCTCTACCAGCAATTGCACGGCAAGGCCGCGGCGACGATCACCGGGCGCGTTGAAGTTGCGGCCGGCAGTCGCCGCCTCAATGCGGATTCACTCGGAACCGTCAGCGACGCCGACCTGCGCGGATGCGGCGTCTCCGGCAACAAACTGCTGGCATTGCGCGATTTGTGCGAACGCGAACTCGGATGCGAGATTCCCGGCGTGCGCACGATGGCGACGATGGACGAGGACGCGATCATCAAGGCGTTGGTGCCGGTGCGTGGCATCGGGCGCTGGACGGTCGAGATGATGCTGATGTTCAAGCTCGGCCGTCCCGACGTGCTGCCGGTCGACGATTTCGGCATCCGCAAGGGACACCAGATCCTCGATGGGCTCGACGAAATGCCGTCACCGAAGGAAACCTTGGCGCGCGGCCAGGCCTGGGGACCGTATCGGACCTGGGCCAGTCTGTATCTCTGGAAAATCTCGGATTTCGGCAAGGGACCGATCCCGCGTTCGCAGGCGTGAGAACGCGCCGAGCGCTGTGATGGGCTGGGCGCGGAATCAGCCGTGCCAGCACCAGTGCCAGGGCTCGTAGACGATGCCGTGCGGATTGTCGCGCGGATAACTCAAACGGAAACCGAAATCTCCCGCGTGATCCGACAGCCAGCGGAACGCGGTCGTGCGTTCGAACGATTCTTCCGCTGGCGGTTCGCCGTTGGTCCCGATGTCGAGCGCATTGCCCGAATGGTGTTCGGAAAATCCGGGCGCGGCATTGACCGCGAGGATCTCGTCGACACTCAACCCGCGCGCGCGTTTGCGGGCGAAGATGCCCATCTGGTAAGCGTGGCTGCGATACCCGGAAATCGCATCCAGCACCACGCCGTCATCCGCCGCGGCCACACGCATGCGGTTCCAGGCACGACTGGCAGCGTCGCCGAGCCACAACGGACGCCGATAGCGATCGAATCCTGCGAACGACAACCGCGACGGTTCCGGAACCTGCTCCAGCCCGCTGCGTCGTGCGTAGTCGTCGGCATCGAGGCCAAGTTCGAGCAGGCGACGTTCCAGTCCATGCATCGGCAGCGCGACGACCGGCGCATGGGGCGCATCGGCATCGCGTGCAAGCACGCGCCAGCCATCGGCATCGCGCGAAGGATGCAGTGGCGGTAACAGGTGGATTTTGCCTTTCGAGTCGATGGTGGCGAGATAGGCGCCGTCGCGATCGCGTACCACCCAGCCGGCCGTCGCCAGTGCGCGGGCATCGGCATTGCGTCGCGCCCGCAGCAGCCACGCCGGCCACAGTTCGGCGTGATTGCTGTTGACCAGGTATCGCGGGCGGAATGGCATGGCGACAGCTTAACGAGGCATCGAGGGCGCGGCCAGTTCGCTCAGTGCCGACAGCAATGTCTGCGGCTTCTCCGGGCTGAGCACGAGGAACTTGCCATCCCGGCGCGGCAGAACCGCGACGCGGTCGGAGGTGGTGAGTAGGCAGAACGCGCGGGCGCGGTTGCGCAGGAGGTAACTTCCCGCGCGGAAACCGGGGAGATCGTATCCGCCAAGCTTGATCATCGGTGCAAATTCGGTGTGCTCGGCGAGGTCGACGCTGCGCGCGCTGGTGAGATCCAGCGCGTCGATATTGACGCGCTGGGTGAAGAAGGCCGCGGCCACCACCAGCTCGCGGCCTTCGAGGATGATGCGGCGGCGGCGCAACGCCAGCGCGACACCCAGCATCATCGCGGTGATGAAAGCGGGCAGGAACCACCGCGCCGACAGCGGCAATCCGTGGCGCGGCACCAGCAACGCGAGCGCGACCGTGATGGCCACGATCGCGACCAGCGTCAACCAGGATTTCTGCTGCAACGGGGCGAGCGGAAAATCGCGCATGGGACTCGCCGCGGCCATGTCAGTGCGCCTTGATCCACGTTGCGACATCGGCGATCAGGCGCGTGTCGACATGGCCGGGCTGCGCGTATTCGGCGACGGAAGGTGTTCCGGTGCCGGCGATGCCCAGGTGATTGAGTGACGGATACAGTTTCATGGTGAAGCGTTTGTCATTGCCGAATGCGCGTTGCAACGTCGCCCAGTCTTCCATTGGGACCTGGAAGTCGCGGTCCCCATGCAGCAGCAATGCCGGAATCCGAAGCGACGTGTTGTCGGTCACGGGATCGACCGTGTCCACGCTGCGCCAGTAGTCGACACGCATTCCCAACGCCGTGGCGTCCGGCTTGGCGTTGCCGCGGATCGCGGCGATATCGGCTTCGATCTTGGCGATCGCGGCCAGGGTCTGCGGATCATCCGACTTGCCCTGCAATTTCGCCATGTAGCGCTGCTGGTAAGGGATGATGTCGACCAGCTTGCGCGCCGGCCCTGACAGTTCGATCACGCCAGCCACGTTGCCTGCGCGCGTCGCGATACGCGGCGCCATCATCGCGCCGAGGCTGTGCCCGAACACGAAAACGCGCTTCGGATCGATCCCGGGCATCGCTGCCAGCGTCTTCACTGTGGCGACGGCGTCGTCGGTGGTTTCGCTGTCGATGGTGACGATGCCATCCTTGAAGTCCTGCGGACGCGCATGCGTGCGTTTCTCATAGCGCAACACGGCGATGCCCTGCGCTGCCAGTCCGCGCGCGATGTCGGTGAAGACATGGTTGGAACCGATGGTTTCCTCGCGATCGTTGGGGCCGGATCCGTGCACCAGTACCACGGCCGGGAAGGGGCCATTGCCTTTCGGCATCGACAACGTGCCGCCGAGCGGATGGCCTTCGGCACCGACGCTGACCTCGCGTTCGCTATAACCGGCATCGGCCGGGACCGCGGCAATCGGCGTGGCGCTTTGTTGGGGCTGCACGAACATGCCGCTGACTTTGCCCTGGGCGTCGACCGCGACGGTGAATGTCCATGCCGTTTTCCCGCGATGCAGCGTTTGCTTGATGACCTGCGTGCCGTTTTGCTGCGACAGCTGGGGCGCGTCACGTTTGCCTGCCGGCGGCAGCGACTGCCACACGGCCTTCAGCTTGTCGGCGGGCACGCGCTGCTGCATCTGCGTGTTGAGCATCGTCTCGGCTTGCTCGTACTGGCCGGCATCGAGGCGATCGAGCAACTTCGCCGCGATGGCCTGCGGCGTGTCCGTTGCGGCGAATGCGGGGAGTGTCAACGCACAGGCGAGGGCGATGGCGGAAACGGGATTTCGTGTGAGCTTCATGATCATGCCTCGCGCTTGAGAACTGCCAGCAGGTGGTTGAGCGGCATCGTCGGGGCGACACTGACCAGCTCCCATCCCTGTGCACCCAGTTTGTCGAGCTCGGCCTGCCATTCGTCCGGCTTGAGCCCGCCCATCAATGCCGGCTTGAATTCGATGACCTTGTATTGCCAGCGACCACTCACGACTCCTCTCCTTCGTCATTTGTTTGTTGTTGGGACGGTTTCAGTCGCCCCGCCTTGCGCAGGGCTTCGCGCAGCACGTATTCGATCTGTGCGTTGACGCTGCGCAACTCGTCATCGGCCCAGCGCTGCGTCGCCGCGAGGATCTCGGCGTTGATGCGCAGCGGATAGGCTTTCTTCTCGGCCATCGCGGCGAATCAGTACAGCGTGCCGGCGTTGACGATCGGCTGTGTCGCGCGCTCGCCGCACAGCACCACCAGCAGGTTGCTGACCATCTGTGCCTTGCGTTCTTCGTCGAGCTGGACCACGCCGTTCTTCTGCAGTTCTTCCAGCGCCATTTCAACCATGCCGACGGCACCGGCGACGATGCGCGTGCGCGCGGCGATGATCGCGTTGGCCTGCTGGCGCTGGAGCATCGCCTGGGCGATTTCCGGCGCATAGGCGAGGTGGCTGATGCGCGCGTCGAGCACTTCGACGCCGGCATCGGCGAGGCGCGCCTGCAGTTCGTCCTTCAGATGCTGGCCCACTTCGTTGGCGTGGCTGCGCAAGGCGAGCTGGCCCTCTTCGTGCTGGTCGTAGGGATAGCTGGTGGCCATCGCGCGCAATGCCGATTCCGATTGGATGTGCACGAAGCTTTCGTAGTCGTCGACGTTGTAGACGGCCTCGGCGCAATCGACCACGCGCCAGACGATCACCGCCGCGATCTCGATCGGGCTGCCATCGAGCTCGTTCACCTTCAGGCGTCCGCTCTCGAAGTTGCGCACGCGCTCGCTGACCTTGCGCTTGTCGTAGAACGGGCTGTTCCAGCGCAGGCCGGTTTCCTTGGTGGTGGCGATGTACTTGCCGAACAGGCTGAGCACGGCGCCCTGGTTGGGTTCGAGCTTGTAGAGGCCGGTCAGCGACAGGATGGCGACGATGGCGAGCAGGATGCCGCCGATGATCCTGGCGAGCGATGCCGGCCCTTGGCCGTCCGGCTGATGCAGGCCAATTCCGCTGATGAACATCCAGATCGCGACCACGGCGATCACGAGGTTGATGAGGAGCAAAGGAATGCCGGGCAGCGATTTGAGAATGCGTTCTTTCATGGGGAATCTCCGTTGTGCGGAATATATGATATCAATTTGATATCATAATGTATGAATGGGGGCGAGAAGGGTTCCGTTAGACTTGGCGGCCCTCCCAAAGCACTTCCGCCCATGACCACACTGGGAACGCCGCTCACAGCCAAGGCCACGCGGGTACTGCTGCTGGGATCGGGGGAGTTGGGCAAGGAAGTGGCGATCGAACTGCAACGCCTGGGCGTCGAGGTGATCGCGGCCGATCGCTATGCCGATGCGCCGGCGATGCAGGTCGCGCATCGCAGCCATGTGCTCGACATGCTCGATGGCGAGGCCCTGCGCGCGTTGATCGCGCAAGAGCGGCCGCACATCGTGGTGCCGGAGATCGAGGCCATCCACACGCCGACCCTGGTCGATCTCGAGCGCGATGGCGCAGTCCGGGTCATTCCGACCGCACGTGCAGCCTGGCTCACCATGGACCGCGAAGGCATTCGTCGCCTCGCCGCAGAAACATTGGGGCTGCCGACCTCGCCGTTCCGTTTTGTCGACACGCATGCCGACTACCGCGCTGCCGTCGCAGAGTTGGGATTGCCATGCGTGGTCAAGCCGGTGATGTCGTCGTCGGGCAAGGGTCAGTCGCTGCTGCGCAGCGAGGCCGACATCGACGCTGCCTGGGAGTATGCACAAACCGGTGGCCGCACCGGTGCCGGACGCGTGATCGTCGAGGGCTTCATCGATTTCGATTACGAGATCACCCTGCTGACCGTACGCCACGCGGGCGGCACCGCGTTCTGTGCGCCGATCGGCCATCTCCAGCGCGATGGCGACTACGTCGAAAGCTGGCAGCCGCAGCCGATGTCGCCACGCGCGCTGCAACGCGCCAGGGACATCGCGGGCGCGGTGTCGGCCAACCTCGGCGGTTGGGGGGTGTTCGGCATGGAATTTTTCGTCAAGGGTGACGAGGTGTGGTTCTCGGAAGTGTCACCCCGCCCGCACGACACCGGGCTGGTCACGCTGGTCTCGCAGGAGCTCAGTGAATTCGCGTTGCATGCACGGGCGATCCTCGGCTTGCCGGTGGGCGCCGATGGTGATGCCATCGCCAATCGCGGCCCGTCGGCGTCGTGCGCATTGCTGGCGGAAGGCGAGGGCGTACCGTGCTTTGCCAACATCGAGGCTGCGCTGCAGTCGAACGACAGTGCGTTGCGCCTGTTCGGCAAGCCGCGGGTTTCGGGCAAGCGTCGTGTCGGCGTGACGCTGGCGCGCGCGGCGTCTTGCGATGATGCACGAGCACGGGCACGCGAAGCCGCTGCCTCCATCCATATCACTCTCGATCGACAGGAGCGACCATGACCGACACCACGGGCTACGACGTCTATCTCTTCCCCAATGCCATCGAAGCGCTGGGGGATGCCGGCAAGCCTTATCTCAAGGAAAGTCCGGCCGGCACGCACTTCAGCTGCAAGGACGTCGATACCTCGGGCATCCTCACCGAGATGACGCTGGACGCCGGCGACGGCAAGGACGTGGAAGTGATGATTCCCACCAACATGGTGCGGATGATCGTATCCAACTCCGGCACGGCGGGAGAGTTCGGTTTCGGACGTCGAGGTGCGACCGTCGAGCCGGGCATGTCGCCGGCGAAAAGCTGACGATCAGTCGAACGGCTGCCATGCGCGACCGTCGTAGCGTTCCAGCGGCTGGAAGCGGCGCTTGTAGTCCATCTTGCGGTGGCCGTCGATCCAGTAGCCGAGATAGAGATGCTTGCGGCCTTCGCGCTGCGCCCATGCGATCTGCTGCAGTACACCGAAAGTACCGAGGCTGCGCTGTGCCTCGTTTGGGTCGTAGAAGGTGTAGACCGCCGACAACGCAGTGTCGAGGACGTCGGTGACCGCGACCGCGAGCAGGCGCCCCGGCGCGTGGTCGCCGTGGGTGCGGAATTCGAGGAAGCGCCCCTGCGACCAGCGTCCGATCAGGAAGCCGTCGAAATCCGCTTCGCTGTGCTCGTCCATGCCGCCGCCGGGATGGCGGCTGTGCAGGTAGCGTCGATAGAGTGCGAAATGTTCCTCGCTGCGTTCGGCGGGTACCACCCGGACTTGCAGATCGGCGTTACGGGCAAGGCAGCGGCGCTGGCTGCGATCGGGGCGGAAGTCGTCCACCGGGAGACGCACGGCGACGCAGGCATTGCAGGCCACGCAGTCGGGGCGATAGATGACTTCGCCGGAGCGGCGGAATCCCCATTCCAGCGACAGTGGGTAGACGTCGGCGATGCGCGGATCGCGCGGATCGATCAGGAGGTCGCGCGCGAATCGGTCCGGCCAGTAGCCGCAGGGATGGAACCCGGTGCGATAGATGCGGAGATCGTCGGACACGCTCATGAAGCCGAGTCTAGCCCGGCGATGAATATCGCTGCCGCAGCGTCAACCGCAGGGCGTGGCGCGGCGTTCCCTGCGCATACACCCGGACAGGACGCTTGAGATGAACAATTCGACCCCGCTCGTTTTGGCCTTGGCATGCGCACTCGGCGCTGCCGCCGTGACCGCCATCGCCCAACAGATGCCCTCCGACCCGCCTGCGCCCGCCGCCGCCGGGACCCCGTCACCGGGGAACCATCGCGATTCCAAGGGGATGCATGCGAAACATTTCGCCGAGATGGACACCAATCACGACGGCAAGATCAGCAAGGAAGAGATGCTGGCGGCGATGGCAAAGCGCGATGCCGAACGTGCGAAGAAGCGCGGTGAATTCGTCGATGCGATGTTCAAGCGCCTCGACACCGATGGCGACGGCATGTTGAGCCAGGACGAGCTGGCGAAGGCCCATGGCTCCGACGCATGGGGCGGCCACAAGGGACAGCGCCCGCACACCGACATGCAGCCGGCGACACCGGCACAGTGATGCGGCTGTGGTGCGCGCCGGGCTGGCGCGCACCACGACGGTCAATGCCGGAAGAAGAACGTCCACGCAGCGACTGCTGCACAGACGATCAGCAAGGTGATCCGCAGGCGGTTCGCGCGCTGCGTCGATGATTTCCCTGGCACCGGCGCGGCGTTGCGCGAATTGAACGTCAGCGGCACGTTTTCC
Source organism: Pseudomonadota bacterium (assembly GCA_018242465.1). GTDB lineage: Bacteria > Pseudomonadota > Gammaproteobacteria > Xanthomonadales > Xanthomonadaceae > Solilutibacter. The sequence continues at coordinate 17,297 of JAFEBY010000135.1, read as the reverse complement.
GGGCTGTTGGAACGATCGAGCAGTCCGGCTTCGTGTAGCAACTTGCGTGCCTGCGGCAACTGGTCGGTGCGCACCACCCACACTTCAGGTTGCGGTTCCTTGCTGCGCGAGTTCTCGCGATAGCTGAATGCATGGCGATGGGTGCCCTTGTACGAGCGACCGTTCATGACGCGGACCTCGATGCCGGCGTCAGCCAGCATCTTGGCCACGCCTTCGGCGTTCTCGAGCCGGCGACTGGTGAAAACCTGGCGCATGTCAGCCCCCAGCCTTTGCTGAGACGGCCCCGACGCGGATCATGCCTTCCTGCGCGGTGCTTGCGACCAACTTGCCGTGGCGGTCGAAGATCTGGCCGCGGGCCAGTCCGCGCGCATCCTGCACGCTCGGGCTGTCGATGGAGTAGAGCAGCCAGTCGTCGGCGCGGAAGGGGCGATGGAACCACAGCGCGTGATCGAGCGAGGCCATCGCCACGTTCGGTTGGTAGTAGCTGATGCCATGTGGGAAGGTCGCGGTGCCCAGCAGGTGGAAGTCGGACGCGTAAGCGAGGAGGGCGCGATGCAGTTCGGGATCGTCGCCGGCCTTGTCGGCAAGACGAAACCATACCTGCTGAAAGGGCGGGCGCTTGGGCGGATTGAGTTCATCGCGCGGATAGACGTGGCGGAACTCGAACGGCCCGGAACGATCCAGCCAGCGCTGCACTTTGGTCGGCAGTTTCGCCAGTTCCTCCGGCGACAGCGGCGGCGCCGGTTCGATGTCCTCCGGGCGCGGCACTTCCGGCATCGACAATTGGTGTTCACTGCCCGATTCCGGCGTATGGAACGATGCGGCGCAGAAAAAAATCACCTTGCCGTGCTGGATGGCAGTGACGCGGCGTACGGAGAAACTGCCGCCGTCGCGGGTGCGGTCGACCTGGTAGACGATCGGCGCCTCGATGTCGCCGGCGCGCAGGAAATACGCGTGCAGCGAATGTGCGATGCGGTCGCCGGCTTCGCTGTCCACCGTGGCCTGCGCCGCCGACAGCGCCTGGCCCAGCACCTGTCCGCCGAAGACGTACTTGGTGCCGATGTCGCGGCTCTGGCCACGGAAGAGGTCATCTTCCAGCCGTTCCAGCTTCAGGAGTTCAACGAGTTCGAGTACGGGGGGGGTCATGCGTGCGACAGCTGTTGCGGTGCCGCAATTATAGGGAATCGGGTCGAGTCCCTGCCGGAATGCGCTGCATGGCGATTGCGGCTTCGACCCGGTGCCAGGGGAAATGCGGTCCGGGATCACGCTTGCGGTGGACGCTTTTCGTGGGGTCGTCGGTGGCGGGAACCATGTCGGTGTCCAGATCTTCGTGGCCGGCGATCCAGCGCAACCCTGGCAGCTGCTTCTGCAGGCGCTGGAGGAGGTCGATCAGGGCTTCGATCTGCACATCCGTGTACGGCTCGTCCATCGCCTGGTGGCGGGAATCCAGCCAATCCGGCCAGCGTCCGAGATTTACCAGCTCGATGCCGATGCTGCGCGGGTTCCAGCCGCGGGTGTGGTGGGCGATGCGGGCGTTGTCCACCCATTGATGCACCCGGCCGCGGCGTTCGATGTAGTAGTGGCCGCTGTTGCCGGTGCCGCTGTCCGGATAGTGGACGAGTTCGCCGTATTCGCGCGCGGTGCCGATGTCGGGCAATTCGGTGCAATGAATCACCACGGTGTCGATATCCGTGAGTGCACGCTCGGGCAACAGGCCTTCGTAGGGCAACGGCAAGTGGCGCATGGCGGGCGGTCTGGGCATCGCGAAATGCTAGCATCGCGTCCTGTACAACAAGCGGATTTGCGTGAATGAAAGGCCATTGCATCCTCTCCCACGGGTTCGAAAGCGGACCGGATGCGACCAAGGTCACCGCGCTGGCGGAAGCCGCCGAAGCGCTCGGCTGGAGCCATGAGCGCCCCGATTACACCGATCTCGACGCCCGCCGCGAAATGAGCGAACTGGGCGATGTTCCCGCGCGCCTGCAGCGATTGTTGATGCGCATCGATGCTGCGCCAGCCGGGCCGGTGGTGCTGGCCGGATCGAGCCTCGGCGCCTGGATTTCCGGATTCGCCAGCCTGCAACGCCCGGTGCGTGCGCTGTTCCTGATGGCGCCGCCGATTCAGATGGGCCCGGCGCCGCGACTCGATGCCGCGGCTGTGCCGTTGTCGATCCTGCACGGCTGGGACGACGAGTTGATTCCCGCGGGCGAAGTGGTGGCATGGGCGCAGCCACGCCGCGCACGCCTGCTGATGGTCGATGATTCGCATCGCCTCTCCGCCCATGTCGAGGCATCGCGCAACGCCTTCGCCGACCTGTTGCGCACGCTGTGAGCGAGTCGCGCTTCTTCGTCAGTTGTGCCCGCGGCCTGGAATACCTCCTGGCGGATGAATTGATCGCCGGCGGTGCGAAAGCGACGGCAGCGACTGCCGGCGTCAATGTGCGCGGAACCCTGCGCGACGCGCAACACGCGCTGCTGTGGTCGCGTCTGGCCAGCCGTGTGTTGTGGCCGGTCACCGAGTTCGATTGCGCGGATGAAGCCGCACTCTATTCCGGTGCGCTGGACACCGACTGGACCTTGCACCTGTACGCAAACCAGACCTTCGCGGTTGATGCCCACGTGTCCGGGGAAGGCATTCGCCACGGCGGATTCGCGGCGTTGCGTCTCAAGGATGCGATCGTCGATCGCTATCGGCAGGAACGCGGCGAGCGGCCCGATGTCGATACCGAATCGCCCGATGTCCGTTTCAATCTGGTCGTGCGCAAGGGCCGTGCGATCGTCTCGATCGATCTCGGCGGCGCCCTGCATCGTCGCGGCTGGCGTGGCGAGCAGGGGACGGCGCCGCTGAAGGAACCACTGGCGGCCGCTGTCTTGCTGCGTGGGCGCTGGCCCAAACTGCATGGCCAAGGCGGCGGTCTGTTCGACCCGATGTGTGGTAGCGGCACCTTGCTGATCGAAGGCGCACTGATGGCCGCCGATGTCGCGCCGGGCCTGCGTCGCTACGGAGACACGTTGCCGACGGCGTGGCCGGGTTTCGACGTCGCTGCATGGCGATCCCTGCGCAACGAAGCCGAACAGCGTGCGGAGACGGGACTGGCTGCGCTGAAGCCGGTCTTTCATGGCCGTGACATTGATCCCGGCGTGGTTCGCAACGCGCGTGCAAATGCGCTGTCCGCGGGTGTCGCCGAATGGATCGATTTCCAGGTCGCTGATGTCCGCGACGGGTTCCAGCCACCGGAAGCGAACGGGCTGGTCGCCTGCAATCCGCCCTACGACGTGCGCCTTGCCACCGGCAGCGATCTCTACCAGGCACTGGGCGATGCCCTCAAGCGCACCGTGCCGGGGTGGAGCGCGAGCCTGTTGTGTGGCGATACCACGCTGGCGCGCGCCACCGGCCTGCGCGGACGCAAGCTCTACACGCTCTACAACGGTGCGATCGAATGCGCGTTACTGGTCTGTGACCGCATCGCACCGGAAGTCCGCGAGGAAGCGCCGACGCTGAACGAAGGCGCGCAAATGGTCGCCAATCGGTTGCGCAAGACGCTGAAACAATCGAAAGCCTGGCGCGAGCGCGATGGCATTTCCTGCTGGCGCGCCTATGACGCCGATATTCCCGAGTACGCCGCCGCCATCGATGCCTATACCGACGCCGATAACGGCGAACGCTGGTTGCATGTGCAGGAATACGCGGCGCCCGCGGACATTCCCGAAGCGCTGGCGCGACGCCGCCTCGGCGACCTGCTGGCGGCCGCGCGCGAAGTTTTCGAATTGCCGCGCGAACGCGTGGTGCTGAAGACGCGGCGGATCGGCAAGGGCGGCAGCAAGTACGGCCAGTTCGACCAGCGCGGCGAGCGCCTCGTCGTGCGCGAAGGCCGGGCGCGAGTACTGGTCAACCTGTTCGATTACCTCGATACCGGGCTGTTCCTCGACCATCGTCCGCTGCGCATGCGCTTGAACGCCGAGGCACGCAAACTGCGTTTCCTCAACCTGTTCTGCTACACCGGGGTGGCCACGGTGCAGGCGGCACTGGGTGACGCGACTGCCACGACCAGCGTCGATCTGTCGGCGACCTATCTCGGTTGGCTGGCCGACAACCTGCGCGAAAACGAGATCGGCGGGCCGGGACATCAGTTGGTGCAGGCCGACGTGATGGAGTGGTTGCGGAGCGAGCGCAGTCAGTACGATCTGATTTTCTGCGATCCGCCGACGTTCTCCAACTCCAAGCGCGCCCAGGACCTTGACATCCAGCGCGACCACGTCGAGTTGCTGCGATTGGTGATGGCGCGACTGGCAGCGGACGGCGTGCTGTATTTCTCAAACAACTCGCGCCGCTTCAAGCTCGAGAACGAAGCCATCGCGGAGTTCGCGATCATCGAGGACATCACGCCGGCAACGATTCCGCCGGACTACGCGCGCGATCCACGCATCCACCGCGCATGGCGGCTGCGCCAGCGCTGATCCCCGGTCGGGCGATCAGCGGGTCGCGACTGCGGAAATCTTCAGCGCAGAGATTTCGCCGAAGGCACGTTGCAAACCGGCATCGTCGCCGGAACGCACGACCATTTGCAGGCTGCTGCCGTCGCTCATTCGCACCAAAGCTTCGCGAACCTTGAGGTCGGGGTTGCCGGCCAGCGTCGAGCGGTACCACTGCAGGGACTGGCCATCGAACATGCTGACGTCGGCGGTATTGCGGCGATCAGGTTCAAAGGTCGGTTTGCGGGTGAACGTGAGCGCGAAAGCATCACTGCCGTCGGTGCGCACCGCGCGGCAGAACAACAGGCTGTCGTTCTGGATTTCTTGCCAGACCAAGCCACTGCTTGCCGGCAGATCGGGGCACTTGCTGGCCGATTGCGCCGATGCGATTCCCGGCGACGCCAGCAACAACGCCAGAACAGCGGATGGAAACACGATGCGCATGACACTCCCCTCAAATTCCTGTTTCCCCAGTTATCAAGGATTTGAGCGCGTGTCAATGATGAAAACCCCTGAATTTCAAGGGTTCAAGCGAATTGTGGCGCGCGCAGCGGAACCACGCGTGACCGCGTCCAGGAAAATAATGTGACCATCGGCGTGAAATGATTTTGGCTCGATGCCGGTGTGCAAATGGAATTTGCGGGCTTCATCGCCGCCTTTCGCCAGTTCGAACAGGAGATCGGCGTCGCCGGCCCAGATGCACTGCACCTTCTCCGGACAGCGAGAGTCGGCGACGACGGCGACATAGCCAAGCGTACTCCCATCGGGCAGGTCTACGCGCTCCCCCGGCCGCAGGGTCATGCTGGCACCGGAGGCCAGCGTCTTGCGCGAAGCGATCGATGCGGATGCACAGGACGCGAGGGCGGGAAGCAGCGCCGCGGACAATGCGTAGTGAAGGAGTTTGCACACGCGCATCGACTCAGTTCCTCTTTTCGTCGCGGCGCGATGCTAGGCGATCGGCGAGGCGCGTCGGTTCCGGCAGACGATAGCGGGTGACGAAACGCATGACCAGCTCCGGCGCCGCCGCCATCGATACGCGGTGCCCCGGCGAGACGATCAAGGGCAGGCAACGTTCCTTGCTACGCAGCATCCAGCCGATCTGTTCGTTGCCATCACGCAACGGAGCGTGTGCGCCACGCATTTCGTGCAACGGTTTCGATGTGCCCACCAGCACCGACTTGGCAACGCCGACGGTGGGCAATCCGGTGATCACGCCGGCGTGCGCGGCGATGCCGAGGCGACGCGGATGGGCGATGCCGTGGCCGTCGACGAACACGAGATCGGGTATTTGCGACAAGGCTTCCAATGCCGGCACCAGCGCTGGCAATTCGCGGAACGACAACAGCCCGGGAATGTAGGGCATCCGCGTCGGGATCCTGACGATCTGATGGTCAAGCACCGCCAGTGTTTCGGCATCGAGAAGGACTGCCGCTGCGCGCGTGATCGCGCCGCCATCCTCGAAGCCGACGTCAAGTCCCGCCACCGTGCGCAGTGGACGTGGATAGTCGTCGCGCATCAACACGCGACCGGCCAGCTCACGTTGCAGTTCGCGCGCGGCCTTCACATCACCATTCCATTCGGGGATCGCAGTCATCCACGGCCACGGATGCGGAAAGGGTCAGGTTGCCACAGCCCGCAGTGTGGCGGGTATGCTGCGGCCATGAACAAGTCGATTCTGCTTGCAGCCGGCCTCGTCGTTTCTGGTCTGTTCACCGGATGCGCCGTCGCGCCGAATACCTCGGGAACGTCCGCGACACGGGCGTGGCAGGACGCGCGCCAGATGGTCGTGGTGGTGACGCCGGACTGGGACGCCACCCGGGCGACGTTGCGCCGCTATCGCCGTGATGGCGCTGATGGCGCATGGATCGCGGTTGGCGATGCCTCGCCTGTCGTGCTCGGCCGTTCCGGGAGTGCCTGGGGGCGTGGCCTGAGTCCGGCGCAGTCGGATGGCCCGCAGAAACGCGAAGGCGACGGCCGCAATCCCGCCGGCGTATTCGCGATTGGCCCCGCGTTCGGCGCCGCGCCCTCATTGGCGACTGGACTGCAATACCTGCCGATGCACGCCAGCAGTTGGTGTGTCGATGTTTCCGGGTCGCCGCATTACAACCAGATCGTCGACGCACAGGTTGTCGGCGACGATGCGGTGAAGGGCGCGAGCGAGCACATGCGTCTTGACCTGCTGAAAGCGGACGACCACCGCTACAAGGAAGGCTTCGTGATCGAACACAATGCCGATGGCGTCGCCAATGGAGGCAGCTGCATCTTCGGCCACCTGTGGGGACGTCCCGACCAGACCACGTCCGGCTGTACTGCGATGGCGGAGGCGACGATGGACACGCTGCTCGGCTGGCTGAAGCAGGAAGACCATCCGGTGTTCGTGCTGCTGCCGCAAGCCGAATATTCCCGACTGCAACGCGACTGGAAACTGCCGACGCCATGATCCCGACTTCCGCGACTGCCCGCGTCCTCATCGCACTGGTGCTTGCCGCCGTCGGTGGGCTGGTGTTCGCCGCGCTCGCGCCACAACAGGCTGCGACCGTCGCCGACGTGCTGCAACCCATCGGCAAACTGTGGATCAACGCGTTGCAGATGACGGTCGTGCCGTTGGTGGGGGCTTTGGTGACCCTCGGCGTCGGCACCGCGCGTGATGCCGCGGCATCGGGACGATTGGCGCGCCGCGCCCTGATCGTCTTCCTGGTGTTGCTGACGTTTGCAGCCACCGTCGCCGCGTTGATCGCGCCGATCGTGTTCAACCAATTTCCGCGCAATCCGGAATTGATGAAGGTGTTGGCGTCGTCGTCTGCCGCGGTCCCGAACACGCCGGCCGTCTCCGACTGGCTCGGCAACATCATCCCCAGCAATGCCGTGAGTGCGGCGGCGCAGGGTGCGATGCTGCCCCTGGTGGTGTTCTCGCTGTTCTTCGGCTTCGCGCTGACGAAGATCGATCATGATCGTGCGCAGCGCATCTTCGATCTCCTGCACGGCATCGCCGACGCAATGACGCAGATCGTACGCTGGGTGCTGGTAGTCGCGCCGCTCGGCGTGTTCGCCCTGGTGTTCGCGGTCACCGCGCATGCCGGCGTCGGCGCGTTGAAGGCGCTGCTGGTCTACCTGCTCACGGCGATCGGGTTGTACCTGCTGGTGGCGATCACGATGTACCTCGTGGTCGCGGTCGCCGGTCGCGATTCGCTGCCGCGCTTCCTCCGCGCCATCGTGCCGGCACAAGCGGTCGCGATGAGTACGCAATCGTCACTGGCATCGTTGCCGGCGATGCTCGACACCACCCTCGGTACGCTCGGCCACGCGCCCCGGGTGCCGTCGCTGGTGCTGCCGATGGCAGTCTCGCTGTTTCGACTCACCAGCCCGGTGCAGTACATGGTGGTTGCCGCCTTCATCGCCTGGGCACATGGCACCGACGTTCCCATGACGCACTGGGCGGTGGGCGTCGCACTGGCGGTGGTGGTCAGCCTCGGTTCGATCGGCCTGCCGGGGCAGGCCAGTTTCATGATCACCAACCTGCCGATCACCCAATCGTTGGGCTTGCCGGTGGAGCCGCTGGGTGTGTTGATGGCGCTCGACACCATTCCCGACGTCTTCGCCACCCTGGGCAACGTCACCGGCGACCTGGCCGCGGAAAATGTCGCAGCGAAGGGCGAGGCGGGCGAGCCGACGGCCGGGTAAGGGCTGGCGACAAGAGGGCCGCCGCGGTATCCTGTAAGCCCATACGGGGCCATAGCTCAGCTGGGAGAGCGCGTCGTTCGCAATGACGAGGTCGGGAGTTCGATCCTCCCTGGCTCCACCAATCGAAAGCCCGCAGGTTCAATGGCTTGCGGGCTTTTTCTTTGGCCAAACGATTTCCCGGGATGCGAAAAAAAGTGACTGCTGGCACACTATGACGATGAGTCGAGCCTGTGTCAGGGGAGCTGGATGAAGGCGGGAAAAATCGTATTCGTATTGGGCTGCCTGGTGTTGGCAGCGGTATTGGGGCTGTGGTTGTCGGGGGTGTTCACGACCATGCTGCTCGGGGTCTCGAGCCACAAGGCGTTCGTCTGGCTGGATTACCTGAAACACCTGCCCGAGCCGCGCTTCCGGCCATACGCGATGAAGATCAAGGTCGGCGGCATCCTCGGTTTCGGGATTCCGTTGCTGGCGTGGATCGTGCTGCTGGTGTTGGCACTCAAGCCGCAACGCAAGGCCTTGCACGGCGATGCCCGTTTTGCCAGCGGGGGTGATGTCGGTGCCAAGGGCCTGTTCGAGGACAAGCCGAACGGCGTGGTGGTCGGCAAGTTCAAGGGCAAGCTGATGAAGCTGGCCGGCCAGCAGTTCGTGATCCTTGCGGCACCGACGCGTTCGGGCAAGGGCGTGGGCGTGGTGATCCCCAACCTGCTCGAGTACCAAGAGTCGGTGGTGGTGCTGGATATCAAGCAGGAGAACTTCGAGCTTACTTCCGGATGGCGCAAATCGCAGGGGCAGGAGGTGTTCCTGTTCAATCCGTTCGCGGAGGATCGCCGCAGCCATCGCTGGAATCCGCTGAGTTATGTCTCGCAGGATCCGGCGTTCCGCATCTCCGACCTGCAGAGCATCGCCGCGATGCTGTATCCCGACACCAGTGACGAGCAGAAATTCTGGGTGAGCCAGGCACGCAATGCCTTCATGACGTTCGCGCTCTACCTGTTCGACAATTTCGACGACCAGCTGGGGCAGGGCGTTCCCGCGGAACTGGTGGAGTTCCCGACGCTGGGCGCGGTGTATCGGTTGTCGTCTGGTGATGGCAGCGATCTCCGCGCCTATTTGCAAGGCATTTCCGGACGTTCGTTCGTGCGCTCGAACACGCGAACCGCATTCAACAATCTGTTGTCGCAGGCCGCCGAAACCTTCGCCTCGATCCTTGGTACCTTCAAGGAGCCATTGAATCCGTGGATCAATCCGGTGCTCGACGCTGCCACCAGCGGCAACGATTTCTGGCTGACCGATGTCCGCCGCAAGCGCATGACCATCTACATCGGCATCCAGCCCAACAAATTGGCCGAAGCGCGCTTGATCGTCAATTTGTTCTTCAGCCAGTTGATCAACGTCAACACCAAGGAGCTGCCGCAGAACAATCCGGCGTTGAAGCACCAATGCCTGCTGCTGATGGATGAATTCACCAGCATCGGCAAGGTCGAGATCATCGCCAGCGCGGTGAGTTACATGGCGGGCTACAACATCCGCCTGCTGCCGATCATCCAGAGCATGGCGCAGCTCGATGCCACCTACGGCAAGGATATTTCGCGCACCATCATCACCAACCACGCCCTGCAGATCGTCTATGCGCCGCGCGAACAGCAGGACGCCAACGATTATTCCGAGATGCTCGGCTATACCACCATCCGCAAGCGCAACCGCAGTACCTCGCACGGCCAGCAGGGCAGCGTCAGTTACAGTGAGGTGGAGGAGAAGCGTGCGCTGATGCTGCCGCAGGAGCTCAAGGCGATGGGCGACAGGAAGGAGATCGTGTTCTACGAGGGACTGCCAAGCCCGGTGATGGCGGAGAAGATCCGCTATTACGAGGACAATCATTTCAGGGAGCGCCTGCTGCCCAAGGTCAAGGTGCCGGCGCTGAAGGTCTGACCTGCCCCTGCGTCACGATGCCGTTAGACTCCGGGAATCCCCAAGGACTGGCATGGCGATGAAATCACTTGCTCCGTTGATCCTGTTGGTCGCGCTGACACCCGCATCGACGCATGCAGCGGATGACGGGGACCGCAAGTTCTTCGATGCGGCGTTCGATGCCGTCGTGGCGCGTTACCACCTGCCGGGACTGGCATTGGGCGTGGTCGAGGATGGCAAGGTGGTCTATGCCCGTGCCGAAGGCGAACGCATCGCCGGCAGCGGCCAGCGCATCGACACGCACACGCTGTTCAAGATCGCATCCAACAGCAAGGCGATGACCTCGGCATTGCTGGCGCGACTGGTCGACCAAGGCAAGCTGAAGTGGGACGATCCGGTGACGAAGTTTCTCCCGGATTTCCAGATGCACGATCCGTGGGTGACACGGAACATGCAGGTGCGTGATCTGCTGATCCACAACAGCGGACTGCCGGCAGGGGCGGGTGATTTGATGCTGTGGCCGGATCCCAACCGGTTCACCCGCGCCGACGTGATCCATGGCCTGCGCTATCTCAAGCCGGCCTACAGTTTCCGTTCGCGCTACGCCTACGACAACACCCTGTACATCGTTGCCGGCGAAGTCGCGGCGAAGGCGGGTGGGGCATCGTACGAGGAATTGTTGAGGCGCGAGGTGTTCGTGCCGCTCGGATTGCAGCGTTGCCGGATCGGGGCGTGGAATCGCGATGCGGTCGGCAATGTCGCGCAGCCGCACGCGCGCAGGGATGGCCGCAATGTGCCGGTGCGCCAGGATGAAGCAGAAATTCCCGATGTGCCGATGGCGGCTGCAGGTGGCGTGCGTTGCAGTCTCGACGACATGCTGAAGTGGACGTCGATGTGGCTGGATCCGCAACATTCCGGTGTGGTGAACGGCAAGCCGTGGCTGTCGGATGCCCAGCGGCACGCAGTGTGGGCACCGCAGACGATCATGCCGGTGTCGTCGCTGATGCGTGAGTGGGACAACAGCCACATGTTTGCCTATGGCTATGGCTGGCGCATGACCGACGTCGATGGCGCGTGGAAGGTCTCGCATACCGGGACGCTGGCCGGCATGTATTCGGCATTGACGCTGCTGCCTGACAAACATGCCGGTTTCGTGATCATGATCAATGGCGATGCCGATGATGCCCGCACCGTGCTCAACCAAGTGTTGGTGAAGCACTACACGGCACCACAGCTGGGCAAGACCGTTGCGAACTATGCCGATGCACTGGATGCCATGGCGGCGAAGGCAGCGGCGTCGGCGAAGCCAGCCAAGGTTGAACCGCAGCACCGGCTGGCGACGCGCGGTGATCGTGCGATCGTTCCGGGCCGCTATCGCGATCCGTGGCTGGGCGATGCGACGATTTGTCCGGATGGCGACGGTCTGCGCTTCACCGCCTTGAAGTCGCCAAAGATGAGCGGCTTGCTGCATATGGCAGGCAAACGCGCGATGGTGCATTGGGACGATCCGACGCTGGATGTCGATGCTTGGCTCGATTTCGCCACGGCGAACGGCGCGACGACGTTGAAAATGTCGAAGCTCGACCCGCACGGCGATTTCAGCTCCGATTACGAGGACCTCGCGTTCACGCGTGTTGCCGCGTGTCCGGATCAGCCGCCGGCGCGCGCCATGCACGCGCGGTAACGTGATTCGACGCGGTCGGCATACCATTCGGTCGTGAGTTTGCGGCTGATCTTCGGGCCGACCAGGTTGATTTGCGGAATCATCGCGCGCGGAAGTGCATGATGGGCGCGCTGTTCGGCGAGAGCGAACATCTGCTTGTAGAGCGTCGTCTCTTCGAAGTCGATGCTGCTTTCGCCCTGCAACGCGGAGTGGATCGCGGTGTCGTCCATCCCAAGCGGGCCACGCAACGAACGCACCACGGTTTCGGTCGCACTGACCGTGTCGGGCGTGACCAGATCACCATCCAGCGCCAATTTCACGCCGGACGCGATGCTCGCCGCATTCTGGAACGCAGCATTGCGGCTGGCGTACTGGCCGGCGTTGAAATCGGCGAAACGGTAGATATGGCGCGAATAGTGGTTGGGATAGACGAACAGATGCGCGATCCCGTAATAGGTGCCACCACGACGGGTGAACAGTTCGTGGCGAACGCTGTCGGCATTGGCGTAGGGATAGGCGTGGTTGGCGGAGAAGCGCTCTGCGAAGTCGACACTGACCTGCATCGGGCCGGCGGTGTGCACGGGATTGGCGCGTGCCAGCAGGCGACGGCCCATCGGTACGCGTTCGACCAGGTCTTCGTAGGTACGGCTGAGTTCGCCTTCGGTACGCGCGTTGTCGATGCGATCGGCGTAACTGCGGCCATCGGACGATTTCACCAGCAATGCACCGCTGACAACGATACTCGGGATGCCAAGCTTGCCGGCGCGACGGTCGATCTCCTCGCGCGCGATCTTGCCGAGTCCGGGCACGGTTGGATCCACCTTGTAGCCGGACTCCTGTTCGATCACCGCCAGTGACGCGCACAGATTGTCGTTGCTCGGCGGCACACCCAATACCTGATAGGCGGCCTGGATGTCGGCGGCCCAACCCGCGCGATCCTGCACCGACGACGGGATCAGCCGCTTCAATGCAGCACGGACGTCCTCGGGCGTACGTTCGCGTCGCACCGGTGTTTCCGACGAACAAGCAGCGATGGTGATCGCCAGTACTGCCGATGCGAGAAGGCGTACCCATCGGGTTCGCGGGGAAGCATGGCCGGAGCGCACGGCCGTCACCAGCGCACGCGCCCGGTCAGCATGTCCAGCCACAGTTTCCAGTCCCCCATGAAGCTCAGCAGCGGATAGGTGAACGTGGCAGGGCGGTTGTGTTCGAAGAAGAAATGGCCAACCCAGGCCCAGGCGTAGCCCTGCACCAGCGCGAGCAGCGCGAACCCGTAACGGCCGCTGGACAGTGCATACAGCAGCAACACGATCGCGATCGACGTGCCGATGAAATGCAGGCGACGGCAGGTGCGATTCTGGTGCTGCGAGAGATAGAACGGGTAGAACTCCTGCAGCGTGCGGTAGCGGTTGGGGGCCACGGATCACCTCGCGTCGGGGTTCGACTGATGATGTCAGCCTTCCATCCGGACGTGCGGACCGAGATAGGACATGAAATCGGTCTTGCTGAGCGGCACGCCGAGATGGCGGAGGATGTCGTAGGCGGTGGTGATGTGGAAGTACAGGTTCGGCATCAGGTAATCGTTGACATAGCGATGCCCTGGCAACTCGCAATAGCGGCCGGGCCCAAGGCCGATGCGCTTGATCTCCTCGAGCTTGGCATCGTTGACCTGGATGCCTGCGACCAATGCCTTGGTGTCTCGGATATGCCCGCGCGCGGCTTCGATGGTGTCGACGTCGCGACCGAGATTGTCGATCGGCAGGCCGGCACACCATTGCGAGAATCCGCGAGGCTGGTTGCAGGCGATGGCGATCTGCGTGCCGAGCGGAAACATGTCGGGCGCCAATCGTTCCTGCAGCGTGGCATTGAAATCGGGAAGGTGCTCGGCGCCGACATCGAGGATGCGCTCGAGGGCTTCAAGGCGTTCGGTGAAAATGCGCTTGAGATCTTCAATGGCCGGATTGGGCATGGCGATTCCTGCTGGTGTCGTGTGGCGTGGGTGAGGCGGTGTCAATTCGCGCCGTAGGTGTCTTCCTGGATCACGGTGTCCTTGCGATCGATGACCAGATCGCCAAACAACGCCTGTTCATAGGTGAGCGTCGGATTTGATTTCTGGTCGGGACGCGCGGAAGCATCCCGGGTGAACGCTTCCCAACTGGCCCAGTTGATCTTCACCCGGAACGCCCACTGGTCATTGCCGGTATGAATGAGCGGGGATGCAGTGCTGAAGGCGGTAATCTGGTGGTCGCCGAGCAGGGCCTTCAAGCGCGGCAATTGGGTACGTTCGAACAGGGTGGCGAATTGCTTTTCCTTGCCGGCCTTTACCCAGAACGTGCGTTCAACCACGATGCCTGTGGGCTTGGCTGCGACCTCCTGTGCCGGACTGCGGCTGGATAGCAGCAGTAGCGTGATGGCGAAGCAGGACACTGGAAATCTGTTCATGCGGGCATTCTAGCGGCATCCGGGCAGAGCTTCATGCCATCGTTGGGCGCGTGGCGCGCATGGGCCGGTAGCCACGCGCCCGGTCACGCTATTCCGAAGTGGCAGCGAAGCGACGATACGCCGAATTCGACGGGCGAGATTTGCCGGGGTTCACTGGCCTGCGGGAGGCTCCCACAACTCGACCTTGTTGCCTTCTGGATCGATCACCCAACCAAATTTTCCCTGCTCCGAGCTTTCGGTCTTGTCGACGACCGTGCAGCCTTCGGTCTTGAGCGCGGTGATCAAGGCATCGAGGTCGGCGACGCGGAAATTGATCATGAAGGAAGCGGTGCCGGGTGCCATGTAGGTGGTGTCGGCTGCGAATGGACTCCAAATGGTCATTCCGGCTTCGCTGCCATCGCCACCCCAATTGAAGATGGCGCCATTCCATTCCGATACGTCGAGGCCCAGATGGTCGCGATACCACGCACTAAGTGCATCCGGGTCCTTTGCCTTGAAGAAGATGCCGCCGATCCCAGTGACGCGTTTCATCGGATTGCCTCCTGTCAAAGTGGGTGTACTACGGCCTGAACTTCATCTGCGCCAGGACTTCTTCGGCGTGCCTGGAATCGGTTTCGTTGTCTGCCGAAATCCAGACGTGCATCAGGATTCTTGGGTCGACATGCAGCAGGGTTTGTTTGGAGAACTGAGCGGCATGTTCGCCGGATGCGGGATACCACTGGATCTTCTGGCCAGCGACGATCCCATCCCCGATTGGTGTCGAGGCGTCCGGATTGAAGCTTGGCGTGAATCCTGTATAGACACCAAAGAGATCATTTTTCGAGGTCGCATCAATGGCATAGCACAGGTCGAAGTCCGGGCCTTCCTGGTAGGACCATTCGACTCCGGAATTCTCGGGGAGAATCGGGCAGCGATCCGCATCCTGAGCGCGGCCCAACATGGGGAGGATCAACAGCAGTACGGGGATGATCTTGAGCATGTTCTCGCCGGCACCCGAATTCAGCCGTGCCGGGCCGGCACGGATTGCGAGCTAGCGTAGCCCAAGCAAACTTGCTCCGCCACGAAGCAAGTTTGCTTGAAGATCGGCGGATCGACGGGGCGTGTGCTCAGCTGGCGGCAGGTTTCCCTGCGGCTTGCCATGCCTTGAATCCGCCATCCAGATGGGCAACGTTCTTGTACCCAAGGGATTGAAGGGCACGGACCGCGAGTGCAGAGCGACCACCCGATGCACAATGCAGGATGACGCGATCATCGGGATTGAGTTCGGCTTTGTGGTACGGGCTGCTTGGGTCGGCGTAAAACTCCAGCATCCCCCGGGAGGCATGAATGGAGCCGGGAATCGTGCCCGACGCAAGTTCGGGAGCATCACGAACGTCGACGAGGGTTGCCTTTCCCGCCGAAAGTTCAGCTTCAACCTGGTCTGGGGTCAGGTTTTCGATGACACTTTTTGCTTCCTGGACGAGCTGGGCAGCAGATTTGACGGTCATGGGTCACCTCCTGTGATGAGCGGCGTGGCTGCATCGCAATCCGGTGCCGGGATTCAGGCAGGCTGCGTGCGACTGCAACCATGGAAGACTAGCAAAAACACCAAATTTCCGCGTTGGTAAATGCACCGTGATTTAGCTGTTGGCAGCGATGATTCCCCACAGGCCAAGGACGGCCATGAAATTGATTGTGAATACGGCGCCCCTGAGTCGAACGTTTTTCGTGAAGATCTGTACCAGGCTATGCACCACGCGCCCGAAGACAAAAATCCACGCCAGCAACAAGGCCACATTCCCATGGAGTGGTTGTTGGATCAGCAGGATGCATGCTGCATAAAAGAGAACGGGCCATTCGAACTGGTTCGACAGGTTGGCGCTGATTCGTGGCTCGATTCCGGCCCAGGGGTTGGTTCCATCAGGTCCCTTGCCGATACCCCAAACGGCAGGGGCACGAACCACGGTCAAAAACACGTAGAGGATTGCCGTCCAAAGGACATGCACGAGCATCGGGATCACCAGAGGATGGTGCTGCAAAACCATCGATTGCCTCCTTGGGATCGGCATTGAGCCGAAAGAGTCGCCGGGCATCGGGTCTTGTCGCCACGATTCGGCGTCGCCCTGGGCGAATGATTGTGCCTAGGGCGGCGTCAGTACGAAAGCGCAAACTTCTCCAGAACAATCGGTTGGAGTTGCCTTGAGCGATTCGTAGAGTCGGATTGCGCGGGTATTGCTTCGTTGTACCTCGGAGAAAATGAAGCTCGAGCAATTTTGGTTCCTGGCTTTTTCTCTAAGCTCCTGGATCATCGCCGAGCCATAGCCGCGTGACCGATGCTGCTGGTTCAGCTCGATTTTCTGAAGAACAAACAAGGAGTTCGGAGAGAACCAGCCATGCGCCCTGCCAATTACCCGATTGCGATGGACCGCTTTGACCAGATAGTGGCACCGGTTGTCGGAAACAGCGTAGTTCCAATCGGATTTCAGGGTTAACACTGCAGCTCTTGTTCAGGGGGCAACGTAATTATACCCCCCGGGGGAATCACGCCTGACCAAGCCGCGGTGGATTGCGGCTGACGGGCAGGTCAGTGGGTGCTTTCGATTTCTTCGCCGGATACAGGCGGAACGGCAGGCGTCGATTCTTCGGTTGCAACCGTGGTGTCGGAAGCCAGATGGGCTTCTTCCGGCGCATTCACGCGGGTTTCCGAGATGACACGAGGCTCGGCGGCGGGTGCAGGCGTCGCCGGGCGCGGCGGCATCCGCATCGAATCCACCAGCGACACCGCGATGGCGGCCGACAGCGGCATCGCCTGGCTGGTTTCACGTGGACGGCTGTTGGCGAACATCGTCGACGGGCCCGGGCTGGCAGCGACCGGCGTCGGTGCAGCCACCGGTTCGGGTGCAGCTTCGATCACAGGCTGGGCTTCTTCCGACTTGGGTTCCGCTGCAGCGACAACGGGAGCGGACTCGGCGACCGGTGTTTCCTGCGCCGGGGCTGCATGCACCACCGGAGCCGGGGCAGCCGGCCTCGGTTGCGCGGGCGCTTCAAGGTCGTCGAACTCGAATTCCGGCTGGTGGCCATTGCCGATGCTGCTGGCGGCGGCTTCCTCGCCTTCGACTTCATCGAAGATCTCGTCGGCGCCTTCGCCTTCG
>JAFEBY010000134.1 GCA_018242465.1 Pseudomonadota bacterium | reverse complement strand
CTCAAGCACGCCCTGGGGCTGACGGTGTTCCTGATCACCCACGATCTCGATACCCTGTATGCCATCTGCGATCGCGTCGCCGTGCTCGCCGACCGCAAGGTGCTGGTCAACGCGCCGCTGTCGGAAGTCGAGCGTTACGATCAGCCGTGGGTGCAGCAATATTTCCACGGGCCACGGGCGCGTGCCGCGCAGGATGCCCAACGCCGCAACCTCATCGACCATACTGTTGGTTAAACGATGGAAACCAAAGCCAATTACGTCCTCATTGGTGCCTTCACGCTGATCGTCTCGGCGGGATTGCTCCTGTTCGGCCTGTGGGCGGCGAAATTCGCCTCCGACCGCAACTGGAATCGCTATGAGGTGATCTTCAACGAGGCCGTGACCGGCCTCACCGAGGGGTCGTCCGTCCAGTACAACGGCATCAGCGTCGGGACAGTCGAGCGGCTGCGGCTGGATCCCGGCGATCCGCGCAAGGTGCGCGCGCTGCTCAAGCTCAGCAACGACGCGCCGGTCAAGGTCGATACCCGCGCCAAGCTGTCACAACAGGGCATCACCGGCAGCCCGTTCATCCAGCTCTCGGGCGGCGCGCCGCAATCCGCGCCATTGCTGCCAAGTGAAAGCAACGAGATCCCGATCATCCAGACCGAACCATCGACCCTGCAGAACATCTCCGATACTGCAAGCAAGCTGGTCACACGCCTCGACGAGATGCTGAGCGAGGACAACGTCAAGCGCATTTCCGCGACGCTGGAAAACCTCAAGGCCACCACCGACAGCATTGCCTCGCAACGCGAAGACATCCGCCAACTGCTGGTGAACGCACGCGCAGCGAGCGAAGACCTGCGCACGACGCTGAAGAGCGCCAACGGCGCGATCGACAATGTGAATCGCGGCGTGATCGACAAGCTCCCGGCAACGATGGACAAGCTCGACAAGACCATCGCATCGCTGCAATCGGCCAGCCAGAACGCCAATTCGCTGATCGACGAAAACCGCGCACCCCTGCGCAGCTTCACCCGCGATGGGTTGCAGCAACTGGCGCCGACGCTGGAGGAGTTGCGCGCATTGACACGTGACCTGCGCGGCGTCGCCAACGGCCTTAACCGCAGCCCCGCCGGCTACATCCTGGGTCGCCAGCAGCCGAAGGAGTTCACGCCGAAATGAAATTCCTGCCGATGAACATCACGCATGCCCTTGGCGTCGCCGCCACGCTCACGATGCTCGCAAGTTGCAGCATTCTGCCCAAGCACGAAGACATCGCGATCTACACCGCGTTGTCGCAGGCCACGCCGAATCCGGCATGGCCGCAGGCACGCGCGCAGTTGTCGATCGCACGGCCGACGGCGGAACGTATGCTGGCCGATCCACGCATCGTGGTGCGGCCCGCGCCCGGCGAACTCCAAGTGTACAGCGGCGCAACCTGGGCGGAACCGCCTCCGGAAATGGTGCAGCGTTCGCTGCTGCAACTGCTGGAAGACAGCGGTCGCCTCAAGGGTGTGGCCGCGCGCGGTAGCGGCCTGAGCAGCGATTACGAGCTGGCGACCGACATCCGTCGTTTCGATTCCGATTACGCGGGTGGCAGCACGCCGAGCGCCGTGGTGGAGATCGCCGCACGCCTCGTCTCGAATGACGGCCGCGTGGTCGCGTTCCGGGTATTCCACGCGGAAATCCCGGCGGCATCCATCGCTGTTCCGGCGGTCGCACAGGCGTTCCAGCAGGCGCTGGCGAAGGACAGTCAGGAGATTGCGGGCTGGGCGCTGGGTACGATGGCGAATGCGCGCTAATCCGGTCGCACCACGCGAAACGTGAGGTTGATGCGTGGCTGCTTTACCTTCGCACTCTTCGGTAATGCATGCTTCCAGTGTTGTTGCGTGCTGCCGGCCATCACCAGCAAGTCGCCGTGTTGCAGCGACCACTCCTGCTGGCGCTTCGGATCATCGTTGGCTCGCAAGACGAAACGCCGCGTCGCACCGAGGCTGATCGAAGCGATGAACGGATGCGGCCCGAGCTCGCGCTCGTTGTCGCGGTGCCAGCCGACGTAATCGTTGCCATTGCGATAGAGATTGGCCAAGGCGCTGTTGAACGGGGCCTCAAGCTGCAGCACCAGGCGTTCGCGCAACTCCGCCAGCGCTGGCGGCCACGGCAACGGCTCGAAGCGCCCGCCGGAATAGGCGTAATCGGTACCGGGATCGCCCAGCCAGCAACTCAGGCGTGGCGAGTCGACCCAGCGCCCGAACATGCGGATCCGGTGCACCGACCACGGCAGTTCCTGCAGCAATGCCGCAAACAGGCGATCAGCGGCTTCCGGCGGCAGCCAGCCGCGTTCCAGCAGGACATCGGGATCGGGCGTGCATGTCGCCATGGCCCAAGTTTGCCGCACCGCCGTGAAACCCGGACAATCACGTCCATATCGACGAGGAACGCGGCATGAGCCAGCTTGAACAGGACGCGATCGAAAGAGACGTGATGGAATATGACGTGGTCGTGGTGGGCGCGGGCCCAGCCGGCCTGTCCTTCGCGATCCGCCTGAAACAGCTGAGCCCGGAAACCACGGTCTGCGTGATCGAGAAAGGCGCGACCGTCGGTGCCCACATCCTCTCGGGCGCGGTCATCGAACCCGGCCCGCTCGATGCCCTGCTCCCCGGCTGGCGCGATGCCCCACCGCCGATCTGCGTGGCGGCGACCGAAGACGAATTCTGGATGCTGTCGAACACCGGTCATCGCAAGCTGCCGCTGCCGCCCGGCATGCACAACCACGGCAACTTCATCGTCTCGCTGGGCGCGCTGTGCGCGTGGCTGGCACCGCAGGCGGAAGCGCTGGGCGTCGAGATCTTCCCTGGCTTCGCTGCCGCGGAAACCCTGCACGACGACAGCGGCAAGGTGATCGGCGTACGCATCGGTGACATGGGCATCGCCAAGGATGGTTCGCACAAGCCGGGGTTCACCGCCGGCATCGACATCCACGCCAAGGTCACCGTCCTCGGCGAAGGCGCACGCGGCTCGCTCACCAAACAACTGGTCAAGCGCTTCGCACTGGATGCGAATTCCGATCCGCAAAGCTATTCGATCGGCATCAAGGAACTGTGGCAGTTGCCGGCGGGGCGCGTCACCCCGGGCAAAATCGTCCACACCCTCGGTTGGCCGGCCGACACCCATACCTACGGTGGCAGCTTCCTCTACCACCTGGACAAGGATCGCGTCGCGATCGGCTACGTCAGCGGCCTCGACTACCACGATCCCGATTACAAGCCGTGGGAAGCGTTCCAGCAATGGAAGGCGCATCCGCTGATTGCGCCGCTGCTGGAAGGCGGCAACATCGT
Organism: Pseudomonadota bacterium; assembly: GCA_018242465.1. Taxonomy (GTDB): domain Bacteria; phylum Pseudomonadota; class Gammaproteobacteria; order Xanthomonadales; family Xanthomonadaceae; genus Solilutibacter. Next base: position 40,272 of record JAFEBY010000134.1, on the reverse strand, counting down.
CTCGGCGGGCGCGCGCGCAATCGTCACCGGCGGCTGGCAATCGCTGCCCAAGGTTGAAATGCCGGGCGCACTGCTGATCGGTGACGGTGCCGGCCTGCTCAACGTCCCCAAGGTCAAAGGAACGCACCAGGCGATCCGTTCCGGCATGCTCGCCGCCGAGCATCTTGTCGCGACGCAACTGATCACCGATGGCTTCGACGCCAAGCTGCGCGCATCCGACGCGATGGCGGAGCTGAAGAAAGTCCGCAACATCAAGCCCGGTTTCAAAAAGGGGTTGTGGTTCGGCATGGCGAACGCTGCATGGGAAACCATGACCGGCGGACTGTCGCCGTGGACGCTGAAGCAAAGCGCGGATTACGCATCACTCGACCGCCTCGGCACTGCCGAACCCGCGCATGACTACGTGCAGCGCACACTGGCACCACGCGATCGCCTGCAGGGCGTGTTTTTCGCATCGACCGCGCACGACGAAGACCAGCCGATCCACCTCAAGGTCGCCGACACCAGCATCTGCGCGACCAAGTGCGTCGAGGAATTCGGAAATCCCTGCACGCGCTTCTGCCCGGCTGCGGTGTATGAAATGGTGGAAGATGCCAATCAGCCTCACGGCAAGCGCCTGCAGATCAATGCCGCCAACTGCGTGCATTGCAAGACCTGCGACATCAAGGATCCCTACGAGATCATCACCTGGACCACGCCAGAAGGTGGCAGCGGGCCGAATTATCAGAATTTGTGAGGCGTCGTTTTCAATGGGCTTTTTCGACCAATTCCCCCGCTTTTACCAAACCAGCCAAACCAGCCCGCTCCCGGACCGGCTCAATGCCCGTCATCGCGCCATCGTCGCGGACAACGCGTCGCATTTCGCCGGCAAGCGCGTGCTCGACATCGCGAGCCACGACGGGCGCTGGACATTCGCCGCACTGAAAGCCGGCGCTGCGCACGTCATCGGCATCGAACCGCGCCAGGAATTGATCGACAACGCGCGCATCACCTTCCGCGAATACGGCATCCAGGACGGCACCTACGACCTATGGACATCCGGCGTGATGGAGGCCATCGATGGCGTCCGCGTCGATACCGTGCTTTGCCTGGGCTTCTACTATCACACGCGTTACCACGTGGATCTTCTCGACAAGATCGAACGCACCGGCGCCAACTTCGTGGTGATCGATACCGAGGTGACTCCAAGCAGGGAGGAGACGTCGCTGTCGAAGGACAACGGCGACCCGCGCCAGGTATTCGACAACCCGTATTCGATGCAGTTGATCCGGGACGAGGTCGGGGACCAGCAAATGGCCTACTCCGATTCAGTGACCCGCAACGGCCATACTCTCGTGATGCGTCCGTCGCGAGCCGCGATCCACGGGATGGCACGGCATTTCGGATACAGGGTCACGGAGTTCGACTGGCCCGCATACTTCGCGGAAAACCCGAGCCACGCCGATGCGATGACCGACTATCGCGACGGCTGGCGCTCCACGTTCTTTCTCGAACGGATCTGATGCAAAAACGCCACCTGGAGGTGGCGTTTTTCTTCGCATCGATGCAGCCGGTCAATGCACCGGCACGCCCGTCTTCTCCTTCACCTCATCCGCGCTGACGCCTGTCGCCAACTCCACCAGCTTCAAGCCCTGAGGCGTCACGTCGAACACGCCAAGCTCGGTGATGATGCGATTGACCACACCGAGGCCTGTCAGTGGCAGCGTGCATTGCGGGATGATCTTTGACGAGCCGGTCTTGGTGGTGTGTTCCATCAGCACCACGACCTTGCGCACACCCGCGACCAGATCCATCGCGCCACCCATGCCCTTGACCATCTTGCCGGGCACCATCCAGTTGGCGAGGTCGCCCTTGTCGGTGACTTCCATCGCGCCGAGGATGGCGAGGTCGATATGGCCGCCGCGGATCATTGCGAAGGAATCGTGGCTGCCGAAGAAGCTCGCGCCTGGCACTGCGGTGACGGTCTGCTTGCCGGCATTGATCAGGTCGGCGTCGATCTCCTCTTCGGTCGGGAACGGGCCAATGCCAAGCAGGCCGTTCTCGCTCTGCAGCCAGACGTTCATGCCGTCGGGAATGTAATTGGCGACCAACGTCGGCAGTCCGATGCCGAGGTTCACGTAAGCCCCATCGGTCAGTTCTTTGGCGGCGCGCTGTGCCATTTCATCGCGGGTCCAGGCCATCACTTCGCTCCTTCGCGCACGGTGCGCTGTTCGATGCGCTTTTCGGGATGCGCGTTGACGACGATGCGATCGACGTAGATGCCCGGAAGATGAACGTGGTCGGGGTTGATCGAGCCCGTCTCCACCAACTCCTCCACTTCCACGACGCAGATCTTGCCGGCCATTGCGCAGGCAGGATTGAAGTTGCGTGCGGTTTCTCGAAACACCAGGTTGCCGGCGTGGTCGGCCTTCCACGCCTTGACCAGCGCGACGTCGGCCTTGAGCGCGGTTTCCATCACGTAGTGGCGGCCGTCGAACTCGCGTGTTTCCTTGCCTTCGGCGACCACGGTGCCGTAGCCGGTCGCAGTGAAGAAGGCGGGGATGCCGGCTCCGCCCGCGCGCAGGCGCTCGGCCAGCGTGCCCTGTGGGTTGAATTCGAGTTCGAGCTCGCCACCGAGGAACTGGCGCTCGAATTCCTTGTTCTCGCCGACGTAGGACGAAATCATCTTCTTGATCTGACGCGTCGTCAGCAACTGGCCCAAGCCGAAGCCGTCGACGCCAGCGTTATTGGAAATCACGGTCAAGCCCTTGACGCCGGAATCGCGCAAGGCGGCGATCAGCGCTTCGGGGATGCCGCACAGGCCGAAGCCGCCGACCGCGAGGGTCTGGCCATCGGCAACGATGCCGGACAGTGCAGTCGCTGCGTCCGGATGGATCTTGGAAACGGTCATGTCGGGGGTCCGTTGCGGAACCCCACTAGTGTAGCGGGCCGCGGTGACGGCGGCTCTTGCACTTCCGGACAAGGGTCAGTCGAGCAGATCAAGGATGGCGCGCGCACTTTCGGCCACCGACTGGCGGCTGGCGTCGAGATGCAACTCGGGACGTCGCGGCGGCTCATACGGTGAGTCGATGCCGGTGAAGTTCGGCAATTTGCCGGCACGCGCCTTGGCGTACAGGCCTTTGGGATCACGCGATTCCGCGACCGCCAGCGGCGTATCGACGAACACTTCCAGGAATTCACCCGGTGCGAACAGTTCGCGCGCCATCTCGCGCTCGGCACGGAACGGCGATATGAAGCTGACCACAACCACCAACCCGGCATCCACCATCAATCGCGCAACTTCGGCGACGCGACGGATGTTCTCGACGCGATCTGCGGCGGTGAAACCGAGGTCGCGATTGAGGCCATGGCGCACGTTATCGCCATCGAGCAGATAGGTGTGCGTGCCTCGCAGGTTGAGTTGCGCCTCGACGGCGTCGGCGATGGTCGACTTTCCCGCGCCGGACAGGCCCGTCAGCCAGATGCAACGACCACGGTGGCCCTTGATGCGCGCGCGCGCATCGCGATCGACCTGTAGTGATTGCCAGTGCAGGTTCCCGGAACGACGCAATGCGAAATCGATGACCCCGGCACCCGCCGTCGCATTGCCGTGGCGATCAACCAGGATGAAGCCGCCAAGCTCGCGATTGTCGGCGAAGGACTCAAACGCGACCGCATGGTCGAGATGCCATTCACAGGCGCCGATCTCGTTCATGCGCAACTGCGTGGCGGAGAGATGCGCACCACTCCCGATATCCAGCCGATGCTTGAGCGACGTGAGCGTGGCGCGCACACTGCAGGTCCCGAGTTGCATGGTGTAGGAACGTCCGGGAAGCAGCGGCTCGCCATCCATCCACAGCACGCGCGTCGAGAACTGGTCGCTGGTCGGCACCGGCGCATCGGCTGCACACAACACGTCGCCGCGTGCGACATCGAGCTCGCGATCGAGCACCACGGTGATTGCAGTGTCCACGGCAGCCGTTTCAAGCATGCGATCCAGCCCGAACAGGCGCGCGACCGCAGCTTCGGTTCCCGCAGGCTCCACGCGCACGCGATCACCGATGGCGAGGGTTCCAGCCGCGATCGTCCCGGCATAGCCGCGCCCCTCGGACAGGCGGTTCACCCACTGCACTGGCATGCGCAACGCGTCCCCGGTGGCGGCCGGCTCGATCTCCGCGGATTCCAGCAATTGCAACAGCGTCGGACCGGAATACCACGTCGTCCGCATTGATGACTCGACCACGTTGTCGCCTGTCAGACCCGACAGCGGGATTGCGTCGAACGACAATCCGGCATGAAGCTGCTGCAGGTGATCGCGATAGTCGGATGCGATCTGCTCGAATACATCTCGCGACCACTCCACCGCGTCCATTTTGTTGACCGCGAGCACCACCCGGCGCACGCCGAACATCGACACGATCGCGGTGTGGCGCAACGTCTGCGTCAACAAGCCCTTGCGCGCATCGACCAGCACCACGGCGAGATCGGCGGTGGACGCGCCAGTCGCCATGTTGCGGGTGTATTGCTCGTGGCCCGGGCAATCGGCAACGATGAAACGCCGGCGCGGTGTCGCGAATTGGCGATAGGCGACGTCGATGGTGATGCCCTGGGCGCGTTCGTCCTCCAGGCCATCGAGCAGTGCGGCGAAATCCGGCGTTTCCCCGGCCACACCGCGCTGGTCGTCGCTGAGCGAACCGGTATCGTGCAGCAGGCGGCCGATCAACGTGCTCTTGCCATCGTCGACGCTGCCGCAAGTGATGAAACGCAACAATGGGTGCGAGTTCGTCCCCATCAGAAATAGCCCTCGCGCTTCTTGCGTTCCATCGACGCCGAGGGATCGTGGTCGATCATACGGCCCTGGCGCTCCGACAGGCGCGATGCGCGCAATTCCGCAATCACCTCATCCAGCGTTTCAGCATCCGATTCGATTGCGCCGGTCAGCGGATAGCAACCCAGCGTGCGGAAGCGCACCTTGCGCATCTCTGGATTCTCCCCGGGCGCAAGCGGCAGGCGCGCGTCATCCACCATGATCAGGGCGCCAGCGCGTTCGACAACCGGACGCGCCTTCGCGAAATACAACGTGGGCACTTCGATACCTTCACGCGCGATGTATTCCCAGACATCCAGTTCCGTCCAGTCGGACAACGGGAACACGCGCACGCTTTCGCCGGGGCCAAGGCGCGTATTCCACAGATGCCACAGCTCGGGGCGCTGCTGGCGTGGGTCCCAACGATGCAGCGCGTTGCGGAACGAGAACACCCGCTCCTTGGCGCGCGACTTCTCCTCGTCGCGACGGGCGCCGCCGATCGCAGCGTCGAATCCGAACTTCTCCAGCGCCTGACGCAATGCCTGTGTCTTCATCACGTCGGTGTGCACTGTTGCGCCATGCGTGATCGGCCCGACGCCCTGCGCGATCCCCTCCGGGTTCATGTGCACGTGCAGGACCATGCCTTCTTCGACGACGCGGCGATCGCGAAACGCAATCATCTCGGCAAACTTCCAGCCGGTATCGACATGAAGCAACGGAATCGGTGCCTGCGCTGGCCAGAATGCCTTGCGCATCAGGTGCATCAGCACGGAGCTGTCCTTGCCAATCGAGTACAACAGCACAGGATTGCGAAAGCAGGCCGCGACCTCGCGGAGGATGCGGATGCTGTCGGCTTCGAGCCGGTCGAGGATCGTCGCCTTCACCGTCACGTCGTACCTTTGCGTCCGTAGATATCTTCCAATCGTTCGATGTCGTCCTCGCCGAGATAATGGCCGGACTGGACTTCGATCAACTCGACATCCTCGTTCGTCGTGTTGCGCAGGCGATGCACGCTGCCCAGCGGAATGAAGGTGCTTTCGTTCTCGCGCAAGGGGAAGGTCTTCTCGCCACAGGTCACTTCCGCGGTCCCGGAGACGACGACCCAGTGCTCGGCACGCTTCTGGTGGCGCTGGAGGCTCAACGTGCCGCCTGGCTTCACGGTAATGCGCTTGACCTGGAAGCGCGGTCCCATCGCCAGCGAATCGTAGCTGCCCCACGGACGATAGACCTTGCGGTGGTGGAGATGCTCGGTGCGCCCTTCCTTCTTCAGCTGATCCACCACCGCCTTGACGTCCTGCGCGCGATCCTTGTGCATCACCAGCGTGGTATCCGGGGTATCGACCACCACGAGATCGTGCACGCCGAGCACGGCAACCAACCGCTCGGACGCAGCATCGACCAGGCAATCGCGGGCATCGAAGGCGATGACATCGCCACGCAGCGCATTGCCGGACGCATCACGTTCGGCGATTTCCCACAGCGACGACCACGAGCCGACATCGCTCCAGCCGCAATCAACGGGAATCACCGCAGCGCGATCGGTCTTCTCCATCACGGCGTAGTCGATCGAATCGCTGGGACTCTGCTTGAACGCCTCGGCATCGACACGGATGAAATCGAGATCCGGGGTGGTCGCGGCGAGCGAACGCTCGCAAGCAGCAAGGATCGCCGGCGCGTGCTTGCCCAACTCCTCGATGTAGCGATCGGCACGAAACAGGAACATGCCCGAGTTCCACAGATGGATACCATCGTCCAGGTAGTGCTGCGCGCGCTCGAGGTCGGGTTTTTCGACAAAGGCATCGACGCGCTTGGCCTCCCCATGGACCGGCACACCAACGCGGATATAGCCATACCCGGTCTCCGGGCGATCGGGCCGAATGCCGAAAGTCACCAGCCAACCCTGTTCCGCAGCTTCGCGGCCCTGCGCGACGGCAGCAGCGAATGCATCGACATTTCGGATCAGGTGGTCTGCAGGCAGCACCAGCATCAACGCATCCGGATGCTGCGCACGCAGGTGCAGGGCCGCCAGCGCAATCGCCGGCGCGGTATTGCGCCCGACTGGCTCGAGCAGGATGCCGGCACTGCCAACGCCAACCTGCTGCAACTGCTCGCCAACCACGAAGCGATGCTCGTCGGACGCGATCGTCAGCACCGCGGCGCTGTCAGGCAGATGCGTCGCGCGCAACGCGGTGTCCTGGAACAGGGTATGGTCGCCCGCCAGCGGCAGGAACTGCTTGGGCGTGTTGCTGCGCGAGCGCGGCCACAGGCGCGTGCCGGAACCGCCACTGAGAATCACCGGGTAAAGCATGGGTCGTCCTTGAAATGGTGGGTACAGGTCGATTATCGCAGTGGATGGGCCAGCGCGTCCTCAGCCTTTGGCGATGGTCCGGTGCAGCGCCTCGCGCCAATCGGGTAGCGGCACGCCATAGGCTTGGCGAAGGCTTGTGGTATCCAACACCGACCACGCCGGACGACGCGCGGGCGTCGGGTAGTCGCGGGTCGGGATGGCATGGACGACCGGCCTGCGTGCAAGCATTCCAGCCGCGACCGCCTCGGCGAAGATCGCCTCGGCGAATCCGTGCCAGCTGGTCTGCCCCGCAGCCACCAGGTGATGCGTGCCGCCTCCACCGAGGCCCTGTCGCAGGATCGCCGCAGTGACGTCGGCGATCAGCCACGCCGGTGTTGGAGAACCGATCTGGTCGGACACCACGCGCAGTTCGTCGCGTTCGCCGCCGACGCGCAACATGGTCTTGAGGAAATTGTGGCCATGCAAGCCATACACCCAAGCCGTACGCAGGATCAGATGCCTTGCACCTGAAGCACGAATCGCCTCTTCGCCGGCGAGCTTGCTTGCGCCGTAGGCCCCCAGCGGCGATGTCGCATCGTCCGGCAGATAGGGGCGACTGCCCTGTCCGTCGAATACATAGTCGGTGGAGTAATGGATCAGCGGGATTCCGCGAAAAGCGCATTCCTTCGCCAATTCCTCCACCGCCGCCGCATTGACGCGAAATGCAGCGTCAGGCTGATCCTCGGCCTTGTCGACCGCGGTATATGCCGCCGCATTGATGACGACATCGGGCTGCGTCCCCCGCACAACGGCAGCCAACGCGCCGGGGTGCATCAGATCGCAGGCCAGCGCTGCTCCATCCTCCAGCTCGCCAGTACGCGTGGTGACGATGACCTCGCCCAACGACGCGAGACTGCGGCGCAATTCGTGCCCGACTTGCCCGTTGCCGCCGTCCAACAGGATGCGCATTGTTCAGCCCTGAACCATCGGCAAACGGTCGACAGGGATGTCCTTCAGCATGGGAGCAACAGCATCCTTGGCGGACAGCGACGGATCGCTCACCGGCCAGTCGATCGCCAGTTCCGGGTCGTCCCAGCGGATGCTGGTATCGGCTGCGGCATCGTAAGTTTCAGTGCAGAGGTAGGTGAACACTGCGCGCTCGCTCAGCACCGCGAAGCCATGGGCGAATCCCGGCGGGATCCAGAAGTGTCGCTTGTTGTCTGCACTCAGAATGACCGCGGTCCACTTTCCGAACGTCGGAGAGCCGCGGCGAATGTCGACCGCGACGTCCCAGACTTCACCTTCCAACACAGAAACGAACTTGCCTTGCGGGTTCGGCCATTGGTAGTGCAATCCGCGCAACACGCCTTTCGCCGATGACGACACATTGCCCTGCTTCCAATGCAAATCGAGGCCGTGGGCCGCCAGCTTGTCGGCATTGAACGACTCGTAGAAGAATCCACGATCGTCGCCATACACGCGCGGCTCGAAGACCAAGCACCCCGGGAGGTCAGTCTCAATGACCTTCACGGGACGTAGCCCCGCTCCGGCAGCGCCATCAGGTATTGCCCGTATCCGTTCTTGGCCAGCGGTTTCGCCAGCGCGTACAGCTGGTCGCGATCAATCCAGCCATTGTTGTAGGCGATCTCCTCCGGGCAGGCTACGCGCAAGCCCTGGCGTGCCTCGATCGTTTCGATGTAATTCCCGGCCTCCAGCAACGACTGGTGGGTTCCGGTATCGAGCCAGGCATAACCGCGACCGAGCCGCTCGAGATGCAACGATTCTTCATCCAGGTAACATTTGTTGAGATCGGTGATTTCGTATTCGCCACGGGGCGACGGCTTCAGCGCCGCCGCGAATTCCGGTGCGCGGCCGTCATAGAAATACAATCCGGTCACTGCGTAGTTGGAGCGCGGTTTCTCCGGTTTTTCTTCCAGTCCGACCACCTTGCCATCGCCATCGAATTCGGCAACACCATAGCGCTCCGGATCCTGCACCCAGTAGCCGAAGACGGTTGCCCCATGTTCGCGGTCATTGGCGCGCCTGAGCATCGCCGTGAGGCCCGGGCCATGGAAGATGTTGTCGCCCAGCACCAGGCAGCTCGGTGCGCCGGCAAGGAAATCGCGGCCGATGGTGAAGGCCTGCGCCAATCCATCCGGACTCGGCTGCGCGGCGTATTCGAACCTCATGCCCCACTGCGAACCATCGCCCAGCAATGCCTTGAACAGTGCCTGCTCGTGCGGCGTGTTGATGATCAGCACTTCACGGATGCCCGCCAGCATCAGCACGCTCAACGGGTAATAGATCATCGGCTTGTCGTAGACCGGCAGCAGTTGTTTGCTGATCGCCTGGGTGATCGGATACAGGCGCGTGCCGGAACCGCCGGCCAGAATGATGCCCTTGCGTTGCATATCGTCTCCTCAGCCCTGGCCGATGCGTTCGAGTCGATACGAACCATCGAGCACGCGGTTCACCCACGGCTGGTTGGCGAGATACCAATCCACCGTGTCGGCGATGCCTTGTTCAAACGTGTGCGCCGGTTCCCAACCGAGTTCGCGCTTCAACTTGGATGCGTCGATGGCGTAGCGGCGATCGTGCCCGGGGCGATCCTGCACGTAGATGATTTGTGTTTCGTACTTCGAACCATCGGCCTTCGCCTTGCGCTGGTCAAGCAGCGCGCAAATGGTCTTGACCACCTCGATGTTCTGCTTCTCGGCATTGCCGCCCACGTTGTAGGTTTCACCCACCTTGCCCCTGGCGATCACGTTGCGGATTGCCGCGCAATGATCGCCGACGTACAACCAGTCGCGCACCTGTTTGCCGTCGCCGTAAATCGGCAGCGGCTCGCCTGCCAGTGCCTTGGCGATCACCAGCGGAATGAGTTTTTCCGGGAAGTGATACGGCCCGTAGTTGTTCGAACAGTTGGTCGTCAGCACCGGCAAGCCGTAGGTGTGGTGGAACGCGCGCACCAAGTGGTCGGATGCCGCCTTGGAGGCCGAATATGGCGAGTTTGGTGCGTAGGCCGTCTCTTCCGTGAACAGTCCGGTGTCGCCGAGCGTGCCGTAAACCTCGTCGGTGGAGACGTGGTGGAAACGGAAACCGTCGCGTGCCGCGCCTTCCAGCGACTTCCAGTGGTCACGTACCGCTTCGAGCAATCCCAGTGTCCCCACCACATTGGTGTGGATGAAGGCCGCCGGACCGTCGATCGAACGATCGACATGGCTCTCGGCGGCGAAATTCACCACCGCGTCGGGACGATGCTCGGCCAGAAGACTGGAGACCAGTTCGCGATCACCGATGTCGCCGTGGACAAAAACGTGGTTCGGGTTCCCATCCAGCGAAGCCAGGGTGTCGCGGTTGCCGGCATAGGTCAGGGCGTCGAGATTGACGATCTTGATGCCATCCCGTACCGCCTCGAGCACGAAATTGCCGCCGATGAAGCCAGCGCCGCCGGTTACGAGCCAAACAGGCATCCACGAATTCCAGTCATGCGAAGAACTGCCATTGTAGTGGGCCGCCGGTCACGCTCTCTACTAGGCCCCAATGAGCATCGGCTAGAATGGACGGGTTTCGTTCAAGGTTCCGTGCATGAAAATCCTGGTCGGTTACAAGCGCGTGGTGGACGCCAACGTCCGCGTGCAGGTCAAGCCCGATGGCACTGGCGTCGTCACCGATGGCGTCAAGCTCTCCGCCAACCCCTTCGATGACATCGCGCTGGAAGAGGCCCTGCGCCTGCGCGATGCCGGCAAGGCCACCGAGGTCGTGGTCGCCACGATCGCCCCGGCCGATGCCCAGCCGCACCTGCGCAACGGGCTGGCCATGGGCGCCAACCGCGCCATCCACGTGGTCGCCGACGGGGCCGTGGCACCGCTGGCCGCCGCCCGTGCCTTCCTCAAGCTGATCGAGAAGGAGCAGCCTGACCTGGTCCTGATGGGCAAGCAAGCGATCGACGACGATTCCAGCCAGACCGGCCAGATGCTGGCCACCCTGTGGGGCCGCCCGCAGGCGACCTTCGCCAGCAAGCTGGTGGTCGATGGCGGCAAGGCGACGGTGACCCGTGAAGTCGACGCCGGTCTGGAAACGCTGGAAGTCGATCTGCCGGCCGTGGTCACCACCGACCTGCGTCTGAACGAGCCGCGCTTCATCAAGTTGCCGGACATCATGAAGGCCAAGAGCAAGCCCCTGGACACCATTCCGCTGGCCGATCTCGCGATCGCAGCCACCGACGCGCCCAAGGCCACCCAATACGCGCCGCCGGCCCAGCGCCAGCGTGGCGTGATGGTCAAGGATGCGGCCGAACTGGTCGCCGTACTCAAGCAGAAGGGGTTGCTGTGATGTCCAAGGTTCTCGTCGTCGCCGAACATCTGAACGGCAAGCTCAATGCCGCCACTGCCAAGACCGTGTCGGCCGCACAGGCACTGAAACCCGATGCCATCGACGTGCTGGTATTGTCCGATGCCCCCGACGCCGTCGCCGCCGAAGCCGCACAGATCGCCGGTGTCGCCAAAGTGCTGACCCTTGCCAATGCGGCAAACGCCCATGCCATCGCCCAGGTGCTGGCACCGCAGATCGCCGAGATCGCGAAGAACGGCTACAGCCACGTGTTCGGACCGAGCACCACCTTCGGCAAGGACGTGATGCCCGCGGTCGCCGCCCTGCTCGACGTCGGCCAGGTCTCCGACCTGATGGCCGTCGAAGGCACGCATACCTTCAAGCGCCCGATGTACGCCGGCAACGCCATCGTCACCGTCGAAGCACCGGCAAACCATGTCGTGGTCGCCACCGTGCGCACCGCTTCCTGGCCGGAAGCCGCCAAGGGCGGCAGCGCGACGGTAGAAGCCGCCAGCGTCAACGCCGTTCTTCCCACGCATACGCGCTTCGTCGAACTGGCCGCCGGCAAGTCCGACCGCCCCGACCTGCAGAGCGCCAAGCGCGTGGTTTCCGGTGGTCGCGGCGTCGGCAGTGCCGAGAACTTCAAGATCATCTACGACCTCGCCGACAAGCTCGGCGCGGCGGTCGGCGCCTCACGCGCAGCGGTCGATGCCGGCTATGTCCCGAACGAATTGCAGGTCGGCCAGACCGGCAAGATCATCGCACCGGAGCTATACGTTGCAGTCGGTATTTCCGGCGCCATCCAGCATCTGACCGGCATCAAGGATGCTGGCACGATCGTCGCCATCAACAAGGATGGTGATGCGCCGATCTTCGAGATTGCGGACGTGGGGCTGGTGGGGGATCTGTTCCAGATTTTGCCCGAGCTCCAACAACAGCTCTCCTGACCCAGCCAAGGCCACTTCTCCCAAGCACGGATTCTTCCGCACAGATATCCAGCAAACTCCCCGACAACGACTTCATTGGCGATGACTGGCGCTTGTTGCAAATGCGCCATGAAAGCCAGCCATGCCGATGCCAACGTCCTGCTTCTGTGTGACTGCCATTACTTGACGTAGAAGCGTCGTCCGACGCCGCAGGCAACCTGCTCGCCGGCAGGACCATAGACAAGGTAAATGTTGTACGCGCCAGGAACCAGCGCGCCGAGAACGAGCTGCGTCGTGAAACCGGACTTCTGGTATTCCGTCACGCCGCCGCGGCTACTGACAATGTCGCCGCGATCGCCCCACGCCGTCACCGGCTGTTCCCACGCCTTGTCGCCGGCCTCGCTTTCGACGCGAAGCAACACATCTCCTGGCACAGTCTTGTGGGCAACGTCGATCAACCAACCGTCAACGACTGCTGCCTGGCCCGCTTTGATGGTCGGCGTCGATGGCTCGAAGTCGATGTGATTGATTCTCTCGATGTTGCAGTCGGTGGTCTTGGCCTTCAATGCAACGATTCGCGCATTCGTCGACTTCATGCTCATTTCCACCTTGCCGGTGGCCTGTTGTCGAGCGGCGTGGTCCTGATGGTCATTACAACCGACCAGTCCCGCGAGGATGAGTACCGGAAAGAGTCTGGTGGTTTTCATGGTCATTTCTCAATGGTTCTGGTGGTTTGGGTCGTGAATATGGCCGACATCACCCGACGAGTCGTAATACACGATGGCGCCCTTGGCGAAATTGTGCGTCACCACCGAGCGTCGAGACAGTTCGGTGTTGCGCCGCAAGGTGCCCTCATGCATCAGGTTTTCGTGCCAGACCAAGATGTCACCCTTCTTGGCATGGTATTTCTTCGATGTAAATTTCCCGCCGTTGAGCAAGTTGCGCCAGGTCGACACCACTTTTTCGCCGAACTCCTTCCAGTCCCCACGCACTTTCGCCGCGCCGGCATCCTTCATGTACACCCGCGGCAGGCGATGACTTCCGGGATAGACGGCCAGCTCGCCGGAATCCGGGCGGACATCCTCCAATGCAATCCACACGCCACACATCATCCCCGCCGGGAACGGCGTCAGGTGCACCGTGTCCTGATGGGCATCCTGCTGACTGCCAAAGACGTAAACCAGGGATTGGCACGGCTGCGATTCGGCACCGAACACCAGCGACAGAAAGCGATGGATCGGTGGATGCAGCCAGATATCGCGGATCGCCGGGAACGACACGTGCATCTGCTCCAAGCGTTGGCTCGACCCGTTCTGGTAACCCTGATAGGACGTCGCGACAGCCTTGTCGAGCGCGCCGTTTGCAGCGGCGACCATCGCCTCCGGAAGCTTGTCGTTCAGCACCACAAAGCCATCGCGCAGGAAGTCGAGGAGCAGACCCGCTTCGGCATCACTGATCTCGCCTGCGGCAAGCATCCGTTCGACATGCCTTTCCGCATCCGGTTGATCCATCCAGGAACTCACGAAGCTGGCGGCGGGCTGGTAAATGCTGCTGTCGCAATCACCTGGATACACCGCCGGTACAGTGGCAGCAACCAGCGCATCCCGCACATCACCCGCCAGTTTGCCGGTGCTGGCCACCTCCACTTCAGTCGCGGTCCCATAGATGGCGCTTGCACACTCGACCTCGATTGCAAGCTTGCGGCGACCGTTTTCCAGCAGGTGGGTATTGAAGTTGACATGCACGCGACCATCGTGGTGCCGTGCCATCTGTTCTTCGTTGACGAGGCGTCCGTCAACGCTGACGCGAAGGCGCAGGGCGTTGCCCGCGGAAACCGGCACTGCGAGGATCGCACGCAACAGGCCGGAGACTCGTCCAGCGGAAGTCCACTCGGTCGGCACCTCGATGATCTTCATTCAATCCTTTCCTTTCAATCGTGTCGCGATATGCCGAATAGCACCTGCGACACCCAATTCACGACAGAGACGCAGCGCGGTGCCCAACCGCCGCCTCGCGAGGAACCTGTTGGACGATGTCTCCACGAGCTTCGTGAACACACCGCCCATTAGACTTTTTTTTTAAAGTACTCCGGGTGCTCGAGCGGCCCCTGCGTTTCCATCCAGACCTTGAGCGACGGTTTTCCGGCCGCGAAGGGATCGGGATACGCCTGCTGCAAGTCAGGCCTTGCCCGGTACAGGCGGCGATGCTCCAGCGGGATCGGCGTCCCGTCGGAATAGCTGCCGAATTTCCAGCGCACCGCAGCCGCCGGATCGCGGTCGTCGAACTGTGCTTCGGCGGTGTACCAGTCGATCAGTTCCATCAGCGCGGCGTTGCCTGGCGCGTTTTTTTGCGCCATCACCCGGTGCGCACCACTGTCGAAGCCGGTGAAATGATAGAAGCCCAGCGGCAATCCCTGGACGCGGAAGCCCCGTTCGCGGCTGCCCTCGAAGTTGCGCGTCGAAATGTTCCAAGTGGCGACATTGAAGCGTGGGCTCTTGAGGATGGAAACCTCGTCGAAGAACGCCGGCGCGAGATCGATCCATCGCTGGTCGGTGAACAGCCCGGCGGGAATGTCGGCGATGCAGAAATGGTAGATGCGGTCTGCCCACCAGCGCGCGAAGCGCTTGCCTTCAGCGGTTGGGCGCACGCCGAGAAACCCGAGGTTGTAAACGCCGTGCTTGAGGCTGCTGATCTCATTGTCGCGGATGGCGTCGAGCGTGGTTTCGGGTGTCGTCTGGTGCGGCGTCAGCACCACGCTGGCGCTGTCCAGCGCGCCCAGCATGTCGTCGAGGCGATCGAACAGGACCATGTCGGGATCGAAATACAGCACGCGGTCGACACCCGGCTCGTCAAGGAACTTCATCAGTGCGAACGGCTTGATCGCGGTCGCCAGCTCGACGATGGAATGGAAATACGTCCAGCGGGTCTTGTCGGGGATGTCCAGCTGGCCGATCGTCACGACCCGGTCCAGCGGTTCGCGCTCGAAATCGACGGTGCTGCCGGCCTCGTCGGCCAGCGCCAGCACGATCTCGAACTCAGGGTGGTGCTGGCGCAGCGACGCGAACAGCTTCCTTACCTTCGGCAGGTAGTTCGTGGCGGCGGAGGTGAAGGCAACGGTCTTTCCCATTACGGCTCCCGGGTGGCAGGCGGCCGCGCGAAACCCTGTGCGGCAAATTCCATTATCTCATGCACAGCAGTCGCAGCATCCACGTTGCTGATCACCAACCCGCGACGATAGCCGGCAACGCGTTCCGCGGGCGCACCCTGCGGGAACACCGCCGTCGGCACGCCCATGCTCATGTATTCGGCGGTCACGAAGGAAAACGTCTCTGCGCAGATCGAAGGCAGGAAGGCCAGCGAGACCCCATGACGCTCCATCAACGCCGGCAATTCCGCGTGTGCGTATTCCCCGAGGACCTCGATGCCATCGTCTTCGTCGTGCTGCTCCAGCGTGCCGAACACCACGATCCGCAGCGGCAGCGCACGCTCACGGATCACCGCAGCCATCTCCTTCAGCATCAGCGCGCCTTTGGGAATACTGATGTGGCCGGCGACACCGACCACGATGTCGCCTCCCGCGGGCGGCGCGCGGAAGCGTACCGTCATCGGCGCGACGACATGCGGCTCGATGCGGACCGCTTCGTCGCTCAGGTCTGGATAGGCGCGATGCAGGAGAGAGACCGAGGCCGCGGAAAAGGCGACGATGGTGTCCGCGCGCTCCAGCAATCGCCGCCATGCCGCGCGCCATGCCGGGATACCGGGACCGCGATAGCCCATCGTGTTGGCTGCATTGCGCGGCAGGCAGGTTTCACACACGCGCATGTCGAGCGGAATTCCGCAGAAATGGTTATCGGCGTCGATCAGGGTCCATGCCGGGCAAGCGGCGAAAAAATCGTGCACGTAAACCGTCAGCGATCCCGCGTTCCCACGCCGCGACACGCACCACTCCACCACAGCCAGGGGGTCGTCGAACGACACCAATTCGTTGACGTGGACATCGATCGATTGCCCTGGCTTGAACAGGCGCAACACGCCGGACACGTCATCGACCATCCATGCATGGGTGTCGCCGCGCCAAGTCATCGCGACCTGGTAGCGCAAGTCATGCAGCACCGGCGATACGTGCAGCACCGGCCTGCCCTCGGCAGCCAGCCGCTCCACAAGTCCTTTCGCGAATCGATTGGCGCCGCCGCCCATGGCATGGTCGAAGATGACCTGCGCCGATGGTTTCCGCAGCGACCACGCGATCCGTGTCGGCCAGGCACGCATGCGCCCCAACCCTGCCCGGGCGCGATCTCCACCGCGCGACAGCGTCGCTCGCAAGCCGTCACGACGCAGCTTGGCCAAGGCGCGAGTCCACAGTGGCGTGCCGCTTCCGTCACGCGCCAACCCCGCCGCGGCCAGCGCCTGAAGAGGCAGATCGAGCTCACAGTGCGTACCGTCGCGCAGGCGGATGACCACGCGCGCACCTTCGATGGGCAAGGCCAACCCGGGTACATCTCCCAGGATCAGGAAGCCGCTGTGCATCGCGTGGGGGATTCGCGGCCAATCGGTGCCGACGTCCTCCCGGCGGCTACCGGGAACGCAGGTCACCGTCGCGCGACTTCCGCGTGCACCCCGAAATTCCAGTTCCAGCGCGGCAATGGGCTGGGCGGGGTCGAGACACCAACCCCAACCGAAACACCTGCCGTTCCTCACCACGATCGAATCGATCTGGCAGCGGATCACCATCAATGCGTGTCCCCGCGTACCCGGCTACGCCCCAGCAACCGCTCCAACGCTATCCGCAGACGCCACCAGCGTGTCGATTGTATGTGTCGCAATTCGGTCTGGCTCGCTTGCAACTCGTGCAAGCGCGCGATCGATCGCTGCTCCTCGAGCGCGAACGCCGCTTGCGTTGCATCCAGTGTGGTCTGCAGGGCTTCCGCTGCCTGCAATCGCTCGAGCGAACGCCGCTCTTCCGCCGCGAAGGCCAACTGCGTGGCATCCAGCACCTGCCGCAGCGATTGGGCAGCTTGCAACCGGTCCAGCGACCGCGCCTGTTCCTGTGCGAGTACACCGTCGGTCTCGTCCAGTCGCGCCTGCAACTTGTCCGCACGCGCTTCCTGCGCGAGCGCGCCATCACGAATGACACGGGCCGCATCTTCGCGGGCCCGGACCATGGCGCCCACCGCATCCAATGGCAGGCCCTGTGTCGACGCCAGTGCATCGAATCGCGCCGTGGCCCTGTGCAGGATCGCGGTGAAATCCGCCTCCGCCACAAGCAGATCGCCATGGACCTGTGTCGCCAACGCAGACCACGCGCTGCGCAGCCCACCATCGACCATGACGGCATTGTGTTTCAACATGGGACGCACGGACGCCGCATCGCGCACCGGCAAGTCGGCTCCGGAAAAACCGAGGCGAACCAGCGCCTCGCGCAAGGCCTTTCCGCGATCGGCGACCAACGTGCCGTAATCGACCACTTCCAACGGCAAGCCTTCGGCGGCGCGCAGTGATTCGAGGACATGGCGCAGCCACAACACATGCGAGTAGTCGGCCGCAAAACCGTCGCGGCGTGCAAGCGAGCTGGCGACTTCATCGGGATGGCGAATGGCAATGAGACAAGCCGGCGCGATGCCCTTGGCCACCAATGCCTGCCGCCACAACGGGAACACCCGGCACATCCGCGGATCCTTCAACGCCCACGGGATGCGTCCGCGGAAGAACGGCAGCATGCGCTCGCCGATGGCCGCGACAGCTTCCCCCGCGGCATCAGACTGCAGCCACTCCGGCGGCATAGCGCGGATATCCTCCCAGCCGCTATTGAGGCCGTGCAACAGTGCCTCATTGATGCGCACCGCATCGGCATGTTCGAAGTAGCCTTCCGGGTTGTCGACGGCGGCTGGCACCAGCTCATCGCCCAGTGCAAACCCGAATTCGGCAAGCGCGGCCGCGGTCGCGGAAGTACCCGAACGATGCATGCCGAGTACGAAGACGCCCGATGGAGGCGCCAGGTCTGGCAGAGCTGCCGTCACCGGTCGGCCTCCCAGCTGGCCTGCCCCTGGAAATTGATGAACCCGGTGGCCAGCGATCCCGCGACACGCATCGACCGGAACATCACCACATCCACTGCCCGCGCCAGATACGTTTCATGTTCGCCATCCATGCCGGCCACTCCGGCATTCATGAAATACGTGTCCGCGTTGAAAACGTTCCGAAACCGAATGGAAACCTCGTATGTGCTGCCCGCCACGACATGCGGCAGCGGACTGTCCTCGGGATGGCTCACCCAACCGGCCAGTTCGACGCCTGCCTTGGTCTTGACCATCATGCCGAAGCGCACCCCTACCGCGTCTCGGTCGAAGCAGACCTGATATTTGTAGAGATAGTCCTCGTCGGGACGCAGCACGTTCACGCGCTCGCCCGATATCGTGAAAATGCCGGGCTCCTTGATGATGCATCCCCGGCTGGGAAAATCCACGACGCTTTGCGAAACCAGCCCTGCATCCCAATAGGCTTCGTCGCCACCCGGCTGGGCAACCGCCCTTCGCGCGGCGGGCAATGCCGGCGTATCGAGTGAACCCACGCCACCGCGGTAGTCATCCAGCAAGCTTGCGCGGATCTCGTCCTGGCGCTCGGTTCGCGCATACAACAACTTCTGGTACCGCGACACGACACTTTTCGGCGTCCCCATCGCCAGCACCTCGCCACGATCGATCAACACCGCGCGATCGCAGACCTCGGTGACGTGTCCCGCGGAATGCGAAACGAACAGGATGGTCGCGCCGTTGTCGCGCAGTTTGCGGATACGCGCATGGCATTTCCGTTGGTAAGCCTCGTCGCCGACCGAAAGCGCTTCGTCCACCACCAGGATGTCGGGCTCGACATGGACCGCAACCGCAAATGCCAGTCGCATGTACATGCCGCTTGAATACTGTTTGACCGGTTGGTCAATGAACCCGGGGATGTCGGCGAATGCCACGATGCTGTCATAACGTTCGGCGATCTCGTCGTTCGTCAGCCCGAGGACGCTGCCATTGAGATAGATGTTCTCGGCGCCGGTGAGCTCGGGATTGAAGCCAGCGCCAAGCTCCAGGAGCGCCGCGACGCGCCCTCGCACATCGACCGTGCCGGTAGTGGGCTTCAGTGTGCCGCAGATGATTTGCAGTAGCGTCGATTTGCCTGCGCCGTTGCGCCCGACGATTCCGATCTGCTCACCAGGGAAAACCTCGAACGACACGTCGCGCAAGGCCCAG
The DNA here is from genome assembly GCA_018242465.1 of Pseudomonadota bacterium. GTDB lineage: Bacteria > Pseudomonadota > Gammaproteobacteria > Xanthomonadales > Xanthomonadaceae > Solilutibacter. The sequence continues at coordinate 20,703 of JAFEBY010000134.1, read as the reverse complement.
TATTCGTCGTAATAGTTTCGCGCCTTCGCGCCCGCCACCCGCGCCACGGGCGGAAACAGGAACTGACGCAACCGGTCCCCCGGCTTGGCGTAAATCGGGAAGCACTTGCTGATGCCACGAAGGGAAACCGCCGCTTCAGAGGACATCGGCGAATCCTTCCCGCGTTTTCTGGAACCATGCATATCCGACGAAGAGCAGCGCCAGCCCCGTGACCCACGACAGCAGCAGCTGCGTCAGGCCGGGCAGGTGTCCGTCTATCATCACCATGCGCGCCTGCTCCACCACTTGTGCAAGTGGATTGACCATGACGAGCTTGCGATATTCCGGAGGGATTGCCTCCACGGGATAAAAGATCGGCGTCAGGAATAGCGTCGCCGTCACCAGCAGGGTGATGGTCTGGTCGAGGTCACGGATGAAGACGCCGATCGACGCCAGCAACCAGGAAACGCCCAAGGTCCCCAGCACCAACGGCGCGATCACCATGGGCAGGAATGCCATCGTTGGCTGCAAGCGACCGAGGACGAATCCCGCGGCCATCAGCCAGGCCACCATGCCGATCAGGAAATGGAACAGCGCGTTGGCCATTTGCACCACCGACAGGATCTCCAGCGGGAACACGACGCGCTTGACATAATTGGAATTGGCGACGATGAGGCGCGGCGAGCGCACCACGACTTCCGAAAAAATCGAGAACACCGACATGCCGAGGAAGAGCACGATGGCGAAGGCCGCCTTCCCCTGTTTTTCCAGTCCGGCCCAGCGCGCGCCAAACACCACGCTGAACACGAACGTGTAAATCAGCAGCATGAGCAGCGGCGTGACGAAACTCCAGCCCATTCCCAGCAGCGAACCACGGTAGCGTCCGATGATTTCCTGACGGGACAATTGCCCGATCAAGTCGCGATGGCGCCACAACGATGAGAACAATGCCGAAGGTGCCGCGGAATACTGTTTGTTCATTCGGTCAGTCAAGATCCGACGACTTCATGCCATAACCCACGTCACCGGCGTTGCTCAGCCAGTCCAGCAAATCCACCCGCGTGATCAACCCGGTCAGCTTGCCGCCTTCGGCGATCATCGCGACATGACCGCGCTCGAAAATCGGCAGCAAGGTCTCAAGCGATGCATCAGCCGACGTCAATTCCAATCGGGTGACCATGGCGATGGAGACAGGATCCGAAAACCGCTTCGAGTCGCCATAGACGTGCAACAGAATGTCCGACTCGTCAACGATACCGGCGATGCGGTCGCCCTCCAGCACCGGCAACTGCGAAACATCGTGCTCGCGCATCAGGCGGTAGGCCTCGGACAGCGGATCACCCGGGTGGATGGTGATCGTGGCGCGCTTGAGCAGCGCGCGGACTGGAATCGATCGGCTCATGGGCAGCGGGCGTGCGAAGTGTGACGACCCGTGATTATCGCCGATCGCGGCGCGGACAAAAAGAAAGGCCCGCCGAAGCGGGCCTTTCCAGGGACTGCATTGCAACTTTGACGCGTTGGATCAGAACACCGGAACGTAACCAACCGGGATGAAGAGGGCCGTGTTGGTCGGATCGACGGTGATCATCTGCGAGTTGCTGATGGAACCCGTCGTCACGTTCACGATCTGGTACATGGCCTTGACCTGGTTGGGGCCAGAGGTCACGAACACATTGGCCGTCGCACGGAACGAGTTCGGGTCGTTGTTCACGCCGAGGGCGTGCACGTCCCAGTTGGTCGGAATCGACGTCTGGCGGTTGGCCGGCAGCGTGCCGGTGCTCACCTGTGCCGTACCGTCCGGACCGATCAGGCTCAGGCTGTAGCTGGCGGCCGTGTTGCTCATGTTGGTCATCACGATGCGCGACTGGTAGCCATTCGGGTTCTGGGCCAAAGTGGCCTGCCAGGTGGTGCCATCCTGCTGGATCATGCCCGCCGCGAGACCATTGGTGCTGGCGCTGCCAGAAACCACATTGGCAGTCCAGGCGCCGTTCGGGATCGCGGCGCCACCCACGGTCGTGTAGCACAGGTAGTACGGCGTGCCCACAGCGACAGCCGACAGCGGCGCGGTGAAACCGTTGACCGTATTGGTGAAGGTCGAGGTCGCAGCGGCACTGCAGGTGGAGGAAGTGTTCAGGGTCGCCGAGGAACCGGTTGCCAGACCTTGCGTCGTCAGAGCCATGTAGGCGGCCGCCGGAATCGTGGTGACCGCGTTGCCATCCTGGTCATAGGAGTTCGGCAGCACGGAGAACGTGTAGGAGTTCATCATGCCGACCGTATTGCTGAAATGCGCGCCCGGAGAAGTGCGGCTGAACGAGGAGAACGCCGGCGTGGCGGTGTACGCGGTGTACTGCGTGTTCTGGGTGCCCGCGACCACGCTCAGCGTCGGCGCGAAGGTCAGCCACGGCTGCGAACCGGTGGTGTAGATGCGCTGCGTCAGATTGGCGTTGATCGCATCGGCCGGCGAGGTGTACAGGCTGTAGGTGCAGTTGGCCGCACCCGGGGTGGCCAGGGTGACACCACCCGCTGCGTTGATGTGCAGCTTCAGGGTGTCGGTGGCCAGACCAGCAGTAGCGCCCTGGGTCAGCGAAACCACGACGGCGCCGCCGGCCTGGTTCGGAACGCCCACGGAGGTGCCGGCGCTGGAGGAGGACACGACGACCTTGGAGGCGTCGATCGAGGCGTTGCTGCACTCAAAGCGGGCGGCGCGGAATTCGGTCGCCGACAGCGAGTAGCTGATCTGCGCGTTGATGTCCCACGCGCCGGAAGCACCAGTATCGCTCAGGGGAACAGCGCCGGTCGCCGCGATGGTTTCGGGGGCGAGGTTGTTGGCGCTGGGGGTGGGACCGTTCAGGGAGCTGGCAGCGAACGAGCTCGCCGACAGGGTCAGACCGAGCACGACGGCTGCGGTCAGGGTGGTCTTCTTCATCATTTAAAACTCCAAGCTTGGATGTGGGACAACATATACGTGAAACATGACATGAACACATATCCCCAAAGTCCCCACCCTCGCGGGTGTGTACTCCCCTGTGGTTCAGCCCCTGCATGCGGAGACTGTCCCAGGCGTGGAACCGCTATTTTCATAGGGGTCCCAGCTTTGTGGATTTGCCGATGTTAAGCAGGCAGTTACAAAAGGTCAACCTTTTGTAAGCAAAGAGGTATTCCTCCTTGATTTAACTCATTTCAGGCTTGATTTAAAGGGTGACAGCAATCACGGCCGAGTGCCGGGATCCTTGCCCTTCTGAGCCGAGGACTGGGGTGCGGGAACAAGCGCGCCGCCGGTATCCTTCCGGGCCGGAACCGGGTCCGGCTGTGGCGCGGGCACTGGGGTGGCGCTGCCGGCGTCGGGTGCCGGCGTGACCAGGGGGCTCGGCGTCATCGGCACGGCATTGGCTGGCGTGGCATAGCCGCCCTTGGCATCGCGCAGGAGAGCCGCCCCATCCAGGCGCAGCGACTGGTTGCCGGACTGGAAGCGCGAGCGCACCACATCGGTAATCTGTCGCGCATCCTCCTCGTCGCTGACGATGTAGGGCGTGATCAGCATGATCAGTTCGGTGCGATCGTTGGTCTTGTGCTTCTGTTTGAACAGGTTGCCCAGCAGCGGGATATCGCCGAGCAGCGGCACTTTGGTCACGTCGTCATTGATATTGTTCTGGATCAGACCTCCCAGCAGCATGCTTTGGCCATCTGCAAGCGTCAGCGACGTGGACGCCTTGCGGGTCTTGATCGACGGCGAGGAGATGTTGCTGGTGGTGTTGGCGGTCGCCTGGCTGACTTCCTGGCTGATGGTGAGGTCTACGCGCTCGCTGGAATGCACGGTGGCCTGCACGTCCAGCAGCACGCCGGTCTTGCGGTACTGCACCTGCTGCAGGATCGAACTGGTGCCGCCAGTAATGGGCAGGTCCGGCGCGGTGGCCTGCGAGGTGATGGTCGGCACTTCATCGCCGACATCAATGCTGGCGTGTTCGCCACTCTTCACCATGATCCGCGGCGTCGACAGGATCTGGATGTGGCTGTCTTTCGCCCACAGGTTCAGTGCGGCCTGGATATTGCCGCTCTTGGATGTCGCATGCCAGACCATGCCGGTTGCAGGCGTCAGACCGGACAAGATACCGACCGGCCCCGAGAAATTGCCGATGCGCATATTGCGGATGGCCCATTCCACGCCATGTTCGTACTCGTCGGTGAGGCTGACCTCTGCGATCGTCACCTCGATGACGACCTGCCGGGTAGGCACGTCGAGACGCGAGAGCACGCCCTGCATCGCCCGCCAGCGCTGCGGATCCCCTTGGAAAACCAGGATGTTGCGCACCGGATCGGCCACGATCTGGCCATAGGGACCGGACATGGTCTGGACCCCCGTCTGGTTGCCGCCATTCGAGGTATTCGTCGAAATCGATGCATTCGACCGGGATGACGCGCCTGCCGAGCTCGTGCTGTCGAAGGCATTGGATGCAGGCGCGGCTCCGGCACGCGCAGCCGGATTCTGTTGCGCCGATGGCGTCGTGCCTGGGGAACCGCTCATCGTTCCGCCGACCAGCGCGCCGATCACCGGCAACAGGCTCTGTACGGTGGTGTGCCGCGGCGTATAGACATAGGCTCCGCCAACGGCACCGTCCGCGGAACTCGGCTTATCGAGCTTGTCGGCCCAGTCCGCCGCGAACTTCAGCGCGATCTGCGAAGCACCGAACACCAGCAACTGGTTGGAGGACGGCACCATCACGAAGGTCAGCGCACCCGATGGATTCTGGGCGTCCTTGACGGTATACCCCTGCGCACGCAGCACGTCGCGCAGTTCACTGGCCATCTGGCTGATGTCTATGAACTGCGGGCGGATGGCGATTGAGCCTTGGGTGCCGCCCCGGTCCATTTCGACGATCGTGGCAACAGCCTGACGCACGGCCTCGCTGCTGCCGATCAGCATGACGGTGTTGTTTTCGGTGACCACGCGCGCCGTCACCCCGGACTGGGGCGGGAACATCGCCTGGATGTCGTTGGATGCAGACAGCGCGGAGTTGCTACCCAAGGGAACGGAAACCACGACGCGCGCACCGGCTGGCACACGGGAGGGGTCGCGGGTGACGACGTAGTTGCTGCTGCCCCCTGCCCCGGCGCGGGCATCGCGGAAGCGCAGCGACCCGCCGACTTCTTCCACCACCACACCATATCCGCGCAACAACTCCGCCGCCAACTTGTACATGTTCTGCGGCGGGGTCGGTTGGGCGACGCGGAAACTCACCAGATCGCTGCGCTCACGCACCGTCTTGTCGATCGCCACCGGGAACTTGAGTTCGCTGGCGAAGACCACGTCGATGAAGACCGACAGCGGCACGCCGTCCATGACCAACGACACGGGCTTGCCCGGATTGGGCATGGCGGGAATGCGGATGGGCGCAGTCAGTGCCGGATCCGGCTGGCTGCCCGCGGGCGGCGTTACCACGATGCCTGGAGCCTGGGCAGTCCCGTCCGACGTGCCATTCGCGCCCGGGATCACCTCGATCAGTCCGGAATCGCCTGCACGCGGCGCGCGCAGGGGTTCCGGCAATTTGGGGCGCTGAGTCATGCAGCCCGCCAGCAACGTGAGGCCGGCAAGCCCCAGGACGGGGCGCCATCGCAGGGAAAATCCGGCGGTGGCGGGGATTTGCTTTGTCATGCGCTCCGATCCAGGCAGGTGCGCGCCATGAGTGCCGGCGCAGTCGAACATGATAGGAAGGCCGCACCATCAATGCACGCGAGGCAGCGCGTGCGGTTCAGGTGTGGGTACTGCTGCAGGCGCATCAATGCCTTGCCTTCCGCTTTGGCTTGGCCTTCTGCGCCCGCGCCTTGTGTGGCGGCGCAGTCGCTGGCGCCTGGGCCGGCACGATCCCCTGACCATAGGTATCAAAGGGCGGCCTGTCCTTGAACATGTCGTGCTTGAGGTGCTGGCCCTTGCCGTCCACCCACTCCACGGTCGAATCGGTGATCTTCGTGACCCTGCCGCCCGTCGGTAGCGCACCACCAACCGCCAACGTCACCTCTCCCATCGCTGGATCACGGAAAACCGCCCTCAGACTGCCATCGACGCTCTTGATCACGCCTGCCGGGACTGCCGGCGGGGGCGGCGGGGGCGGCGGCGGGGGCGGCGGTGGTGGGGGGGGCGGCGGCGCCGCACCCAACGGATGACGGCTCGCCCAGACCTCGCGACCCGCAACCGCGCCGGTCTGGATCTTCGGCGGCGTCCAGCGTTCGAGGTTGTGGACTGGCTCCGGAGCCGACGGTGGCGGCGCAATCAGGCGGTAGCCAAACCAGCCAAGAAGGAATGACGCGAACACGACGACGGGAGCGAGCACCCGGCGGCTCATCGCGACGCTCCCTTGGTGCGATCATGATCCGGGGCTGCCCCCTGGGCCGGATCAAGCACTTGATTCAATACGCCCTTATCGCCCGCTGCGGCGGGCCGGACCGGGGATCGGCTTCCGCTGGTCGTTGCGTTCGTCGTCGAGGTCGGCTGGGTTGCCACGGCCGCCGAGGGGCCAGCAGAAGCTGCGAGCGCGGTGGTCGCCGGCGTTTTCCCCGGAACTGCGGCGGGCGGCATCGGGAATGTGTCGTTGCGGTAGTAGTTGCGGAATACGAGGCTCAGCTTGCCGGGATTCACCGCGGTGATTTCGGCGCGTTGCACCTGTCGCCACGGCAAGGCAGCCGCTGCCTCGCGCAAGGGGTCGGCATACAGCCAGGGCGAGACGCCATCACCATCGATGCGCGACACCACTTGGATCATGCCTGGGTGCGCAGGGACATCGAGCGCGTCCTGGATCACGATCTTTGCGGCAGTCAATTTGTTACGGCTGGCAAACTTGGTCAGCCAGACCTGCTGCTCGGCCTTGGCTTCACCCATGGTCGTGGCATGGGGCAATGCCAACACGCTATCGCGCCATTGCTGCATCAGCATCGCGGATCGCTGCGGCCAGCGCGGCTCGGCGACCACTTCGCGGTATCGCGTCATCAATTCCTGATCGTGCGCCCACGCCTTGGCAAGTTCGTCCCGGCGATCGGCGATCTTCAACACGCCGTGCATCGCCAGGATCGCCAGTACCAGCAGGACGGCGTAGCGCAGTCTCGGATTTTGGCGCCATTGCTGGATGGCATCCTGCAACCACTTGCCGATCATCGCGCCACATCCTTCACGGCAACCGCCCCGGACCCGGCACTCTCCTCAGGCGGCGGTTTGGGTAGGTCGAATACCAGCTGGATGAATTCGCCACTCGGCGTGGCCGTCACCTCGCGCAAGAGTGCGTGGTTGCGGTACAGCAGGACCAATTTCACCGGATCATCGAGTTTGGTCTTCACCAGCGCCTGGATCTTCCCGGTTTCGCGCGTCCATGCCATCAGCTGACTGCCTTGCGGCAACGGTGCGATCACGTCCGCGATCAGGGCGTAATCGCTCACCCCCGTCTGCAGTCCGGCAAGCGCCGCCAATTGGCTCGTGCTGTCGTCGGCACTTTCGCGCGCGGCGAGAATGGCGCCCGCCTTCGCCCGCATGTCCTCGAGAGCAGACGCCTGCGTTTCGCGCGCCTTTTCCCATTGCTGGAGACTGGCCAGCTCCCAACCCGCCGCCGCAGCCAGCACGGCCAGGCAACCGACCCACACGACGAATTCGCTCCCTGCGAAACGGCCACTTCGTTCCGGCTGCAAGAGCGCCCACGGATGCGCCAGCAGCGGCAACCCATGCGCCTTCGGCACGGCTGGCGACTGCTCGATCGAAGCGCCCGCTCCCCTCAGGAAACGATGCCAGCTTTCCAGGGTCGGCACCGCGGGCCACCACTGGCTCCCCCGGAGGTGGCCGTCTCGCCAGATCTGGCCTTCGACGCCACTGCTGCAATTCACCAGATATGTGCCATTGGCGATGGCCGGGCGTCGCAGGACGGCCTCCGGCACCCAGCGCTGGCGACCCTTGATCGCGGCCGGAAGCGGATTTTCCCAGATCCAGAAATGCGCGATGCCATCCATCCAGCCGATCCGCACGCGTGATTCCGAGTTCGGCACCAGCCGCTTCGCGTGCAGTTCCGCCGCAGCATGGCGCTGTCGTTTCGGCACCGCCGAGAAATCCTGCTGGCGATACTGGCACTGGCCGCGCGGCGCGACCCACTGCGAGCCGCCCAACGGACCACCACGTTGCAGCAATGTGCGCTCAGCCGTGGCCAGGCGACGGCGCGGCAAGAAGAGGGCTGCCAGTACGTTGGGCTGCATGAACCGGTGCGGATACGATCGGATAGCTGGACAGGATAGCCCATGGGGCCCCCTTGTCCTCCCCAGGCGTGAGGCGGACGTGCATCCTCACGCCCCTGCCGTTGCGTCCCCACAACGTGATGCGCAGGACATCCGAGGGCATGGTGCGGTAGTCACCGAACTCCATCAATTGTTGATCCGTCCCCAGCCTGCGCTGGAGATCATCCATGGTCTTGATCGGCGTCCGCGCCCGGATTTGAAGCACCTGCTCGCAGGTCGTTGGGCACCCGGGAAGCCAAGTCGCGAGCACGGCGGATGGCGCCGTGTTCAAATTGACCGCGCCGCCATAGTACGGCGTGAAGTATTGCTGCAAATGGCGGTATTGGGCCGTTGGCAGGCGATCCCAACCGAGAACCGAATGCAACTCACGCGGGCTCATCATCCTGTGATTTGCAGGGCCAGTACGGCCTAGCGCGACATAGGCGGAGCGCTCGCCTCCGGAAGGCAGTGGCGTGTCGTCCTCATCGATGTAATCAAGCAAGGCATCACGCAGCGCCGGTGCCTGCCCGGCAACCTCCGGCGCGATTCCGAGTAGCCGCCCCGCTGCCCGCGGATCCGCCCAGTTGACGCCAAGCAGCCCGGCCTCGTCCTGAATCGAGAAACCGGATTCTCCCAGCCCGCGATACGGTTGATCGTCGAGTGCCATTTCCCCGCCGACCGGATCATGGTTCAACGCCCCGAATTCCTGCAACGTACGCTTGGCATATTCCGCGCGATCAATGGGCGCCGTCGGCAATCCGGCATAGGTGAAGTCCCGGGTGGCGGCGATGTACATCAGCGTTTGCGCGGTGTCGTGGATCGCGATCGCGTCGTCTGCCTCGTCCTGCAGGCCGCGTGTTCCCTCGACGCCCTGCAGCGCCCACATGCTGACCATCGCGGCGACCACCACGATCGCCGCAAGGATCCACAGCGTTACCGCCAGGACAAAACCACGTTCGCGTACGGGAGGTCGCAACATCCGCTAGAGCCCCTTCGGCAACAGTAGCGACTTGGGACGCTTTTCTGCAGCCACGGCCACGATCCACAGGATTTGTCCGCCAGTCGTGCGGGCCTGAAAGCGGATCGCCTTCGGCAGTCTCACAGGATTGTCCGGCGTCGGTTGCCACTTGTCGTGCCACTGGTCATCCCCGCCGAGATAGGCGAACCCGGCATCGGCCAATGGCCCTGGCATGACGACGATTTCCGGCCGACCCGCGCTGGCGTAGCGCAGATCGTCCCCGCCCTGAACAGGCTTGAGCAGCCACGTGATTCGTTCAAGGTATTGCCCTTCCAGTGGCGATTGCGTCGTCACCGCGAGTGACGTGCGCGTGCCCTCGAGCGCCTGCCCTTCACCCGCGGCCGGCGCGATTGTCCCCGCCAGCGTGTCGCGGAACCAGTCCGACTGCAATTCGTCGGCCCGCGTCGCCTGCTGATGCTGGTAGACGCGTTCGCGCACCTTCAACGCTTGCTGCAGACTCTGCATCAGCACGGCGATGATCATTGCGAAGATCACCAGGGTGACGATCGCCTCGAGCAGGGTGAAGCCCCCTTCGACATACCGACCGCGATGGCGAGGTGCCCCAATCACAACTGCAGCACCGGCGGCTGTCGGACTTGGCGATAGCCCGCCTGCCGCACGCTGAAGTCTTGCACGCGCGCTCCGCGCAAGGTGAGCTTGCAATCCACCTTGTACAAACCGACCAGATACAGCCCTGGCGCAAGCGTGCCGTTGGCGCCGTCCTGCGGCGGCTCCAGTGGCGTTGCATGCCAGGTAAGCGTGTATTCCCCGATTTCGGCAGATCCGCTTTCGCGCTCCATCGGATTGATGGTGTCGATCATCGCCAATGCGTTGCGCATGAGCTGCACACGTTCACGCGCGGAGTCGGCGCGATCGACCATCCGCAGCGATTGCGTGAGCGCCGCGAACAACGCGAGCCCCGCGGCGGCCAGGATCGCCAAGGCGACGATCGCTTCCAACAGCGCGAAGCCGGCGTTGCGCTCAGCGCGCATCCGACACCTGGCAATCCGGTTCGGCCAGCGTGACGCGCTGGGGCGCGACGTCGCCATCATGGTGCACGGCGACGATGCCGGCATGGCAGAGCCCGCTGGATTCGATCCGCAAGGGCTGTTCGGGCACCACGCTCCATCCGTCCGGCAGCTTCAGCATTTTGGCCAGCTCGGTCGACCCCGCCGGCAGGTCGATGCCGTCACGATCGCGCGCGACCAGCGGCAACCGCTGCAACTGACGCACGACATCAGCGCGTTCGCCGCTGCGGGCCACCGCTTCGTAAGCGTTCTGCAGGCGCGGGCTGATCACCGCCACCGCCATGCCCATGATGACCAGCACCACGAGCATCTCCAGCAGCGTGAACCCGCTTGCCGGCCGCGGTGACTCAGGGCGGCAGGAACCCGACGTCCGCATCGTTGCCCTGCCCGCCGCGCTTGCCGTCCGCACCGAACGAAAACAGCGCAAAGGGCATGCCGTTCGCGCCAGGAATGGCGTACTGGTAGGAATTGCCCCAAGGATCCTTGGGAACGCCTTCATCGAGGTACGGGCCCTTCCAGCGGTTGCCCCCCTTGTCTTCCGCCGGCGCATGTTCCAGGACGGAAAGTCCTTCTTCCTGAGTCGGCAGGCGGCCGACGTCAAGGTGGAAGCTCTCGACTGCACCACGCAGCATCCGAACCTGGGTATCCGCGATCTGGACTTTCGAAGAGTCGACCTTGGCAAACAGGCGGGGGCCAACCAGGCTGGCGATCAGCCCGATGATGACGAGCACCACCAGCATCTCGAGCAGCGTGAATCCGCGTTGGCGCACGCTTCTTGGCGGGTGAATGGGGGCTGTGGTCATGCGTCTGCGCCTAGAGGTGCACATCGTTGATGCTGGTGATCGCAAGGATAATCGAAGTGACGATCATTCCGATGATGCCGCCAATGACGATGATCGCCACCGGCTCGATCAGCTGCAGCACGCGCTTCATGCGATCGCGCCCGGTGGTTTCGTACAGGCGCGCCAGCGCTTCCAGCAGGCGTGGCAATTCGCCGCTCGCCTCGCCCACCGCCACCAGGTCGTAGCCCGTGTTGTTGAGCGCGCGATGGGAACGCAATGCTTCGGACAACGACATGCCACCGCGCACGTCCTTGCTGACCTGTTCCATGCGCGAACGCAGGAAGCGGAACTTCATCGCCTGCCACGCCAGCGACAGCGCCCGCGTCAGTTCGACCTTGCCCTTCAGCAGGACAGACATCGTGCCCGCCCAGCGGCCCACTTCGGCCTCGACCAGCCACGGACCCAGCAACGGCAGGTGCGCCAGTTGCTCCATGATCGCAACGCGCACGCGCTGGGTGGCAAACACGATCCGTACTGAAACCACGAGCACCACGACCACCAGCGCCACCAGCGGCAAATGCCCCTGCATCCATACGCCCGCGCCGATCACCCACTTCGACATCGCCGGCATGTTCTCGCCATGTTGCTTGAGCAAACCGCCAAAGCGCGGGACCACCCACAGGAAGATGATCAGCACCGCACCGAATCCCGATGCCAGCAGCACCATTGGGTAGACCAGCGCCGCACGAACTTCCGATTGCACTTTGGCATCGTATTCCATCTGCTGGAGGCCACCGCCCAAGGAATCGGCAAGGCGGCCTGTCGCCTCGCCCGCCTGCGCGAGTTGGTGAAAATACTCCGGCAGCGGAAGTCCGCTGGCGCGCAGCGCATTGCTGAAACTATCGCCGCGACTGACGGATTTCTCCATCGACGAGAACGCCTTCGTCACTTGCGGGTGATGACTGGAATTCGCCAGTGACGACAACGCCAGCAACAACGTCACGCCCGATTGCAGCAGCGTGATGAATTCCTGAATCGACAACTGCAGCTCGCGCTGGCTGACCTTCCGGCTTGCAAACAATGCCCGCTGCGCCGGCAGGTTCTCCTCGACGCTGTAGACGGTGATGCCCTTGTCCGCGAGCTGGCGCAACAGGTCGCGGCGAGAAGCCGCTTGGACCTGTCCGGTGATCTTCGCACCATTGCCGTCCAGTCCCTGGAAGCGATAGCTGACTACGTCAGGCATCCGCACCACCGGTCACACGCAGCACCTCGTCGACACTGGTCGTGCCCTGCCATGCCTTCCACACACCATCCACGCGCAGTGTGCGCGGTGGCGCATCCGATTTCCGTAATGAATCCCGCATCTGCTCGGCAGTCGCTTGGGCGAGGATCAACTGCTGCAACTCGGGTCTGACGCCGACCAGTTCGTAAATGCCGACTCGACCGCGATAGCCGGTACCTCCGCAGGCAGTGCAACCCACCGGCTCGCGGAACCGCGGCTCGCCGAGTCCGTGCATGCGCGCCATCTCGCGCGCGTCAAGCAGTCCCGCGACTATCGAAGGCATGGCCACCGACTTGGCGCACTTGTCGCACAATCGCCGCAACAATCGCTGCGCCTGCACCGCTCGCACACTGGTGGCGACCAGGAACGGTTCAACACCCATGTCCATGAGACGGGTGAACGCACTGACCGCGTCATTGGTGTGCAGCGTGGACAACACAAGATGGCCGGTGAGCGCGGATTGCACGGCGATCTGTGCGGTTTCGAGGTCGCGGATTTCACCGATCATGATCACGTCAGGATCCTGGCGCAGAATCGCGCGCAATGCCCGCGCGAAGCTGTAACCGATGTCGGCATTGGCCTGGATCTGGGTGATGCCGGGCAACTGGAATTCGACCGGATCCTCGACCGTGATGATCTTGCGGTCGCGATCATTGACTTCGTCCAGCGTCGCATACAACGTCGTCGACTTGCCCGAACCGGTCGGCCCCGTGACCAGGATGATGCCGTGCGGTTCGCGTGCCCACTGGCGGAATTCGGCGAGGTCATCGCTGGCCATGCCGAGCTTGACCAGGCTGAGGTCGGAACGCTCCTTCGGTAGCAGACGCATGACGATCGACTCGCCATGCACGGCAGGCACGGATGACACGCGGATGTCGACTTCGCGTCCGCTCACGCGCGCGGTGACACGGCCATCCTGGGGCAGACGGCGCTCGGCGATATCCATCCCGGAAATCAGCTTGATGCGCGACGCCACCGCGGGATAGCGGCTAATCGGCAACGTGATGCGCGACTGCAAGATGCCGTCGATGCGCATGCGCACATGGAACAGCGTTTCCTCCGGCTCGATGTGCACGTCGGATGCGCGCAAGTCCATGGCCTGCGCAAGCAAGTTGTTGACCAACTCAATGACCGGCGCTTCCTCTGCGAGCTCGCGCAAATGGCTGACGTCGTCGTAGAGGCCTTCCCCCGCCGGACGTGCCAGTCCGGCGAGCATGTCGAGATAGCGATCAAGGTCCTGGCCATGCAACAGGCGCCACTGCCAGCCCGACCCTTCCAAGTGACGCTGCAACGCTTCGTTGACCGTCGGATCGAGCACATCGCGCGCACTGGCAATGATGCCGCCGTCGTCCAGCGCCCAGGCGACGACGCCATTGTCGATCCACCAATCAAGTACCAATTTCGAAGACTCGACGACGCGCCGAATCGACTCGGAGTCGAGTGGCCGCTCAGTCTGGGCGGCGACAGGAATGTCGAGCTGTCCCGACAGCGCCTGCAGCAGCGTCTCCTCGGACAACGCGCCAAGACGCACGAGAATGGTGCCGATGCGGCCACCGAACTGCTGCTGGAACGCCAATGCCTTGGCAACGTCGTCGGGCGTGATTGCGCCTGCGTCGCACAGCAAATCGCCTAGCCGCCGCTGACTGGCGTGCGAATGGGTTTCTTCGACCAAGGGGATGCTCAATGGAGATCAGGCGAATTATTGCAGATTCCATTCTTCCCGGATCAAAGCCGGACACCATTGCGGTGCCCGGCATCACATGCTGATTGCAGCCGTCAGTGGCTGAGGCCGGCGTAGATCCGGTTGAGCTGCTGCTTGAGCTGGAGTTTTTCGCGCTTGATGCTGCCCAGGGTCGCGTCATCGAGTGGGAGGACGCCAAGTCCGGCCTCGGCGGTCTTGCGATCGAGTTCCTGGTGCCGGTAGTAGAGCTGACGGAACTCGGGGTTGGCCTTCATCAACGTCTCGATCGATTCCTGGGGTTGCCCTTCGAACATTGCAGAACCTCCTGATGATGGGCGCCGCCGGCGCCGTAGGGGATCGGTGGCCAGGCCACGATTCGACCCTACTCCCCTGTCTTCCCGGACCGCAAGTCCCGCGCCCCATCGGAGTTGAAGACAACGGATAAACGTTGACCATACGGCCAAGAATGGAAGGGATTTCCAGCGTGCGCGCCCTTGCACAATTGGCGTCGGCGTGCTGCCATGTGAAGATTGAATTCAGGTTCCGGGTTCCAGGTCCCCCGCCATGGAAATCACCAATTTCTTGCAGCTGATGACCCAGAAGAACGGGTCGGATATGTTCCTCACCACCGGCGCGCCCATCCACATCAAGGTGGAAGGCAAGATCCATCCGCTCGGCACATCGCCGCTGCCGCCGGGACTGGTCAAGCGCATCGCCTATTCGCTGATGGACGAGGAGCAGCAGGCCACGTTCGAGCGCGAGATGGAGCTCAACATGGGCTTGATGCTGGCCGATACCGGACGCTATCGCGTCAACGTGTTCCGCCAGCGCGGCGAAGTCGGCATGGTCATCCGCGCCATCCGCACCCAAATCCCGAGCATCGACGAGCTGCAGCTGCCGCCGCTGTTCCGCGACATCATCAGCACCCCGCGCGGTCTCGTACTGGTGGTGGGATCGACCGGCTCCGGCAAGTCGACCACGCTGGCGTCGATGATCGATCATCGCAACAACACGATGACCGGCCACATCCTCACCATCGAGGATCCGATCGAGTTCCTGCATCGCCACAAGCGTTCGCTGGTGAACCAGCGCGAAGTCGGCATCGATACCAAGGGCTTCCACACCGCGTTGCGCAATGCCATGCGCGAAGCGCCCGACGTGATCCTGATCGGCGAGATCCTCGACGCCGAGATCATGGACGCGGCGATCGCCTTCGCCGAAACCGGCCATCTGTGCCTGGCGACGCTGCACTCCAACAACGCCGACCAGGCGCTGGAACGCATCCTCAATTTCTTCCCGGAAGCTGCGCACAAGAATGTGCTGATGAACTTGTCGCTCAACCTGCACGCGGTGATCTCGCAACGTCTGGTGAAGGGCGTCGACGGCAAGCGTCTGCCGGCCACCGAGCTGCTGATCAACACGCCGCACATCCGCGATCTCATGCGCCGCGGCCAGATCCACGCGATCAAGCAGGCGATGGAGGAGTCGCTGGAGGAAGGCATGCACACCTTCGACCAGTCGTTGTACCAATTGGCGAAGTCGGGCCGCATCTCGCAGGAAGAGGCGCTCAACGCCGCCGATTCGCGCGACGGTCTTGCCGTGAAGTTCCGCCTGTCGGAAGGGGCCGACGCCGGCCACGATCCCTATGCCGAGATCTTCGCTGCACAAGATGCTGCGAAGGCCTCCGCATCGCCCGACGCGACCGGGCAGGCAACAACGGAAACGCCGAAGACCCCGGGGACAGACGAGGCGATCACGCCACCGACGCTGCCCAACCTCAGCCAGGGCTTCGAGAACATGTATTGATCAACCGGCCTTCGGTGCGTCCGGCTGGTTGTCCGGGTGCGCGGCGATGAAGGCCGGATGCGTCGCGCAAGCCGCATCAATCGCGGCGATGCGCGGGAATGCCGACACATCCATTTCAAAACGGCGTGCGTTGTAGAGCTGCGGGATCAGCACGCAATCGGCCAATGTCGGCGTGTCGCCATGGCAATAGCGTCCACGCGGCGCGTTCGCCAGCATTTCCTCGAAGGCCTGCAGGCCGAGTGCCATCCAGTGTCGTGACCAGGCACTGCGCTGCGCCTCGCTGGCACCGAAATCCCTGCCCAATGCCTTGAGCACGCGGAGGTTGCCGAGCGGCTGGACTTCGCAGGCGATCGCCTGCGCCAGCGCGCGGATGCGCTGGCGATCCGCGGCATCGCCGGGGACCAGGCGCACACCGTGATCCGGCCAGACTTCGTCGAGGTATTCGAGGATGGCCAGCGACTGCGTGAGCATGCGGCCGTCGTGTTCGAGCGCCGGCACCAGTTCCTGCGGATTGCGCGCATGGTGTTCCGGCGAATGCTGCTGCCCGCCGTCGTTCACCAAGTGGACCGGCACCAGCTCGTATTGCAGTTCCTTCAGTGCCAAGCCAATCCGCGCGCGATACGACGCACTGGATCGCCAATAGGCATACAGACGAAGTGACGAGTCAGTCATTCGAACCCTCTCAGGGCTACAGCCGTGCGTTCAGGCGCCGGCGCGCTCGATCTTCTGTTCGATCGCGCCGAAGATCGTCCTGCCCGCAGCGTCCAGCATCTCGATGCGCACGCAGTCGCCGAACTTCATGAACGGCGTCGACGGCTTGCCGTCGCGCAGGGTTTCGACCGTGCGCTGTTCGGCGAAGCACGACGCCCCGAGTGACGTGTCTTCATTCGCAACCGTACCCGAACCGACGATCGTGCCTGCAGTCAGCGGACGCGTCTTGGCGGCATGCGCGACCAGCTGGGCGAAATCGAACTGCATGTCGACGCCCGCTTCCGGTGCGCCGAACCACTTGCCGTTGATGTGGGTGAGCATCGGACGATGGACCTTGTTGTCCTTCCAGGCATCGCCCAGCTCGTCCGGCGTCACGAACACCGGCGACAACGCCGAACGCGGCTTGGACTGCAGGAAACCGAAGCCCTTGGCGAGTTCCGGTGGGATCAGGCCACGCAGGCTGACGTCGTTGATCAGGCCGACCAGCTGGATGTGCGCTGCCGCATCCGCCGGCGTGACCGCCATCGGCACGTCATCGGTCACGATCACCACTTCGGCTTCGAGATCGATGCCGTAGTCCTCGCTGGCCACCTTCACCGCATCGCGCGGACCATAGAACCCGGCACTCACCGCCTGGTACATCAGCGGGTCGACATAGAAGCTTTCCGGGACTTCGGCGCCACGGGCGCGACGCACGCGTTCGACATGCGGCAGGTAGGCGCTGCCATCGACGAATTCGTAGGCACGCGGCATCGGTGCGGCAAGATCGGCCATGTCGAGATCGAATGCACCTTCGGCCTTGCCGGCGTTCAAGTCTTCTGACAGCGCATTGAGCCTCGGGGCGATGTTCGACCAGTCTTCCAGCGCGCGCTGCAGCGTCGGCGCAATCGCGGTGGCGCGCACGGCGCGGGCCAGATCGCGCGAAACCACGATCAGGGTGCCGTCGCGTCCGCCTTCCTTCAGTGAACCCAGTTTCATCGCGTCCTCGGACTCAAAATTGATGGATGTGTCGTTGGTTTCAATTGTAACTTTTCAATCGCTGCCGAGGAACCCGCTGGCGCGATAAGTCACCACCAACGTGTCGCGATGACCGGATGCCGCGCCCTGGCGCGGGCGGATCGGTGTCGACTCGTGGATGACGCGCGCATCCTCCATGAACAACAGGCTCCATGGTGCGTCCAGGGTGAAGCGCTGGCCGTCGGGACCGGCGACATCGAACACCCGCGTCTCGCCGCCGATGATGTCCTCGCGACCGACCAGCAGCACCGCGACGAAATCCACGCCATCGCGGTGCGCGCCTTCCGGGGTCGGTCGGCCGATGCCGTCGGCAGTATCGATGCGGAACTGGTGGGCCTCGACATGCCAGCGTGGCGTGTTCGCATGGAGATCGCTGCAAAGCGTAGCGAGCGACAGCAACAACTTCGACCACGCCGATTGCGCGAACGTTGCTTCTTCGATCGGCTCAAACCAACGCTGCATGCCGCCATGGAGCGCGTTGTATTCCACCGGCTGCCAGTGCGCGCGATGCGGCTGCAATGCCAACGTGCCGTTTTCGGCAATGAAACTGGAATGACGGCGGTGGCGATACCGCCCGCCATCACGCAGGTAGCCATCGGGCTCGAGGCGATTCCAGGATGGCAGCAATGCATCGAATGCACCGGCATCGACGCCTGCCAGTACCGCGACATCGGACGGCGCCAACGCCACGTATCCGCGCGCGCGCACGGCTTCGTGGAGTTGTGCCAGCGGTGTGTATGGCGGGGGAAAGCTGATATCGCCCATGTTCATCCCGCTATTAAACGCGAAAAGCCCGCCGGGGGCGGGCTCTGCGTCCGGCGAACCGGTTGGATTGTGGCAGCCCGTGAAGGATTCGAACCTCCGAATGCCTGAGTCAGAGTCAGGTGCCTTACCGCTTGGCGAACGGGCTATAGACGGATTGTAGAACCAAACACGCTTGCTGGATGAATCCAGTCTCAAGCGCAACGCGTATCCGATCGTTCTCTGGCTAGAAGTGGTGGTGCTGCCTGTACTGACAGTACAGGCAAGCCGCCACGACAACGTCAGAGGGCGATTCGGATTAGCGCTTGCTGTACTGCGTGGCGCGACGAGCCTTGTGCAGACCGACCTTCTTGCGCTCGACTTCGCGGGCGTCACGGGTCATGAAGCCGGCCTTGCGCAGCTCGGACTTCAACGATTCGTCGTACTCGACCAGCGCACGGGCGATGCCGAGGCGGATGGCGCCGGCCTGGCCGGTGGTGCCGCCGCCGGTGGCGGTGACGACGACGTCGAACTTGTCGGTCGACTGGGTGAGCTCGAGCGGCTGGCGCACGATCATGCGTGCGGTTTCGCGGCCGAAGAACTCATCGATCGAACGACCGTTGATGGTGATGTTGCCCTGGCCCTTGCGCAGGAACACGCGGGCGGTGGAGGACTTGCGACGGCCGGTGCCGTAATTCTGCTGGATAGCCATGTGAGTTCTCAGAAGGACAGCGGCTTGGGCTGCTGGGCAGCGTGCGGATGCTCGGAGCCGGCGTAGACCTTGAGCTTGCGGTACATCGCGCGGCCAAGCGGATTCTTCGGCAGCATGCCCTTGACGGCGATTTCGATGACGCGTTCCGGGTGACGCTCCAGCGCCTGGCCCAGGGTTTCGGTCTTGAGGTTGCCGATATAGCCGGTGAAGCGGTGGTACTTCTTGTCCGTCAGCTTCTTGCCGGTGACCACGATCTTCTCGGCATTGATCACGACGAAATAATCGCCGGTATCCATGTGCGGGGTGTAGGTCGGCTTGTGCTTGCCGCGCAGGCGGTGCGCCAGTTCGACGCAGAGGCGGCCGAGGGTCTGCCCTTCGGCATCCACCACGTACCAATCTTGCTGCACGTTGTCAGCTTTGGCAGAAAAGGTCTTCATGAGCATTGACTCTGTGTGATCGGTACATGGTCGGGCTGGTTCCGGGGTCCGGAACTTCACCTCGCGATGTGCGAATCGGGGACGAAAGAAGCGGGATGATAGCCCGGATTGCGGACGTGCGCAAGTCGGGCAAAACGGGCGCTCTGCGGGGTCACCACCGGCGGCGCCAGCGCGGTTCGTCCGTAAGACCGACCGTGCGAGCCATGGATGGCGAGCCCGAGCCCCCATGGATGGGTTCACGGCGTGTCGGACATACGGACAACCGACGCAGGCGCCGCCGGGCGATAACCTTTCCAGCGCCCACTTTGGGCGACAATAGCCGAATGTTCCGCAATCCCACCACCCTCGACGCCCTGCTCGCCGATGCCCAGAACGCCGTCCAGACGGTGGCCGGGCATCCACTGGCCGAGCGTGCCAACCCCGGCGACGGCGAGGCCGATCTGGTGCTGGACGCGCCCGAGCGCCGCCACGCCGCCGGACTGATGCGCATCAACCACGTCGGCGAGGTCTGCGCCCAGGCGCTTTACCTCGGCCAGGCCGCGGTCGCCCGCGATCCCGCCACCCGCGAACACCTGCTGCACGCGGCGCAGGAGGAAACCGACCACCTCGCATGGTGTGCGGACCGCCTGCAGGAACTCGACAGCCGCCCCAGCCTGTTCAACCCGCTGTGGTACGCCGGCAGCTACGCCATCGGTGTCCTGGCCGGCCTGCGCGGGGATGGCTGGAATCTCGGCTTCGTGGTCGAGACCGAGCGCCAGGTCGAAGCCCACCTTGACGAACACCTGCAGGAACTCCCGGCCGCCGATGCGCGCAGCCGCGCCATCCTGCAGGTGATGAAGGCCGACGAGGCCCGTCACGCCGATGCCGCCGAAGCGGCCGGCGCGCGCAAGCTGCCGTTCCCGATCCCGAAAGTGATGACGGCCGCCAGCTGGGTGATGAAGACCGTGGCGTACCGGATCTGAGCCGCATGCGAAGAAGCCGGCTTGTGCCGGCTTCCGTATTCGTCATTCGACGAGATTGCGTCCCTGGTACAACTCTTCGATCTCGCGCTTGAGGCGCGCCTCGATCTTCATCCGTTCCTTGAAGGAGAGGTTCTTCGCCTTCTCCTCGAACAGATACGTATCAAGGTCGAATTCCTTGAGGTGCATCTTGGTGTGGAACAGGTTTTCCTGGTAGACGTTCACGTCGAGCATTTCGTAGCGCGACTTGATGTTCTTGGCCAGGTAGTCCTGGATCGAATTGATCTTGTGGTCGATGAAGTGCTTCTT
>JAFEBY010000133.1 GCA_018242465.1 Pseudomonadota bacterium | reverse complement strand
CCGGCCGGCAGTTACCTCTCGCACGGCGACGATGGCCTCGACCTGCGCCTCGACATCCTCGAACAGCATCGCTACACCACCGAACTGCGCCTGACCTATACCGTGATCGATCCGGTCACCGGCGAACCCGATCCTTCCGCTTATGTGCGCCTGTACCGCGATGCTCGCCAGGCCGAGGCGACCCATTGCCACGTCGGCCGCCGCTGGCAGGACGTGGTGGGAATGTATCCGCCGCCACGCGCGATCATCGACCACCGCCTGCGCATGAACATTTTCCTCGGAAAATGGCTGGACCTGCTGGCCATTCGCGGTCATGGCCACGCCACCCTGAAGCACATCGACAGCGAACCGGTTGCCGCAGAGGCTTGACGGATTCGTTTGACCCTTTATACTGGCGAGCTTCCCTCTGTGGGGCCATAGCTCAGCTGGGAGAGCGCCTGCATGGCATGCAGGAGGTCGGCGGTTCGATCCCGCCTGGCTCCACCAACATCGATCGCAACAGGCCAGCGATCGGTGCCACAAGGGATAAGCGTCAAATTCGTCCCCATCGTCTAGAG
Source organism: Pseudomonadota bacterium (assembly GCA_018242465.1). Lineage (GTDB taxonomy): Bacteria > Pseudomonadota > Gammaproteobacteria > Xanthomonadales > Xanthomonadaceae > Solilutibacter. The sequence goes on along the minus strand of JAFEBY010000133.1, from coordinate 27,483 downwards.
GCCTAGGACATTACCCTTTCACGGTAGCGACCGGGGTTCGAATCCCCGTGGGGACGCCATCTACACGAAAACGCCCGCGCAAGCGGGCGTTTTCTTTTTTGCACCGCAATGAATCCGTCGTGACCCCGGAACGCGGCTGCGCTCGTCGTCCGCGCGGATTTCCCGCAGAATAGCGGGCTTCCAGTCGTCGGATTGCCTCATGCCACCGGTTCGCTTCGCCGCGCTTGCTTCAGCCCTTCTCGCCATCGCCATTTCGCCAGGCATCGCCCATGGGGCGAAGACGAAGACCAAGTCGAAGACCGCGAAAAAGCCTGTTGCCGCGCAACCGGCAACCGCGTCGACTGCGTCAAAGGTGGAATTGCGCACCGATCGCGATCGCATCAGCTACATGGTCGGGATGGAAGTGGGCAAGTCGGTCGCCGATGTCGGTCAGGACATCGATTTCGCTGAATTCGAAAACGCGATCCGCAACACGATGGATGGTGGCAAGCCGTTGCTCACCCAGGACGAAGCACGCGCGGTGAGCATGGCGCTGGGCGAGCGCGTCCAGGCGCGCAAGTCGAATGCGCCGGTTCCGGCGTTCCCGTCGGGCGTGACGCCGGCAAAGGTTGCGCAGCTGGTGGGCATCGACATTGGTCGTTCGCTGGCGCCGGCGCGCGCGGAATTCGACTTGCCGCTGGTCATGCAGGGGCTGCGCGCGGTTGCACTGAAGCAGACGCCGTTGCTCGATGAGGCCCAGGCCAAGCAGGCGCACGATCAACTGATCGCGAAGATGCGCGTGCGCAGCGCGGCGGAGGCCGTTCGCAACAAGCGCGAAGGCGAGGCGTTCCTCGCCCGCAATCGCACCGCCCCCGGCGTGATGACCACGCGGACCGGCCTGCAGTACCAGGTGATGAAGGACAGCGGCGGCATCATGCGGCCATCCGTCGATTCCTCGGTTCGCGTCAGCTATGAAGGCCGTACGCTGGATGGCCATGTCTTCGATGCCAACAATGATGCGAGTTTCCCGCTGAAGGCGGTGATCGCCGGTTGGACGGAGGGCCTGCAGCTGATGCCGGTCGGCAGCCGTTACCGCTTCTGGATTCCCTCGCAGCTGGCCTACGGCGCCAAGGGGTCGCCGCCGAGCATTCCGCCGAACTCCACGCTGGTGTTCGATGTCGAACTGCTCGGCCTGAGTCGCTAAAATAATCTGCCCTGCGGTTCGTTCGCAGCCATTCATCCGCATTTTGCGGTCAAGAAGAAAACCGGAGTTCCCGATGTCCAATCGTCGTTCCCTTATCGTCCTGTCGTCGCTGGCGATCGCCATCACGTTCTCGCTGGGCGCCTGCAAGAAACCTGCCGATGGCGCGGCATCGACCAGTGCCAAGCCTGCTGCGGACGCCAAGAGCGCCGACAAGCCGGCGCAGACCATCGCCGGCCTGCCCACCGACAAGGATCAGGTCAGCTACATGATCGGCATGAACATGGGCAAGCAGCTGGTTCCGGCCAAGGACGAGGTTGACCTCGACGTGATGATGAAGGCGATCCGCAGCACCTTGAATGGCGAGAAGCCGCTGATGGACGACAAGCAGGCCGCCGCCGTTGGCGAAGCCTTCAGCCAGCGCATGCAGCTGAAGATGATGCAGAAGGCGATGACCGACGCCAAGAAGAACGGCGAGGAAGGCGAGAAGTTCCTGGCCGAAAACGGCAAGAAGCCGGACGTGAAGACCACGGCTTCCGGCCTGCAATACCAGGTGGTGAGCGAAGGCACCGGTCCCAAGCCGAAGCCGACCGATGTGGTCAAGGTGAAGTACAAGGGCACCACGCTGGACGGCAAGGAATTCGACAGCACCGAGGCCCACGGTGGCGAGCCGGCGATGATGCCGGTCAACAAGGTGATTCCGGGCTGGTCGGAAGGCGTGCAGCTGATGACCGTCGGCAGCAAGTACAAGTTCTGGATCCCGGCCAAGCTGGCCTATGGCGAGCAGGGCACCCCGGGTGGCCCGATCCCGCCGAACGCCACGCTGGTGTTCGATGTGGAGTTGATGAGCATCGAGAAGGCGCCGGCTGGCGCTGCCGCCCCGAAGAAGTAATCGCGAACCACGCCACGCACGAGGAAGACGCATGCACGTTTCCATCTTCGGCACCGGCTATGTCGGCCTGGTCACCGGAACCTGCCTCGCGGAAGTGGGGCACCAGGTGGTGTGCGTCGATATCGACACCGCGAAGGTGGACGGGCTCAACAACGGCGTGATCCCGATCTATGAACCCGGCCTCGAGCCGATGGTGAAGTCCAACCATGCCGCCGGCAGGTTGCGCTTCACCACCGACGCCGCCGAAGCGATTGCTTTCGGCGACGTGGTGTTCATCGCGGTGGGCACGCCGCCCGACGAGGACGGCAGCGCCGATCTGCAATACGTGCTGGCGGTGGCGCGCACCATCGGCAAGTACATGGACAAGCCGGTGGTGGTGGTCGACAAGTCGACGGTGCCGGTAGGCACCGCCGACAAGGTGTCTGCGGCGATTGCGGCGGAGTTGCAGGCGCGTGGCGTCGATGTGCGTTTCGACGTGGTGTCCAATCCGGAATTCCTCAAGGAGGGCGCGGCCGTCGAGGACTGCATGCGTCCGGATCGCATCGTCATCGGGTCGTCGAGCGACAGCGCGATCGCGGTGATGAAAAAGTTGTACGCACCGTTCAACCGCAACCACGACCGCGTGGTGACGATGGACGTGCGTTCGGCGGAACTGACCAAGTACGCGGCAAATGCGATGCTGGCGACCAAGATCAGTTTCATGAACGAAATGGCCAACATCGCCGAGCGTGTTGGCGCCGACATCGAGCATGTGCGCAAGGGCATCGGTTCCGATCCGCGCATCGGCTGGCACTTCATTTACCCCGGCGCCGGTTATGGCGGCTCGTGCTTCCCCAAGGACGTGCAGGCGTTGGCGAAAACGGCAGCGCAGAACAAATACGATTCATTGTTGCTCAATGCGGTCGAGGCGGTAAACGAGCGCCAGAAGAGCCATCTGTTCGAATTGATGGTTCGCCACTACGGCAGTGCCGCGGCGTTGAAGGGCAAGACCATCGCGTTGTGGGGCTTGGCATTCAAGCCGAATACCGACGACATGCGCGAGGCGTCGAGTCGTCGCCTGCTGCAACAATTGTGGGAAGCCGGCGCCAAGGTGCGCGCCTACGACCCGGAAGCGCGCGAAGAAGCGCAGCGCATCTTTGGCGATCGCGATGATCTGATGCTGTGCGGCCTGCGCGCCGATACCCTGGCGGGTGGCATCGATGCCTTGGTGGTGATCACCGAGTGGAAGCAGTTCCGCAGCCCCGATTTCGACATGCTGGCGGAACGCTTGCGCGATCGCGTGGTGTTCGATGGCCGCAATCTCTACGATCCCGAAGAGGTCGAAGCCAACGGCCTGGCCTACTGGGGCATCGGCCGCGGCCGTTCCGTGCGCGTGGCATGAGCGAACAGTCGCGCATCGAAGAGCTTGAAACCCGCCTGACCTTCCAGGAGCAGGCGTTGATCGAGCTCAGCGACGCACTGGCTGATGCGCGTGGCGAAATCGCACGCCACGAGGCTGCCTTGCGCCGCGTGATCGAAGAATTGAAATCCGCGCGCGGATCGGGGGTGAGTGCCGACCCCGCCGATGAACCACCGCCGCCCCACTACTGATTGAAATGACCGATTCGTTGCGCGACCAGTTGCTCGGCCTGGGCTTCAAGCCGGTGCCGAAACCGGCACCCAAGCCAAAACAAGCCGTGCCTGCAAGCAAGGGCAAGCAGGGCCATGTGCCACGCAGGGACGGCAAAGGGGCGCCGCCCAAGCGCAAGTCGCAGTCCGGCGAAATGGATCTCGGCAAGGCCTATGCGATGCGTGCCGAGAAGGAAAAGGCCGACCGCATCGAAGCCGAACGCCAACGCCAGGAAGAGGCGCGCCTGCGCCGCGAGGCACGTGAGAAGCTGGCGACGTTCCTGGAAGGGAAATCGCTGAATGCCGTCGATGCCGAGATCGCCAGGCATTTCGATTACGGCGGCAAGATCAAGCGCATCTATGTCACCGCAGAGCAACTGCCGCGCCTCAATGCCGGCGAGCTGGGCGTGGCGCAGTTGAACGGTCGATACATGCTGGTCAGCGCCGAGGTGCTGGCGGAAGTGGAACGCATCTTCGCGCCTGCGGTGGCGCTGAAAGTCGATCCCGATGTGCCTGCCGCGGATGATCCTTACAGCGACCCGCAATTCCAGGTGCCTGACGACCTGGTGTGGTGAGCACCGGGCGCGTCACGCGACTGTATCGGCACGCGCGTTGACATCTTTGCGAAAGGTGCCGTTTCCAGACTGCGTGCCGAACGCCGTCTCCATATGGACGAAACATGCACGGATGGACTTCCAATCGTCATCTTCCGCTTGCGGCAATTTGCGCGATGTTCGCGATCATTGCATTGCCGATGCGCGCTCTGGCGCAAACGGCGCAACAACCTGAAGCTGACACGCAATTCGATCGGCCCGGGTTGTCGTTTGCGTCGTGGTCGCTTCCGCAAGGCGGCCTGGTCTGGGAGCAGGGCCTGCCCGATGCAAGTTGGCAACGTGATGGCGATACGCGAACCCTCCAGGCGATTGCCGACAGCCGCCTGCGCATGGGGTTGGGACATGGCGTCGAATTGCAGTTCGCCGGGACGCCGTATGCCTATCAGGGAACGCGTGGCGAGGCGAATTCGCATGCGCACGGGCAGGGGGATACCGATGTCGCGTTGAAATGGACGTTGCCGCTGTCGTCGCAGGCATGGAGTGCAGCGCTGCTGGCAACCCACAAATTCGCATCCGGCGGGCAGTCTTTTGGCTCGTCGGGCCATGTTGACCAGCTCGCCGCGGCGGTCACGCGCGATCTCGGCAATAACCGCAGTTTCGGCGGTTATCTGGCACGTGATTCCCAGCAGCAGGGGCGCGGCTGGATGTCGGCGGTGTCATATGGATTCCCTTTCACCGACGCGCTGTCCGGCTATGTCGAAACCGGTTTCGGCAACGGCATCGACCACGCGCGTGTCGCCGGTGGCGGGTTGACGATGCTGCTCGATCACCGCGTGCAATTGGATGGTTGGGTGTTGCGCGGACTCGATCGCAGCAGTCCCGAGTGGCAGGCAGGGTTCGGCGTCTCGGTGGTGTTGGCACGCGGGCATTGAGCCGTGATCACACCGCGGGCAATGGTGTTTGCGTGCCTGCATCCTTGCCCTTGAGGCGATCAAGCAGGGGGCGTTCGATGATGTGCCACGAGATCGCCGCAAGAATCGCTGCACCGGCAAGCGCCAGCGGCAACATCGCGAGTGGTGTGATCGCGGGATTCCAGGCGGCGATGCACTGTTCCACCGGGAATCCGTAGAGGAACAGGCCGTAGGACCAGTCGATACGACGCGGCCATGGCAGCGCCGGCAGGCGGTAGGCCGCCCACAGGCAGAAGTGCAGGGCAGTGATCGCTGCAATCGGGCCGAACCACTGGCTGCCATGCGCGACCGCTGCAAGCACGCCCAACGCCAGCATTCCGAGATGGGTGATTTTTAACCGGTCGCGCCACACCGCGCAGATGCCGCTGCCGAGAAAGATGCAGCCAAGCGCGCGGACGTCACGCGCATCGGGAGTGCCATGCCACCACTGCCATGCGCACCAGAGGATCCACGCCCCGGCGACTGCGGTGAATGCCAGACGCCGGCGCACCAGCGTCAATGCCGCGAGGATGCCTAGCCAGAGGTACCAGCGCACTTCCACCGCCAGTGACCACAGGCTGCCGTTGGCCACGTTCGGGTAGGGATTGGTCGCGAACACGCCCGGCAAATTCCAGACGAAGGATTTCGGGATCGCATTGCCGAAGATGAAGTGCCAGGTCGCCTTGTCATGCAGATAGGCCGACGGTGGCAGAGTGGTCCATGCCAGGCCGATCACCAGCGCGCAGAACAGGATGCAGGCGAGATAGGCTGGCCAGATGCGCACGATGCGGTTGCGCGCGTAACGCAGGATCGAGGGGTGGCGCAGCAGGCTGAGGGTGACGAGATAACCGCTGATCGCGAAGAAGAAAAAGACCGCGAGGCTGCCGGCATAGTAGCCGGGCATGAATCGCTGGACCAGATCGACATCGTCGGGCGCGTGGTGGGTCAGGGCATAGGCATGGCCGTAGATGACCATGGCTGCGGCGAGATGGCGCAGGGGCAGGAAGTTGTCGCGGGCGGACGGCATCATCGCCACAGCTTACCGTGGCGGAATCACTCCGGATCGTAGTCGAGGTTGGCGGCGAGCCAGCGCTCCGCTTGCTGCAGCGAGATGCCGCGACGCTGCGCATAGTCCGCGACTTGTTCGCGCGACACGCGCCCGACCACGAAATATTGGCTGCGCGGGTGGCTGAAATACCATCCGGAAACAGCGGCGGCCGGTGTCATCGCGAAATTCTCGGTGAGCTGCATGCCGGTGTTTTTCTCCACGTCCAGCAGATCGAACAGAGTGCGCTTCTGGCTGTGGTCAGGGCAGGCGGGATAACCGGGCGCCGGGCGGATGCCCTGGTACTTTTCGTTGATCAAGTCATCGGTGCTGAGTGTTTCGTCCGGCGCGTAGCCCCAGTAATCGTGGCGCACGCGCTGGTGCAGGCGTTCGGCCAGCGTTTCCGCCAGGCGATCGGCCAGAGATTTCAGCAGGATCGCGTTGTAGTCGTCGTGGTCGGCTTCATAGCGGGCGACGCGTTCGTCGATGCCGATGCCGGCGGTGCAGGCGAAGCCGCCGATCCAGTCGTGCGTGCCGGAACCCTGCGGCGCGATGAAATCGGCGAGGCAGAAATCCGGGCGCTCCACCGGTTTGTCGACCTGCTGGCGCAGGAAGTGCAGGGTGGTCGCCGCATCCGGCAACACCACGTCTTCGCCGAGCGAATGCGCGGGGAACAATCCGATCACGCCACGCGCGGTGAGCCACTTCTCGTCGATGATGCGCTTGAGCATGGCCTGTGCGTCGTGAAACAGTTCGCGGGCCTGCTTTCCGACCACGTCATCCTTGAGGATCGCCGGATACCGCCCGGCCAGCTCCCAGGCATTGAAGAACGGCGTCCAATCGATCAGCGGCACCAGCTCGGCCAACGGATAGTCGTCGAACACATGGATGCCGGGCTTGGCCGGTTGCGGTGGCATGTAGCTCGCCCAGTCGCCATCGAACTTCTGGGCACGGGCCTTCTCCAACGGGACCAGGCGCTTGGCGTCGCCGCGGTTGCGATGGCGTTCGCGGATGTCGGCGTAGTCGCTTTCGTTGGCGGCGACGAAGGATGGACGCAAATCGGGAGAAATCAGCGACTGCGCCACGTTCACTGCGCGCGAGGCGTCCTTTACCCAGATCGTCGGCGCGGCGTAATGCGGATCGATCTTGAGCGCGGTGTGCGCGCGCGAGGTCGTCGCGCCACCGATCAGCAGCGGCATCTCGAAGCCCTGGCGCTTCATTTCCTTGGCGACGTGGCTCATTTCTTCCAGCGACGGCGTGATCAGCCCGGACAGGCCGATGATGTCGGCGCCGACTTCGCGCGCGGTGTCGAGGATCTTCTGCGCCGGCACCATGACACCGAGATCGACCACCTCGAAATTGTTGCAGGCGAGGACCACGCCGACGATGTTCTTGCCGATGTCGTGGACGTCGCCCTTGACCGTCGCCATCACGATCTTGCCGTTGGACTTCCCGACATCGCCGGTACGCAACTTCTCGGCTTCGATGAAGGGCAGCAGGTGGGCGACCGCCTTCTTCATCACGCGTGCCGATTTCACCACTTGCGGCAGGAACATCTTGCCGGCGCCGAAGAGATCGCCGACCACGTTCATGCCGTCCATCAGCGGGCCTTCGATCACGTCGAGCGGGCGCTTGGCCTGCAGTCGCGCTTCTTCGGTATCGTCCTCGACGTACTGGTCGATGCCGTGCACCAGCGCATGCGACAGCCGCGCCGCGACCGGCTGCTCGCGCCAGCGCAGGTCCTCGACCTTCTTCTCGCCTTTCTTGCCCTTGAACTTGTCGGCGATCTCGAGCAGGCGTTCGGTGGCGTCGTCGCGGCGGTTCAGCACCACGTCCTCGACGCGCTCGCGCAATTCAGGATCGAGGTCGTCGTAGATCGGCAGGGCGCCGGCGTTGACGATGCCCATGTCCATGCCGGCCCGGATCGCGTGGTACAGGAACACCACGTGGATGGCCTGGCGCACCGGTTCGTTGCCGCGGAACGAGAACGAGACGTTCGACACGCCGCCGGAGATGTGGCTCTTCGGGAAGCGCTTGCGCAATTCGCGCGCGGCTTCGATGAAGGCGACCGCGTAATCGTTGTGTTCCTCGATGCCGGTGGCGATCGCGAAACAGTTGGGATCGAAGATGATGTCTTCGGGTGGGAAGCCGATTTCTTCGGTCAGCAATTTGAACGCGCGTGAGCTGATCTCGACCTTGCGCTCCAGGGTGTCGGCCTGGCCGACTTCGTCGAAGGCCATCACCACCACGGCAGCACCGTAGCGGCGCACCAGCCGCGCCTGGCGCAGGAATTCGCCTTCGCCTTCCTTCATCGAGATCGAGTTGACGATCCCCTTGCCCTGCAGACACTTGAGACCGGCCTCGATCACCGTCCATTTCGACGAATCGACCATCACCGGGATGCGTGCGATATCGGGTTCGGCGGCCATCAGGTTGAGGAAGGTCACCATGGCCTTCTCGGAATCGAGCAGGCCTTCGTCCATGTTGACGTCGATCACCTGGGCGCCGTTCTCGACCTGCTGGCGGGCGACGACGAGGGCATCGTCGTAGCGACCCTCCAGGATCATCTTCTTGAACTGCGCGCTGCCGGTGACGTTGGTGCGTTCGCCGACGTTGATGAAGTTCGATTCCGGCGTGATCACCAGCGGCTCGAGGCCGGCGAGGCGGGTATGGCGGGCGAGTGCGCTCATGCTGCGTCTTCCAGCACGGGGATCGCGCGTGGCGACACGTCGCTCACCGCGGCGGCGATCGCGGCGATGTGTTCCGGCGTGGTGCCGCAGCAACCGCCGACCACGTTGAGCAGGCCCGATTGCGCGAACTCGCGCAGGATCAGCGCCATGTCTTCCGGCGTTTCATCGTAGCCGCCGAAGGCATTGGGCAGGCCGGCGTTGGGATGCGCGGTGACGAAGGTGTCGGCGACGATGGACAGCGCTTCCACGTGTGGCCGCAAATCTTTCGCGCCGAGTGCGCAATTGAGGCCGATGCCCATTGGCCGGGCATGGCGCAGCGAATACCAGAACGCTTCCGCGGTCTGGCCGGAGAGTGTGCGGCCGGAAGCATCGGTGATCGTGCCGGAGATCATCACCGGCAGGCGCTCGCCGTGGGCGTCGAAGGCTTCCTCGATCGCGAACAGCGCGGCTTTGGCGTTGAGCGTATCGAACACCGTTTCCACCATCAGGATGTCGGCGCCGCCTTCGATCAGGCCTTCGGCGGCTTCCCGATACGCGTCGCGCAGCTCGTCGAAGCTGATGGCGCGAAACCCCGGGCGATTGACGTCCGGCGATAGTGAGGCGGTGCGACTGGTCGGCCCGAGCACGCCAACCACGAAGCGCGGCCTGGACGGATCCTGCGCTTCGGCGGCATCTGCGGTTTCGCGGGCGATGCGGGCGCCTTCGCGGTTGAGCTCGCGCACCAGATGGGTCAGGCGATAGTCGGCCAGCGAGATGCTGGTCGAATTGAAGGTGTTGGTTTCGATCAGGTCGGCGCCGGCGGCAAGGTATTGCGCGTGGATGTCACGGATGATGTCGGGGCGGGTCAACGTCAGCAGGTCGTTGTTGCCGCGCTGGTCGTGGCCTTCGCAACCACAGCCGGGGCCATGCGTGTGGCCGTCGGTGGCGAACACTGCGTCAAAGCCTTCGGCGAAACGCTCGCCGCGATAGTCGGCTTCCTGCAATTCGTGGCGTTGGATCATCGTGCCCATCGCACCATCGAGAATCAGGATGCGTTCACCCAATGCTCGCTGCAGTGCCTCGGCGCGTTGCGGATTCTTCCAGGGGAGGAGACTCATGGCTTGGTCCCGATCAGCGAAATGACTTCGAAATGCGGCGGACGGCGTTCGCGGGTGATGCTCGCGGCGCGATCGCCGCGCAGGCCGGCTTTTTCGACGAACTTCTGCAGTTCCTTCACAGTGAAGCCGAGATTGACGTGTCCGAAGGGCTGCGCAGCCGTCGCGTGTGCATGCTTGCCGAGGCTGGACAACAGCAGGCGGCCGCCCGGACGCAGCACGCGCGCGGCCTCGGTGACGGCCTGTTGCGGCTTGGCGGCGTAGGTCAGCGCGTGCATCAGCACCACCAGATCGAAGCTGGCATCGTCGAAGGGCAGGGCGTGCATATCGCCCTCGCGCACCTGAACGTTCGGATAGGTGCGCAGGCGTTCGCTGGCGGCGTTCACCACGCGGGTGCTGGAGTCCAGGCAGATGTAATGATCGGAATGCGGCGCGAGCAATTCGGCGAGCACGCCGTCGCCGGAGGCGATGTCGAGGACGTCACCCGGTTCCAGCAATGGCAGTGCAGAGCGCGCCAATGCCTCCCAGGTGCGGCCCGGCGAATAGTGGCGTTCCATGTCGCCAGCGACGCTGTCGGCCCAGTTCTGGTCGCTGGCGCGCGCAGCCATCACTTCCGGGATACGTGCGGCATCCTGGTTCAGCAGGGGATCATCGCTGCCGTTGCGCAAGGCCTGCCACAGGCTTTGTTGCGCGGCGTCGAGCGCATCCTCGTCGAAACGGTAATAGGCGGAGACACCAGAACGGCGATCACGCACCAGCCCGGCTTCCTTCAATCTGGCCAGATGGGTCGAGACGCGCGGTTGCGCCAGCCCGGTAATGGCGGCAAGCTCGGCGACGGTGAATTCCTCGCGTGCAAGCAGCACGAGCAGGCGCACGCGGGTTGCATCGGCGAATACCTTGAGACGGTTCGACCAGCCTTCCAGATCCATATATCGCTCTATCCGGATTCAAAGATATATTGTCGTGCAGGGCGCTGGATCGGTCAAGTCGGGAGCGAATGGAAAGTTTCGCGAGATACAATTCCGGTTTCCAACTCCCATTGGGGTCGTGATCGTGGATTTCAGCTTCACTGAAGAGCAGTTGATGATTCAGGACGTGGCGCGCCGGATCGCGCAGGAGAAGATCGGTCCGTCCGCCGAAGACCACGATCGCAGCGGTGAATTCCCGCTGGACAACATCCGCCTCCTCGGCGAAAACGGCCTGATGGGCATCGAAGTGCCTGGCGAATACGGCGGCGCGGCGATGGATCCGATCGCCTACGTGCTGGCGATGGTCGAAATCGCGCAGGGCGATGCAGCCCACAGCACCATCATGTCGGTGAACAACTCGCTGTTCTGCAACGGCATCCTGACCCACGGCACCGAAGCGCAGAAGCAGAAGTACGTGCGCGCGATCGCCGAAGGCAAGGAAATCGGCGCTTTCGCGCTCACCGAGCCGCAGTCCGGTTCCGATGCCACCGCCATGCGTTGCCGCGCGGTGAAGCAGGCCGACGGCAGCTTCAAGATCAACGGCAAGAAGAGCTGGATCACCTCCGGTCCGGTCGCCAAGTTTTTCGTGCTGTTCGCGATGACCGATCCCGACAAGGGCGCGCGCGGCATCACCGCATTCCTGATCGACGGTGATCGCGCCGGTTTCCACCGCGGCAAGACCGAGCCCAAACTCGGCATTCGCGCTTCGGCTACCTGCGAAATCGAATTCGCCGACTATGTCGCGCAACCCGAAGACGTGCTGGGCGAGGAGGGCCACGGCTTCAAGATCGCGATGAGCGTGCTGGATGCCGGCCGGATCGGCATCGCATCGCAGGCGATCGGCATCGGCCGCGCGGCCTATGAAGCGACGCTTGCCTATGTCAAGGAACGCAAGGCCTTCGGCCAGCCGATCGGTGCGTTCCAGATGACCCAGGCCAAGATCGCCGACATGAAGTGCAAGCTCGATGCCGCCTTCCTGCTGACGCTGCGCGCGGCGTGGTTGAAGGGCCAGGGCAAGAAGTTCACGACGGAAGCCGCAGTCGCCAAGCTCACGGCTTCGGAAGCTGCGATGTGGATCACCCACCAGGCGCTACAGATCCACGGCGGCATGGGCTATTCCAAGGAAATGCCGATCGAGCGTTACTTCCGCGACGCCAAGATCACCGAAATTTACGAGGGCACCAGCGAGATCCAGCGCTTGGTCATCGCCCGTCACGAAACCGGCTTGCGCTGAGGATCACATGACATCGAAAAAAACCGTTTCAGACGAACGCGCATTCGCGACCGCGCTCTACGCCCACCAGTCGCCCGAGGAGCTGCAGGCACAGACCGCAGCCGCCCGGGCAGCGATCGCCAGTGATGCATTGGCCTTCGCGCGCAAGCGCAAGCGCGGCGCCGCTGCAGTCCGCGTGTTCAATCCGTCCGTGAAGGCCAATGGCTGGGAATCGCCGCGCAGTGTGCTGCAGGTCGCCAACGACGACATGCCGTTCCTGGTCGACTCGATCACCAATGCGCTGACAGAGCGTGGCATCGCCATGTACACCCTGCTGCATCCGGTGCTGAACAGCGAATCCTTCATCCATGTCGAGATCGACCGCCTCGATGCAGCAGACGCCAAAGAAATCGAGCGTGCGATCGCCGTGGTGTTGGCCGATGTGCGTGCATCGGTCGAGGATTGGCCGCGCATGCGCGAGAAGATGGAAGTCGCCGCCGAAGGCCTGGTCAAGGGCAAGGGGTTGGTGTCGGCCGAGGTGCTGGCGGAATCGCGTGAATTCCTGCGCTGGGCCGCCGACAATCATTTCACCTTCCTCGGCTACCGCGAGTACAAGGTCGAGAAGCGTGGTGGCGAGGACGTGTTGGTCGCGGTCGACGGCAGTGGGCTCGGCCTGCTGCGCGGCAAGGATTCCGGCAAGCCGCGCGCCCTGAAATCGCTGGATGCGCATCGCGTCCAGCAGTCCGGCCTGCTCGAACCGCTGATCCTGTCGAAGACGAACGCGCGCGCCAGCGTGCATCGTCGCGGCTACATGGACTATATCGGCGTGGTCGAGTTCGACGCCAAGGGCAAGCCGGTATCGGAGAAGCGCTTCATCGGCTTGTTCACCTCCAGCGTCTACAACCATCGTCCGTGGGATATCCCGGTGGTGCGCAGTCGCTACGAGCGGGTGATGAAGGAATCCGGCCTGCCGGCACAGGGCCACAGCGCCAAGGCGCTGCGCCACATCATGGAAACGCTGCCGCGCGACGAGCTGTTCCAGTCCACCCACGACGAACTGCTCTCGCTCGGCAATGGCGTGCTGGGTTTGCAGGAACGCGTCGACAGCAAGTTGTTCCTGCGCCGCGATCGCTATGGTCGCTTCTATTCGGTGCTGGTGTATGTACCGCGCGAACGCTTCAACACCGACATGCGCCTGCGCATCGAGACGATGCTGAAGGATGCGCTGTCCGCTGACCATGTCGAAAGCCATGTGACGATGGGGGATTCGCCGCTGGCGCAGCTGCACCTGATCGTGCGCCCGCGCGAGGGTGCGAGTGAGAAGAAGTTCGACATTGCCGGGCTGGAAGCGCGTCTGGCCGAAACCGTGCGCAACTGGCACGACCGCCTCAATGATGTACTGGTCGCACGCCACGGCGAAAGCGAAGGGCTGGCATTGTCCAAGCGTTTCGGTCGCGCCTTGAGCGCAGCCTACATCGAGGAAGCGACGCCGGAGGCAGCTGCCAACGATGTCGCCGAACTGGCTGCGTTGACCAACGAGGACAGCCTCGGCATCAACCTGCGCACCGATCCGGCAGCCAGCCATTGCGCCGATTGCATCGAGGTCAAGCTTTTCCACCGCAACGGCAGCCTGCCGTTGTCGGAAGTGTTGCCGATGCTGGACAACATGGGTCTGCAGGTCATCACCGAATACCCGCACGACGTCATGGTCGATGGCCAGCCGTATTCGATCCAGGACCTGGAAGTGCGCACCTCCGCGGGCACAACGGTCAAGGATGGCAGCGTCGGATTCTTCACCGAAGCCTTCGGTCGCGTCTGGCGCGGTGAACTCGAGAACGACGGCTTCAATCGCCTCGTGCTTGGCGCCGAACTGCGCTGGAAGCAGGTTGCGATGCTGCGCGCCTACTGCAAATACCTGATGCAGCTGGGTGTGCCGTTCTCGCAGAGCTACGTTGAAGCAACGTTCGCGCGCTACCCCCAGTTGGCGCGCCTGCTGGTCCAATATTTCGAAGTTCGCTTCGATCCGAAGGGCGACAAGGGCCGCGAAGCACGCTTCAAGGCGACGCATGCCGAGATCCTGGAGCAGCTCGACAGCGTCAAGAGCCTGGATGAAGATCGCATCCTGCGCAGCTTCATGGGTGCGATCGATGCCACCCTGCGCACCAACTATTACATCGACTACGCCGACGGCAAGCGCAAGGATGGCGGCCCCGCCGACTACCTCGCGTTCAAGCTCGACTGTGCCGCGGTACCGGACTTGCCCAAGCCGCGCCCGTATCGCGAAATCTGGGTCTGCGGCCCGCGCGTGGAAGGCATCCACCTGCGTTTCGGACCGGTGGCGCGCGGTGGCCTGCGCTGGTCGGATCGCCGCGAGGACTTCCGCACGGAAGTGCTGGGCCTGGTCAAGGCGCAGATGGTGAAGAACACCGTGATCGTGCCGGTCGGCTCCAAGGGCGGCTTTTTTGCCAAGCAGTTGCCGGACATGGCGACGGATCGCGACGGCTGGTTCAACGAAGGCGTGGCCTGCTACAAGCGCTTCATCAATGGCCTGCTCGACATCACCGACAACATCGCGGTGAATGGCAAGATCGTGCATCCGGCCAACGTCGTCCGCCACGACAACGATGATCCGTACCTCGTCGTTGCCGCCGACAAGGGCACCGCGACCTTCTCAGACATCGCCAACGGCATCGCCCAGGCGCATGGCTTCTGGCTGGATGATGCCTTCGCCTCCGGTGGTTCGGTTGGTTACGACCACAAGGGCATGGGCATCACCGCGCGCGGTGCGTGGGAGTCGGTCAAGCGACATTTCCGCGCGATGAACCGCGATTGCCAGAAGCAGGATTTCACCTGCGTCGGCATTGGCGACATGTCGGGCGACGTCTTCGGCAACGGCATGTTGCTGTCGAAGTGCACGCGCCTGATCGCGGCGTTCGACCATCGCCACATCTTCCTTGATCCGAATCCGGATGCAGCGGTGACGTTCAAGGAACGCCAGCGCATGTTCAAGCTGCCGCGTTCGAGCTGGGCCGATTACGACGCCAAGCTGATCAGCAAGGGCGGCGGCATCTACTCGCGCGCCGAGAAGTCGATCAAGCTGTCGCCGGAAATCAAGGCGGCACTCGGCATCGCCAGCGACGTGCAGGCCTTGAGCCCGACCGAACTGATGTCGGCAATCCTGAAGTCGCCGGTCGACCTGCTGTGGAACGGCGGCATCGGCACCTACGTGAAGTCGAGCCACGAAACCAATGCCGATGTCGGTGATCGCGCCAACAACGCGTTGCGCGTCAACGGCAACGAACTGCGCTGCAAGATCGTGGGCGAGGGCGGCAACCTCGGGTTCAGCCAACTCGGTCGCGTCGAAGCCGCACAACACGGGGTGCTGCTCAACACCGATTTCATCGACAACTCCGCTGGCGTCGACACCTCCGATCATGAGGTGAACATCAAGATCCTGCTCAATGGCGAAGTGCAAAAGGGCAAGCTCAAGCTGCCCGAACGCAACAAGCTGCTGGCATCGATGACCAACGAAGTCGCCGATCTGGTGCTCAACGACAACTACCGCCAAAACCAGGCGCTGAGCCTGATGGAGCGGATGTCGCAGTCACGCATGGGCTCCAAGGTGCACTTCATGCGCACGCTGGAAGCGCAGGGCCTGCTCGATCGCCAGATCGAATTCCTGCCGTCCGATGCCGAGCTTGCCGAGCGCAAGGCACGTGGCCTGGGCCTGACTCGTCCGGAATTGTGCGTGCTGCTGTCGTATTCGAAGTTGGTGGCGTATCCGCAGCTGGTGGCCAGCGACGTGCCGGAAGATCCCTACCTGTCGCGCGAACTGGTGCGTTACTTTCCCGAGCCGCTGCAGAAGAAGTACGCCAAGGCGATGGAAGACCACCGCCTGAAGCGCGAGATCATCGCCACCGCGGTGACCAATTCGACCATCAACCGCATGGGCGCGACCTTCCTGATGCGCATGCAGGAAGACAGTGGCCGCAGTATCGGCGACATCGCCAAGGCCTTCACCATCACCCGCGAAACGCTGGATGCGCGCGATTTGTGGGCGCAGATCGACGCGCTCGATGGCAAGGTCGACGATTCGGTACAGGTCGATGCACTGATGGTGATCTGGGAACTGCAGCGCAGCTTCACCCGCTGGCTGCTGTCGCGCCCGGGCGCGATTCCCAACATCCAGGACGCGGTCGATCGCTACCACGACGGGTTCCGCGACATCCGCGCGGGCGAGGGCATCCTCCATCCGTCGCAGCGCCCGGCCTACGAGGAAACCCGCAAGCTGTGGCGCGCCAAGGGCGTGCCGGCGGCGCTGGCCGACCAGCTGTCGGCGCTGCCGTACCTGGAGCCGTGCCCGAACATCATCGAGCTGGCGCGTGCGCGCAAGCTCAAGGTGATCGATGTCGCCAAGGTCTACTTCCGTTTGGGCGATGCCCTGCGTGAGCCGTGGCTGCGCGAACAGATCGAGGCGCTCAAGGTCGACGGCCGCTGGCATGCAGTCGCGCGCGGCGTGCTGCGCGATGAACTGGCGGCGCAGATGCGCAAGCTGACCGAGCAGGTGCTGCCGATGACCGGCAAGGATGCCGAGGCCAAGGTCCAGGCATGGCTGGGTCGCGACGACCAGACGCTGCGCTTCACCTTGTCGATGCTGTCGGAGCTGGCGGCGCAGAAGGCGCTGGATTATCCGACGGTGTCGGTTGCGGTGCAGCGTCTTGCCCAACTCGCCGATCGAAGCTGAGGGAGAGCCTGATCGCTGGAGGAGGGCGTCCCGCAGTGTGTCGGAGCGCTCAGCGCGACAGGATGTCGCGCGCCCGTGACCGGCGCAGGATAGCGCCGTTCACGGGAAGCGTAGGCACACTGCGGGATGCCCTCCATCGTGAGCTGTTCGTTGCTATCCTCAGCGGATGACGGCTCCCACCCGCATCGCCTTCCTCGCCAGCCACCACAGCGACGCGCAGTCGGCGCTGGCCATGCTCGAATCCGCGCACGGCCGCATCAAGCCGGAAGATGCCGATGTGCTGGTCGCGCTCGGCGGTGACGGCTTCATGCTGCAGGCCCTGCATCGCCACGGTGGTCTTGGTAAACCCGTCTACGGAATGAAGCTCGGCACCGTCGGGTTCCTGATGAACCAGTTCCGCACCGAGGATCTCGCCGAACGCATCGCCAGCGCCGAACCGGCGGTGCTGCATCCGCTCGAGATGACCGTGCAGACCGAATCCGGTGCGACGGTGACGCTGCTCGCCTACAACGAAGTTTCACTCTTGCGCCAGACCCGCCAGGCCGCGCACATCGCCATCGACCTGCATGGACAGACGCGGCTGGAGGAACTGATCTGCGACGGCGCGATGGTGGCCACGCCGGCCGGCAGCACCGCCTACAACTTCTCCGCAGGCGGGCCGATCCTTCCGCTGGGTGCAAATGTCGTCGCACTGACACCGATCGCACCGTTCCGGCCACGGCGCTGGCGCGGCGCGGTACTCAAGGCCGCGACCGAAGTGCGCTTTCGCATCCTCGATCCCTACAAACGGCCGGTCAGCGCGACCGCCGATTCGCATGAAGTCCGTGATGTCGTCGATGTCTCGGTACGCGAGGCGCCGGGACGTGCCGTCACCCTGCTGTTCGATGCCGAGCACGGCCTCGAGGAGCGCATCCTCAGTGAACAGTTCATCGCCTGAGTCCAACCTCCGATGAGGATAGCCCCATGGTCTGGAAAACGATCGCCGCGTTCGCCTTCGGCGGGGTTGCATTGATGTCGGCGCCGGCATGGAGCGCCGATGACTGGCGCGCCGCTGGCCAACGAGGGTATGAGGCGACCGATCCGATGATCGGCACAGGCGGTGATGGCCACACGTTTCCCGGTGCGACCTTGCCTTTCGGCATGGTGCAACTGAGTCCCGACACACGGATCCAGCAGCGCAAGGATGGCTACGGTTGGGCCGCCGGCTACAACCATCGCGACAGCAGCATCGTCGGCTTCTCGCACACGCATTTCTCCGGCACCGGCCATTCCGATCTCGGCGACGTGCTGCTGATCCCGCAGGTCGGCGAGGTCAAGACCGAACGCGGCGATCCCGACAAGCCGGGCAGCGGCTATACCGCGCATTTCAGCCATGCAAGCGAGATCGCCAAGCCGGGCTATTACGCGGTGACGCTGGATGATCGCGACGTCCGTGTCGAACTCACTGCAACCCAGCGCGTCGGCGTGCATCGCTACACCTTCCCGAAGGGGACGCAGGCGCAGGTGCTGGTCGACCTGCGCACGTCGATGTACGACTACCCCGGCAAGGTGCTGTGGTCGCGCCTGCGGTTGCGTCCCGATGGCACCGTGACCGGCTTCCGCGAAACGCGTGGCTGGGCGCCGGGTCGCCAGCTCTATTTCGCCATGCGTTTCTCGCAGCCACTGACCGGCCACGCGCTGCAGGACAGCGAGAAAGACGTGGTCTACAAGGGCTTCGCCACGCCGGCATCGAAACTGCCGGCGCAACGCGCGCAGATCGAAGGTCGCCAGCTGATCGGCAACTTCGATTTCGGCATGCTGGATGCGCCGCTGGTGGTCAAAGTCGCGATCTCGCCGGTGAGCGAGGACAACGCCATCGCCAACCTCGATGCCGAAGTCGCGGATTTCGATTTCGATCGCGTCCACGCGCAGGCCCGCAAGGCCTGGGAGGAGGCGCTCGGGGTGCTGGATATTCATGCGCCTGACAGCGACACGCGCATGGCCTATTCGGCGCTGTACCACGCCTATATGGGGCCGTCGCTGTTCATGGACATCGATGGTCGCTATCGCGGTCCCGACAACGCCGTGCACCAGGCCAAGGGGTACACCAACTATTCGACGTTCTCGCTCTGGGACACCTATCGTGCGCTGCATCCGCTGCTGACCCTGACGCGTCCGCCTCAGCAGACCAACGACATCGTCAATTCGCTGCTCGCGGCCCAGCAGGAAAGTCCTTACGGCATCCTGCCGGTGTGGGCTTTCCATGGCCAGGAAACGTGGACGATGATCGGCTACCACGCGGTGCCGGTGATTGCCGATGCGTGGATGAAAGGCATCCGCGGATACGATGGCGCGGCGGCGCTCAAGGCGATGACCGCAAGCGCGGAATACGGCCCCTATGGCGGACTCGACAGCTACATGAAGCGCGGCTACGTCGCCATCGACGAGGAGGGCGAGGCGGCATCGAAGACGCTGGAATATGCGTTTGATGACTGGACCATCGCGCGCATGGCGCAAACGCTGGGGCGCAAGGATGTCGCCGATCGCTATTTCAAGCGCGCGGCGAACTGGCGCCATGCCTACGATCCCGATACGGGTTTCATGCGCGCACGCCTGAGCGACGGCAAGTTCCGCACGCCCTTCGATCCCGCCGCCAGCGGGTATGGTACCGACTACACCGAAGGCAACGCCTGGCAATACTCGTGGTACGTGCCGCAGGACGTCGCCGGACTGGCGAAGGCGCATGGCGGCAGCGACAAGCTGCTGGCGAAGCTCGACCAGGTATTCGATGCCAAGGTCGACCCCAAGCTGTTCGAACACATGGAAGACATCACCGGCCTGATCGGCTGGTACGCACACGGCAACGAGCCCAGCCACCATGTCGCCTATCTCTACAGTTATGCCGGCCAGCCGTGGCGCACGCAGGCGCGGCTCGGCGAGATCATGCGCACGCAGTACGCGCCGCGCCCCGATGGCCTGTCCGGAAACGATGACCTCGGCCAAATGTCAGCCTGGTATGTATTCACTGCAATGGGCTTCTATCCGGTCACGCCGGGCAGCAACGAATACATCATCGGCCGGCCGTTCCTGCCGGACGTCGCGTTGCACCTGCCGAACG
This sequence comes from Pseudomonadota bacterium, assembly GCA_018242465.1. Classification (GTDB taxonomy): domain Bacteria; phylum Pseudomonadota; class Gammaproteobacteria; order Xanthomonadales; family Xanthomonadaceae; genus Solilutibacter. The sequence continues at coordinate 7,448 of JAFEBY010000133.1, read as the reverse complement.
GAAAGACATTCCGCATCGTCGCCGAAGGGCTGGATGCCGCGCATGGCGACATCGGCAGTGCCAGCTTGAACGGCAAACCACTGGACCGCGCCTTCCTCCGCCACGACGAGATCATGGCGGGTGGTGAGTTGCACTTCCGCATGCAGGCCGAACCGAACAAGACCTGGGGGACGCATCCCGATCGCCAACCATATTCGATGAGCGCTGCCGGGTCGCAATGAGCGAGACACTGCCAGCGCAGACTGTGGCGATGGAACCCGCCAAGAAGCTGACCCTGGTGGTCGCTATCACCTCGCGTGCGTTGTTCGAGATGGAGGATAGCCACGGGTTGTTCGAACGCGAAGGCGTCGAGGCATTCAGCCGCCACCAGCGCGATCGCGAGGATGAGGCGCTGCCGCCGGGCATCGCCTTCCCGCTGGTGCGCAAGCTGTTGTCGTTGAATGTTCGGCTCGGTGCAACCGCGGAATCACCGCGGGTGGAAGTGATCCTGCTGTCGCGCAATTCCCCGGACACCGGCCTGCGCGTGTTCAATTCGATCCAGCACCACGGCCTCGACATCCGCCGCGCGACGTTCACTTCCGGTGCGCCGGTGTGGCCCTACATCAAGCCGTTCGGAGCCACGTTGTTGTTGTCGGCCAATCCGGAGTCGGTGCGGCGGGCGCTGGATGCGGGCATTGCCGCGGCGACGATCCTGCCCGCGCGTGCCAACGAACCGACGCGCGAGCAATTGCGGATCGCTTTCGATGGCGACGCGGTGGTCTTCGGCGACGAGGGCGAGCGCGTCTCGCGCACGCAGGGGCTGGAAGCCTTCGGGCGCCACGAACGCACGCATGCGCACGAGCCGCTGTCGGGTGGGCCGTTCCGGCCATTCCTGCAGGCCTTGCATGACCTTCAGTTGGCATTCCCCGATGGGGACGATGCGCCGATCCGTACTGCGCTGGTCACCGCGCGATCCGCGCCCGCGCATGAGCGGGTGATTCGCACCCTGCGCGAATGGGACGTCCGTCTTGATGAAGCCCTGTTCCTTGGCGGCCGCGACAAGGGCGAATTCCTCAGCGCGTTCGGTGCCGACATCTTCTTCGACGATTCACTGCACAACATCGATTCCGCGCGCCGTCATGTTGCCGCGGGGCACGTACCACACGGCGTTGCCAACGAGTGAGGCTCAGTCCTGCTTCGGTTGCTGCGGCTGCGGCAAGCGGATGTTGGTGATCTTCCAGCGCAATCCGCGGGGTTCGAACACGAAACCGACATCGCCGCCATCGGTTGCCAGGGTGGTGGAATAGCGAGAGATGGATTCAAAGCGGCCATGTGTATCGGCAAACGGATCCGCCGGCCGCGGTTGCTTCACGGCGCCATTGCCGATGGTGTCACCGCTGGCCTGCCTGTAAAGCGTATCGCCCTGCAGCAGCACGCCGATGCCTGCGGGTGTCGCCATCGCGTTCACCGCATTGTCGGAGATCGCCTTCGCCGCCTTGTCGACCATTCCGCCATGGCCGCCGCCCAGTCGCGCGGAAATGCCGCGAGCGATGCGGTCCTCGAGCTGTGGCGACAGATTGCTGCGCAATGCGACGAAGTCGACATGGGTCGCCAGCGCGCTCGCGTCCCTGGCAGCGAGCGCCTTGCGCAAGCCGTGGATTGCTGCGAACGGACCGGAGAACCAGAAGACCGCCAAAATCACCAGGAGGACGGCAGCGACGATGGAGAGATTGCGTTGCGCGCGGGTCATGCTCAGAACTCCAGGTCGAGTGCAGCGCAAAGATAGTCGACGAAGGGGGCGAGTGTCGCAAAGTCCTTGGCCAACAGTTTCACCAGCCCCGGCGCTGTCATGTCGGCATCGGCGAGGGCGCGAACCATCACGAAATTGCGATGACGCAGGTCGTCGGCGTAGGCGAAATCCTTTGGAAACCCTGCCGGAATGCGCGCCAGCATCTCGTCGGATTCCAGATCGAAACGCTTGCGGATGGCTGCTGCGTGGGCGGCGGTTTTCCATCCCGCCGGGTTGTCGACGATGAACTGACGAATCTTGCGCTGGGTCGGGGGTTCCGGATGCCAGATGCCGGCGCCGACGAAACAGTGCCCAGGCTGCAGGTGCAGGTAAAACGAAGGGGCCGGCAATTCATTGCGGCGTTCGTGGAAGAGTCGCGCGCCCTGCCAACCCTTGTAGGGCGATTTGTCGTTGGAAAATCGCGTGTCGCGATGGATGCGGAACAGCGAGCCGCCATTGCCACGCGGGTCGGCGCGGAAATGCGGGCTGATCTTGGCCAGTTCCGGCTGCAGGTCGAGCATCAGTTGCTGGAACGGCGCCTTCAGGTGCTGCTCGTACTCGCCCTTGTGTTCCTGAAACCATTCACGGCTATTGTTGCGCATCAGCGCGCGCAGGAACTTGAAGGTCTTGTCGCTGAAATGGCTCATGCCAGGCCGGCCTCGATGCAGTCACCCCAGTTTTGCAGCGCGTCGAGCAGTGCCAGCTTGTCCGGCGCCTCCGCGTGCTCGTGGCGCAGTGTCATGATTTCGTCGCGGTAGGACTGCAGGGTGTATTCGCCCATGCCGGGCTCGAGCATGCGGTTGCTGCGCAGTTGGTTCCAGCGATCCTGTTCGGTGAAGGCCAGCGTCTGCGGCCAGTTGCGCGCGCGATAGCGGAAGAACAGTTCGCGCAGGCGCTCATCGCGAAATGGAAAGTCCTCTTCGCGCAGGCGCTGCGCCGGCGTGCCGCGCAGCAACGGGAACATGCGGCGATCGCTGTCGGGCAGGAAGCGGTCGTACAGCGCGCCGTCGGGGTCGCTCGGAGCGAATTCGCGTTTTTGCGCATAGACCTGACGGATCTTCTCCGCCAGTGGCGGACCGGCGTCGTGCAGGCGCTTTGCGTTCGCCAGCACGCTGTCGGGATCGATCATCAGGCGCTGGAAATCGGCGTCGCGCAGGTGCGACCACTGCACCAGCATCGGCGAGCGATTGAGGTGGATTTCCTTGAGCGGGATGCGCTCCACGCCTTCCGGCAGGGCATTGTTGGCGACGAACAGGCGAGCAGCAATCGTATCGGCATCGAGATCCAGCAATGCGCGGGGATCGCCGGCGAGATCGAACACGATCACCCGACCGTCGAATTGCGGGTGGCGAGTCAGCGGCAGCACGGGCGCAGCGCACAATCGCGAGGCCGGATAGCGTTGCGAGACATGCAGCAGCGGAGTGGCTCGCATCGGATCGATCAGGTCGCCGACATTGCGTTTGTCGCGCAGCTTCAGTGCGTAATCCCATAGCCGCGGTTGGGTGCGGCGAATCAGTCGCGCCAGTCCGAGCGTGGCGCGCACGTCCGACAACGCCTCGTGGGCGTCGCCCTCGCGCAGGCCGTTGTCTTCGGCCAGGTGTTCCAGCTTGAAGCTGGTACCGCCATCGTCGCGTTGCCGCCAATGGATGCCGTCGGGACGCAGCGCGTGCACCAGGCGTGCGACATCGAGCAGGTCCCAGCGTGAGTTTCCGTTCTTCCATTCGCGCTCGTAGGCGTCGTGGAAGTTGCGGTAGAGCCCGAAACGGATGAACTCGTCATCAAACCGGATGCTGTTGTACCCGAGGCTGCAGGTGCCCGGCTCCGACATCAGCTCGGAGATGCGTGCCAAGGCCTCGGCTTCGACGATGCCATGATGCCGGGCGTGCTGCGGGGTGATGCCGGTGATCAGCGTCGCGATGGGCGAGGGCAGCAGGTCGTCTGCCGGCTGCACGAAGAACTCGTGCGGCTCCTCGACCGGGTTCAACTCCGCGTCGGTGCGGATGGCAGCGAACTGCGCGATGCGCGTGCGCCGCGGATCCTGACCGTAGGTCTCGAGGTCGTAGAACAGGAAGCTGTCAGCCATGCGGCATTATCACGACAAAGGCGGCAGTCGCGCCATGACCGCTGCATCCACTTCGGCCCAGTCCACCTGCGCCAGCGTTTCCAGCCCGCGCGTCGCGTCGACCAGGATCTCGCGCTGGATATCGCTGCGTTCCAGCGCCACCGCGTACGGGATGCGCATGAATGTCACCATCGCATAGTGCGGGACGAAACGCCCGGGATGGCGTTCCTGCAGTGCAATCTCCAGCTCGCGTTGCAGCAGGAAGGCGGCGTCGTCGACCTTGTCGCGCATTTCGATGTAATTCTCCAGCGCCATCTGCTGGATCGCCGCGGCATTCGGTTTGCGCTCGGCTTCAAAGGCGGCATACGCATCGGCCAGTTCGCGATCGTGCGCCAGATGGTTGGCCAGCGCGATGCAATCCTCGAAGGCGCAGTTCATGCCCTGTCCGTGGAACGGCACCATGGCATGGGCGGCATCACCGATCAGTACCGCGCGCGTATCGAGATGCCAGTGCTGGTAATGCAGGGTCGCCAGCTTGCCGACCGGATTGCGCGCATAGTCTTCGGCCAGGTCCGGAATCAGGTCCAGCGTGTCCGGGAAGTCGCGGCGGAAGAACTCCAGCGCCTGCCCGCTGTCGCGGATCGTCGCGAAACTTGGCGAAGCGCCTTCCAGCGGCATGAACAGGGTGACGGTGAAGGTGCGCTCGTCATTGGGCAGGGCGATGCACATGTAGTGGCCACGCGGCCAGATGTGCAGCGCATTCGCTTCAATGCGGAAACCGCCATCGGCAGCAGGCGGGATTTCCAGTTCCTTGTAGCCGTGATCGAGCCACTCGGTGCGTTCCTCGCATGGACGATACGCTTGCAGCGCCTGGCGCAACGACGACCCCGCACCATCGGCGCCGATCAGGGTATGGAATGGCAGATCGCGCTTGCCTTCTCCGGCGTCGAAAGTCGCGATCCCGTGTTCGAAGTCGACCGTATCCAGCCCCATGCCGAAATGCAGGCGCGCGCCGGCACGTTCGGCGGCATCGAGCAGGGTGATGTTGAGTTCGCCGCGGCTGATCGACCAGATCACTTCGCTATCGTCGCGCCCATAACGCTGCAGATGCGGCGTGCCGTCCAGCGGATGCACGAAGCGTCCGCGCATCATCACCGCCTGTTCCAGCACCGCATCGTCGAGGCCGGCCAGGCGCAACGCATGCAGGCCGCGCTCCGCCAATGCCAGGTTGATCGAACGGCCGCCGGCGTAGCCTTCGACGCGCGGATAACCGCGACGTTCGTACACGTCGACCTGCCTGCCTTGCTTTGCCAGCAATGTCGCGAGAAGCGCGCCGGCGAGTCCGCCACCGATGATCGTGAGTGGGGCGGGTGGCGTCATCGCGTTTTCGTCCATTCGATCGCGGAAAGCGCAAACCGCCGCACGTCCTCGAAGCTGTTGTAGAGCGGGGCGGGCGAGATGCGGATCACGTCCGGTTCGCGCCAGTCGCCGAGCACGCCCTGCGCGGCAAGGTGATCAAACAACGCACGTCCGGCGTCGCGACCGGCTCTCACCCGCAGCGAGAATTGCGAACCATGCTGTGCATCATCGCGCGGCGTCACGATCTCGATCGCATCGGCGAGATGGGCGTCGATCATTTGCCCGAGATAGCGGGTCAACCGCAACGATTTCTCGCGCAGCGCCGGCAGGCCCGCACGCAGGAACTGCTCGCTGGACGCGCGCAATGGCGCCAGCCCGAGGACCGGGGGATTCGACAACTGCCAGCCATCCGCGCCCGGCGTTGGCAGGAACTGAGGCCCCATCTTGAAGCGCACCGAGGCGTCGTTGCCCCACCAGCCGGCGAAACGCGGGCGATCGGTATTGGCATGACGTTCGTGCACGAAGCAGCCGGCCACCGCGCCCGGTCCGGAGTTGAGGTATTTGTAGTGGCACCACACCGCGAAGTCGGCATTCCAGTCGTGCAACTGCAGCGGAATGTTGCCAACCGCGTGGGCGAGGTCGAAACCGACGATCGCACCCGCTTCATGGCCAAGCTCGGCGATACGCTCGAGGTCGAAGGCCTGGCCGCTGCGGTATTGCACGCCGGGCCACAGGATCATGCACAACCGCGGTGCGTTGTCGCGGATCGCTTGTTCGATCCGCTGCATCGAGAACACGCCATTGGGCAGGTCGGGTTCGACTTCGATCAGCGTCGTGGCCGCCGGAAGTCCGTGGAACTTCAGCTGCGATTCCAGTGCGTAGCGATCGGACGGGAAGCTGCCGGCTTCGCACAGGATCGCCGTGCGTTCGATGGTTGGCTGGTAGAACGTCACCATCATCAGGTGCAGGTTGGCGGTCAGCGAATTCATCGCCACCACTTCGCCGGGCTTGGCGCCGACGATGTGCGCCAGCGGTTCGCGCACCAGTTCGTGGTAGGGCATCCATTGCGCCGAGCCGGTGAAATGGCCTTCAACCGCTTCGTTCGCCCACTTGTCCAACACTTCCTCGACATGTGCGCGCGCGCAGCGTGGCTGCAGGCCCAGCGAATTGCCGCAGAAATACGCCTGCTCGCGGCCATCGTGGCGCGGAATCAGGAATTCGCCGCGAAAGGCGCGCAGCGGATCGGCGGCATCGAGCGCCGCGGCGTGTCCGGGGGAGAGCAAGTCGGTCATCAGGGTCGGTATCGAATGAAGTGGAAGGTGCGCCGTCAGGCGAAACGCGATGCCGACAACCCCAGCCATTCCAGCGCGGTGCCGTGGTAAAGACGGCTGCGTTCTGAATCGGCGAGCTGCAGGCGTTCGATGCCTTCGCCGGGCGTCTGTTCGCCGAGCGGGAACGGATAGTCGGTGCCGAGCATCACGCGATCGCTGCCGCAGGTATCGAGCAGATAACGCAATGCGCGATCGTCGGCGACCCAGGAATCGAAATACAACCGTTTCAGGTATTCGCGTGGATTGCGGAAATTGTCGGTGGCGACGAGATCAGGTCGCATGTTGAAGCCGTGCTCAATGCGGCCGATGGTGTAAGGAAAGCTGCCGCCGCCATGTGCCAGCGCGATCTTGAGTTTCGGCAGGCGTTCCAGCACGCCACCGAAAACGAGACAGCACGCTGCGCGTGATTGCTCCGCCGGCATCCCGACCAGCCACGGCAGCCAGTATTTCGGCATCGTTTCGCTGCCCATCATGTCCCAGGGATGCACCAGGATCGCGGCGTCGAGCTGCGCCGCCGCCTCGAAGAACGGGAACAGTTCGGGATCGTCGAGGTTCCAGTGGCGACCGTCGGGCAGGTGGATGTGTGAACCGATTTGCACGCCCTGCAGGCCGAGTTCGTCCATGCAGCGTTCAAGCTCGCGGATCGCCAGTTGCGGCGATTGCAGCGGCACCGTGCCGATGCCGGCGTAGTGGCGCGGATAGGCGCGGATCGTCTCGGCCATGTGGTCGTTGAGCGAGCGATGCAGCTCAAGCGCCTGATGCGGCTGCGCCCAATAGCTGAACATCACCGGGACCGTGCTGACCACCTGGACCTGCACCCCGAAGCGGGCGTAGTCCTCGATCCGTTCCTGGGGATCCCAGGTCTTGGGCCAGATTTCCCGGAAGAACTTGCCGTCGCGATAGATGCGGTGGCGGCCGTCCTCGCCGT
>JAFEBY010000132.1 GCA_018242465.1 Pseudomonadota bacterium | reverse complement strand
GTAGACGATGCCGTTGAGCGCGATCACCGCCACTTCGGTGGTGCCGCCGCCGATATCGACCACCATCGAGCCGCGCGCCTCGGTCACCGGCATGCCGGCGCCGATCGCCGCCGCCATCGGCTCCTCGATCAGGTAGACCTCACGCGCACCCGCCTCTTCCGCCGACTCCTTGATCGCACGACGCTCGACCTGGGTACTGCCGGCCGGCACGCACACCAGCACCCGCGGGCTGGGCCGCAGCACGCGGCTCTTGTGCACCTTGCGGATGAAGTACTTGAGCATTTCCTCGGTGTAGCTGAAGTCGGCGATCACGCCATCCTTCATCGGCCGCACCGTGGTGATGTGGCCGGGCGTACGGCCCAGCATCTGCTTGGCCTCGCTGCCCACCGCCGCGACCGAACGGCCGCCGCCGCCGCGATCCTGGCGCACCGCGACCACCGACGGTTCGTTGAGGACGATGCCCTGCCCGCGAACGTAGATCAGGGTGTTGGCGGTGCCGAGGTCGATCGAAAGATCGCTGGAAAAATAGCCCCGAAGGAACTTGAACATGAACGCGTGCGCCGGATTGGGGGAAGGCGATGGGGGAAGGCGCGCTGGAAGCGCAGGCAGCGAACGGGCGAATCGCCGCATCGCCAAAGACCGCGTAGCGTAGCAACCGCAGGGGTTGCCGGCAAGGAATCCGTTGCCGTCCCAATCGCCCCGCCATCCCGCCCCGATCACCCCGGAAAGCCGGCGCGCTCGCGTTATCATGCACGTTTGCCCTGTCCCAAGCGCGAGGCTGCAATGGCTGCATTGATCTGTGGTTCCCTGGCCTACGACACCATCATGGTGTTCCCCGACCAGTTCAAGAACCACATCCTGCCGGACAAGGTGCACATCCTGAACGTGTCCTTCCTGGTGCCGCGGATGCGCCGCGAGTTCGGCGGCTGCGCCGGCAACATCGCCTACAACCTCAAATTGCTGGGCGGCGATCCCATCCCGATGGCCACCGTCGGCCAGGATTTCGGCCCCTATCGCGAGTGGTTCAACGAGCACGAGATCCCGCTGGATCGGGTCAAGGTGATCGACGAACTGTTCACCCCGCAGGCCTTCATCACCACCGATCACGACAACAACCAGATCACCGCCTTCCATCCGGGCGCGATGATGCGCAGCTACGAGAATCACGTGAAGGACGTGCCGAACGTCAGCATCGGCATCGTCAGCCCGGACGGTTACGAGGGCATGCTGCAGAACGCCAAGGAGTTCTCCGAGGGCGGTATCCCGTTCATCTTCGATCCCGGCCAGGCGATGCCGCTGTTCAACGGTGCCGAGCTGCGTGATTTCATCGACAAGGCTGATTACGTCTGCGTCAATGATTACGAATCCAACCTGCTGCAGGAACGCACCGGCTGGAGCTCGGCGGAGATCGCCGGCAAGGTCAAGGCCTACATCATCACCCGCGGCCCGCAGGGCGCCGAGATCCACGCCGACGGCGAGCTGCACAGGATCCCGCCGGCGCACGAGCGCCGCATCACCGACCCGACCGGCTGCGGCGACGCCTTCCGCGCCGGGCTGATCTTCGGTATCGAAAAAGGCTACGACTGGATGACCATCGGCCGCATGGGCAACCTGATGGGCGCACTCAAGGTCGAGCACCCGGGCACCCAGAACCAGCGTTTCAGCTACGCCGAATTCGCCGAGCAGTTCCGCCAGCAGTTCGGGTATGCGATGTAATTACGGCGACATCGACGGAGATCGCGCCCCTGCGGTGCGCTCCTACATGCGGCGCTGTGTCCGCAGGAGTGCACCGCAGGGGCGCGATGGATCAATTCCACTTCGGCAATTTGCTCGGATCCAGCCCACCCACTTCAAAGGTCGCGCTGCGCCGGCCCATCTGCTTGGTCGGGAACTCGATGGTCATCGATTTGCCGCTCTTGGCGAGTTTCCACAAGGCCTTGTCATCGACGATGAACATGGCGATGGCCTCGTCGGTATTCGGGCGTGAGCCGGCCAGGGTGTGCGTCTTGCCGTCCACGGTGACGGTGAGCTTGCAGCCCTTGTAGCAATCGAAATCACCGGCTTCGAGCACGAGGTAGGCGCTGCGGCCCCATTCCGGGTGGTCGCGGAAGATCAAGCGCACCGGGTGCTCGCCGCCGCCATCGGTATCCACTTCCTTCTGGGAGTAGATCGAGGCCGAGAGTTGGTGGCCGCCCTTGACCTCCTCGTCACCGTAATTCCACAGCGCTTGCAGCCGGCGGGTCTCTTGTTGCTGCTCGGCCTTGGCGGTGATGTCGGCCAGCTTCGACTTCACCCGTGCTGCCGCGGCACTGGCGGGATGGTCATGCAGCAGCACGTCGCCGTAGCCTTTCGCCATGTGCCAGTCCTGCGCCGCCACCGCCGTGTCGAATTGTTTTTCCATCGCATCGGCCGCTTGTTCGTCACCGGCCTGTTGCGCAGCAGCGGCCTGGGCCGCGGCTTGCGGGTCGTCGCGATGGCAAGCGGGCAGGCACAGCGTGAGTGCAAGGATGAGCAAGGCGTGTTTCATTGTTGAATGCAGATCAATGGGATTGCACGAGCTTAACCTCCCCGAAGCCGCGTTAGGGCAGGTTCGAAATAACCGTCATCCCAGCGTCGCCTCTTACGGACGAATGTCTGTCCAAAGCTGGGGTCCAGCTTCACCATGAAGCATGGAGGCAAATGGATTGGACAGACATTCGTCTGTCAGAAGCGGCCAGCTTTCGCTGGGATGACGAGCTGGGCACTCGTACTGAAACATCTCAGCGCTGCTGGTTGTCGGATTCGACCAAGGCAATCACCGCCGCGGCCACCGCATCGGCACGCTCCATCAGCGACATATGCCCGCAACCATCGAGCAGGAGCTTGTGCGCCTGCGGGATGCGCTGCGCGTAGAGGTACAGCGCGCTGGGGTCGATCACCGCGTCCTGCCGGCCCCACACCAGCAGGGTGGGTTGCTGGATGCCGATGGCTTCCTC
>JAFEBY010000131.1 GCA_018242465.1 Pseudomonadota bacterium | reverse complement strand
TCGGTTGCGCGGGCGCTTCAAGGTCGTCGAACTCGAATTCCGGCTGGTGGCCATTGCCGATGCTGCTGGCGGCGGCTTCCTCGCCTTCGACTTCATCGAAGATCTCGTCGGCGCCTTCGCCTTCGATGCCACCCTTGCGGCGGCGACGGCCACCGCGGCGACCACGGCGGCGCTTGGGCTTGTCGGCATCGTCGTCAGGTGCCGCGCCGGTTTCACTTTCGCTGGTTTCGGCGGCGATGGCAGGCTCGATTGCCTCGGGTGCAGTTGCATCGGACGTCGCAACGGCGACAGCGGGAAGGGCAACCGCTTCTTGCGCGATCACGGCCGTCGTTGCCGCCGCAGCCGCAGCGGCGGTATCAAGCTGTTCGACATTGCCATCGGCAGCTGTTTCCACTTGTGCTGCCGCACCTTCGCCACGACCACGGCGATTGCGGTTGCGCCGACGGTTGCGCGATTCGCGCTGTTCGCCGTTCACGGCGGCGGCGTGTTCGCTGTCTTGCGCATCGATCTGAGGTGCCGCGATCTGTTCCGGCTGCTCGCGCGGCTTCTGCTGTTGCGGCTGCTTGTTGCCTTGCTGCTTCTGGCTGTTCTGCGACTGGCCCTGCTTCTCGCTGCGATCGCGCTGTTGGCCCTGTTGTTGCTGGCGCTGGCTGTTGCCATTGCCATTGTTCTGGCCGCGTTGTTGGCCGTCGCGTTGGCGGCGGTCATCGCGGTCACGCTTGTTGCCACCGCGATCATTGCGCGCGGTTTGCGTCGATGCCGGAACCGGGGCGGGTGCTGGCGCTTCGTCGCCACCGACGATTGCGCTGACGATGCGGCTGAGAATGCCCTTGCGCTTGACGGGCGTGGCGGCTGCCACCGGGGCGGGCGCTGCGACCGGAGCCGGGGCTGGCGGCGGGGCTTCGGCGCGGACCGGTGCGGGCTGCGCGTGCTTCACCGCCTTGACCATCGGCTCGGGGATATTGAGGTGCGACTTGCTCAATGCATGCGTCGGCACCTTGCGCGGCGTGCCGCGGTGGTAGCTCGGGCGCGAGGTTTCTTCGCCCAGCTCGTTCTCGCGGATGCGCGTGACTTCGTAGTGCGGGGTGTGCAGCTGTTCATCGGCGACCAGCACGATCGGTGCGTCGTGGCGCTTTTCGATTTCGCTCAGGGCGCGGCGTTTCTCGTTCAACAGATAATTTGCGATCTCGACCGGCGCCTGCACCAGGACCTGCCCGGTGTTGTCCTTCATCGCGTGCTCTTCGGCGAGACGCAGGATCGACAGCGACAACGATTCGACGCTGCGCATGCGGCCGTGGCCTTCGCAACGCGGACAAACGATTTGGCTGGCTTCGCCCAGCGACGGACGCAGGCGCTGGCGGCTCATCTCCATCAAACCGAACTTGGAGATGCGGCCCAGCTGTACGCGTGCGCGGTCGGAACGCAGGGCGTTCTGCAAACGATTCTCGACTTCACGCTGGTGCTTGTTCGATTCCATGTCGATGAAATCGATCACCACCAGGCCGCCGAGGTCGCGCAGGCGCAACTGGCGCGCAACTTCCTCGGCCGCTTCGCAGTTGGTGTGGAACGCGGTTTCCTCGATGTCGCCGCCCTTGGTCGCACGCGCCGAGTTGACGTCGATCGCGGTCAGGGCTTCGGTCTGGTCGATCACCAGCGCACCGCCGGAAGGCAGGCGCACTTCGCGTTCGTAGGCGCTTTCGATCTGCGATTCGATCTGGAAGCGATTGAACAGCGGGGTGTCGTCGGTATACGGCTTGAGTTTGCGCAGCGACTGCGGCATCACCTGTTCGACGAACTCGTGCGCCTCTGCGTACATCTCGGGCGTGTCGACCAGGATCTCGCCGATGTCCGGGCGCATGTAGTCGCGCAGGGCACGGATGATCAGGCGCGATTCCTGGTAGATCAGGAACGGCGAGGGCTTGCTCAGCGCGGCTTCGGCGATCGCCTTCCACACCGACAGCAGGTAGTCGAGGTCCCACTGCAGCTCTTCGGCATCACGGCCGACGCCGGCGGTGCGGATGATCACGCCCATGCCATCCGGGATTGCCAATGCGTCCATCGCGCGCTTCAGCTCGGCACGGTCGTCGCCTTCGATGCGGCGCGAGACGCCACCCGCGCTCGGCGAGTTCGGCATCAGCACCATGTAGCGGCCGGCCAGCGAGATGAAGGTGGTCAGGGCCGCGCCCTTGTTGCCGCGTTCTTCCTTCTCGACCTGAACGACGACTTCCTGGCCTTCGCGCACCAGCTCGCGGATGTTGCCGCTGCGGTGGTCGGCACCGGGCTGGAAGTAGTCGCGGGAGATTTCCTTCAGCGGCAGGAAGCCGTGGCGTTCTGCACCGTATTCGACGAAGGCCGCTTCCAGCGACGGTTCGACGCGGGTGATCTTGCCCTTGTAGATGTTCGACTTCTTCTGTTCTTTCGAGGGTTGCTCGATGTCGATGTCGTACAGGTTCTGTCCATCGACGATGGCGACGCGGAGTTCTTCCGCCTGCGTCGCGTTGATCAGCATGCGCTTCATTGTTGTGTTCCCTGCGCTCTGCGGCGCGGAACACCGGGCATCGTGCCTCTGGAGACCGCTGGCCGCGCATCGCTGCGCGGGCCTTGGAGGATTCCAGCGCTACAACACCACGGCAGACCGCGGGAGCGCTTGATCGTTCTTGCTCAAATTGTGGATGCCGGCCGCGTCGCTCTCGAAAGAGCCACGCCACGTGGCGGTATGTGCAGCACGGATGCACGAATGCGTCCGACGTTTCGCGTTCACTGCCGCCCAGCCGGTTAACATGGCCGCCCCGAGGACGGTGGTGCCGGTTGTGCGGATTCGCTGCAGCAGGCTTTCGGCCAAAGACTGTAGCGAAATCAGGAACTTGTCCCGTCCTTATAGTGTAACAGATCGAGCATGGCCAATTCAGGAACGTCAACCGCCAGCGCCGGCGTCCGCATGGTCCGGGTCCCCGAGGACCGGGAAGGCCAGCGGCTGGACAATTTCCTGCTGGGCCAGCTCAAGGGTGCGCCCAAGTCCTTGATCTACAAGATCGTCCGCTCCGGCCAAGTGCGGGTGAACGGTGGTCGCGGCAAGCCTGAGCGCAAGCTCGCGGCGGGGGACGAGGTCAGGATTCCGCCGGTCCGGCTGGAGGAAGCCGGGGAGTCCGCACCGCCGCCGAAGAGCCTGCTGGCGGCGTTGGATGCCGCGATTGTCTTCGAGGACGCTCGCCTGCTGGCGCTCAACAAACCGTCCGGGCTGGCCAGCCACGGCGGCAGCGGCATCCGCCACGGCGCGATCGAATCGCTGCGCGCACTACGCCCCAATGAATCGCTGGAGCTGGTCCATCGCCTCGATCGCGATACCTCGGGCCTGCTGGTCATCGCCAAGAAGCGCTCGGCGCTGCGCGAACTGCAGGCGCTGATGCGCGAGGACCATGGCGCCGGCATCGACAAGCGCTATCTCACCTTGCTGGTCGGGAAGATGCCCAACGGCACCATGGACGTCGATGCGCCGCTGCACATCGGCTTGCGTCAGGGCGGCGAGCGCCACGTCCAGGTCAACGACATCGGCAAGGAGTCGATCAGCCACTTCAAGCTGCTGCAGCGTGTCGGCGGTCATTCCTATTGCGAAGTGAAGATCGATACCGGCCGTACCCACCAGATCCGTGTGCATGCCCAACACCTCGGCCATCCGGTGGCGGGCGACGACAAGTATGGCGACGAGGAGATCAACAAGCGTTTGCGCGACCAGGCCGGATTGCGCCGCTTGTTCCTGCACGCGTCGTCATTGCGTTTCGCGCTGGATGGCGGCCGTGCCGACTATGTGCTGGATGCGCCGCTGGCGCCGGAACTGCGGGACGTGCTCGACAAGTTGGGCTGATTCAAGCCGTCAACGCGTCCGCCTTGGCTGCGCAGATGAAATCGTTCTCACTCAACCCGCCGACATCGTGGGTGGAATACCGCACCACGCAGCGGTTGTAGTGCACCGACAGATCGGGGTGGTGGTCCTCGCGATGGGCGACCAGCGCCAGGGCGTTCACGAAGGCCATCGTCCGGTAGTAATCGCCGAAGTGGAAGGTCTTGCTGATGGCGTGGCCGTCCTCGACCACCTCCCAACCGGCCACCTGCGGCAGCAGGTCGCGCAGTTCCGCCGCGCCCAGCCGGTGCGACGCGCCGGAGCGCGGGCTGCAATGGGCCTGAACCAAGGGAATCATGTCGGACATGGGAACTCCTGCGGGTGGCGCGGGTCGGACACCGGGGCAGCTAGAATAGCGGCATGATCGATATCTCCGAAACCGCGCAGGCGCATTTTCGCAAGCTGATCGAACGCGAGGACATTCCCGGCCTCGGCGTGAAGTTGTCCGCACTGCATGCCGGGACCCCGCGCGCCGACGTGCGCCTGGAATTCGCCGCGCCCGGCGATCTTTCCGGTGATGAATGGGCCGTGGACTGCGCAGGCTTCACCTTGTGGATCGATGCCGCCAGTGTTGGCGCGCTCGATGGCGCGAGCATCGACTTCGTGGCGCAGGCAACCGGTGGCCAGTTGCAGATCCGCGCACCGAAGGTGAAAGGTGAAGCGCCGGGGAAGGACGCTTCGCTTGCACAGCGCGTGCATTACGTCGTGGAAAACGAGATCAATCCGCAGCTCGCTTCGCATCGCGGCAACGTGCGCGTGGAGGAAGTGAGTGCCGATGGCGTGGTGACGCTGCGTTTCGGCGGCGGTTGCCACGGCTGCGGCATGGCGGACGTCACCCTGAAACAGGGCATCGAGAAGACCTTGCTGGAACGCGTGCCCGGGGTGACGGCGGTGCGCGATGCCACCGATCACGGCACGGGGGATGCGCCGTATTACCAGCGGGACGATGCCGGGAAATCACCGGTCCAGCAGGGACACGGCTGACTCATGTTCGGGCCCGATGATCTCGCAGCAGCCCTGCAAAGTCGTCGTCGCGCCCTTCGCTCCATCCGTCCGCAAGGCGAGTCGCCCTTCCAGGCGAGTTGGCGGACATGGCTGCACGCCCTGCCGGCGAAAGCGGCATCTCCCGCGTATCCCGAATCCGACCTGCGCGATCTGCTGGCTACGCGCCCGTTGCCCAAGCGCAAGCCGGCTTCACGCATGCAGCTCACGCGCTGGCAGAGTTTCCGCAGTCTGTTCCGCAACCGCTGGGACAACGAGAACGATGGCAATCGTCGACTGCGCATTGGCTCGGCGATCGCGAGCCTCGTCATCAATCTGTTCTTCGCGGCCATGTTGCTGTGGCTGATGTATCTGCGCTTCATGGCGCGCCCACCGCAGGAAGAAGAATTGGCGATGCGGGTGCAGCTGGTCGGGCAGGGCGCGCCGGAAGAGGAAGGCGGTGGCACGCCGCAGCCGCAACCCGAGATCACCGTCGCGCGTGCGTCGCCGCATGAAGCGAAGATGACGCCGACGCCAACGCAGGAGTCCGCGGCACCTCAAAGCACTGCGGTTGCACCATCGCAGGTGCAGCCGCAGGTGGATGCGGTGTCGAGGATGCAGATGCAGGCACCGCAGACGCCGATCAAGCCTGTCACGCCACAGCCGTTGCCGCCATCGACGCCGATCCTGGTGGCCAAGCCGACCGAAGCAGCCCCGAAGTTCACCCAGCCACCGCAGCAGATGCCGCAGTTGCCGACCCAGGTGACGCCGCAGCCGGAATTGCAGGCTCAGGCGCTGCCGAACATCCCCGAGCCCGAACCGGTCGAACAGGCATCGTTGCAGGGCGTGCGCACGCAGGTGGTTGCGGTTCCGACGATGGCGGCCAAAAGCATCGGCAAAATCGATCTGCCACCGACACCCGCGGCAACATCGAATGCATCCGCAGCGTCTGCATCATCGGCGCAGTCGTCATCCGCGACGGGTGCGAACGCGCCATTGCGGGGTACGGCGGCGGCAACGGGCGCTCCTTCCACAACGTCGGGGAGTGGTACCGGTGTCCAGCCAAGTGGTCGCGGTGTTGGCGCAGGAACGCAGGCCAAGACCGGTGGTCCGCCTACGCCGCTGAAGGGCGACGATTGGGGTGCTGCCAGTCGCAACGTCGCAGGGCAGCCGCATGGTGCGATCAACGGGAATCGCAATGGCGGCGCCAATGGTGGCCAGTACGACACGTCGGGCACGGCGAAGTACGGCGCAGACCAGTTCACCGTGCGAATCAAGGATCCCTACAAGGAAGGATCGTGGGTGAAGCGCCAGGCGCGCAAGGACGATCCCACCATGTTCGAGCCGTACTGGGTGCCGCACGAAAACCTGCTCGAGGAATGGGTCCGCAGGGGCGTCAAGGAAATCGAGATTCCGCTCGATGGCAGCGGCAAGCGCGTCATCAAGTGCAAGATTTCGCTGCTGGCGCTGGGCGGTGGTTGCGCGATCGCCGGCGGCGTCAACGGCGTGAAGGACAATCCGGCGCGCGCACGCAAACCGCCGGCGGTGCCGTTCAAGTCGAAGTATTTCGATGATCCCTCGGCGCTGGGCGCCCCGGAGAAGGGCGCCGAGATCGAACAGCCGAAGCCTTAGTGCGCGGTGGCGAGGTCGCCGAGATCGCTCTTCTGCTCGGAAAGATACGCCGCCACGTCGGCGATCTCCTGGTCGCTCAGGTCCTTCGCCTGCATGCCCATGATCGATTGCTGGCGCTCGCCGTCGCGATACATCTGCAGCGTGTGCTCGAGGTAATCGGCGTACTGGCCGGCGAGGCGTGGGTAGGTCGGATCGATCGGGGCATTGCCTGCCGGGCCGTGGCAGGACGCGCAAGAAGCGCGATTCTTGTCCGGGATTCCGGTCTCGACGATCAGCTTGCCGTGCTCGGCATTGCCGGACGGCATGCTCGCCATCGAATTCGGGGCGGTCTGGCGGGCTTCGCCTTCGGCCTTGGCTTCATGGCCCTGTTCGCCGCCACCGGAACAGGCGGACAACAGCATGGCAAGCGCGGCGACCGCGGCAATCTTCGAACGGTTCGTCATCGGTGCGCTCACTTCGTCTTCAGGCTGCTGAGGTAGGCGGCAAGGTTGGCCAGGTCCTGGTCGGAAAAACTCTGGGCCTGCGCTTGCATGGTCGGGTGCTTGCGCTTGCCGGCCTTGTAGTCCATCAGGGCGTTGTGCAGGTATTGCTCGGATTGCCCGGCGATCATCGGCACGTGGTAATTCGGATAGGCATTCTTGTAACCGGTGATGCCGTGGCAACCCTGGCAGGTATAGGCGAGATCCTTGCCTTTCGCAGCGTCGCCTTTCGCCGTGGCGGCGGGAGCATCGGCGGCCTGACCCAGTGCGGGCAGGGCAAGAAGGGCGGCGAGAGCGGCCTTCGTCAACAGCGACATTCGCATCGGCAGGTTCCGTGGTTCGTGCGGCGAGTCGCCGCGTGACATGCAATCAATCCAGTATATCGCGCCATTCACCTGCAGCGGAATCCAGGAGTGTCGGTGCCCTCCGGGCCATCGGATCGCACGGGCCGGAAGTCATGGTGACCTCCGGCAGGTGGGTGGATGAACCGAGGTGTTATATCTTTCTACCACACCATAGAGCCAGAGCCTAGATCATGTTGATTTCGCCGCGTTTCCGCCCGACTGCGCCGTTGATTCGAACGGCTTTGGCCGTTGCCTGCGCGGCCCTGCTGCTGGCGCCTGTTGCAGGCTGCAAGAAGCAGGCTGGCCCCGGTGACACCCAGACCGCGAGCAAGGACGGCAAGGGTGGCAAGGACGGCAAGGGCAACGATGCCGTATCCGTCGAGGTCACCCCGGTGGCGGTGCGCGAGATGACCGCGAGCTTCAGCGGGACGGCGCCGCTCGACGCACGTGGCGATGCCCAGGTGGTGGCGAAGACGTCCGGCATCGCTGAGCGCGTGTTCGTCGAGGAGGGCCAGCACGTGCGCGAAGGTCAGGTGCTGGTGCAGATTGATTCTGCACAACAGGCTTTGCGCGTGCAGCAGACCGCGGCGCAGGCCGAGAAATTGGCGCGCAACCTCGCACGTTCTGAAGAATTGGCCAAGCAGAAGATGGTCAGTGCCAACGATGTCGAGCAACTGCGCTTCGACTTGCAGAACGCGCGCGCCCAGCTCAACCTGGCGAAGCTCGATCTGTCCTATACCCGTGTGACCGCGCCGATTTCCGGCGTGATTGCCCAACGTTCGATCAAGGTCGGCAACCTGGTGCAGATCAGCACGCCGATCTTCCGCATCGTCGAGAACGATCGCCTGGAAGCGACGCTCAACGTGCCCGAACGCAGCCTCGAGGCGATCCGCAACGGCCTGCCGGTGACGATGACGGTCGACGCCGTGCCCGGCAAGACCTTCGATGGCAAGGTGACGCGCATTTCGCCGGTCGTGGATTCCGGTAGCGGCACCTTCCGCGTCATCTGTGCATTCGATGGCGGCGGCGTGTTGCAGCCGGGCATGTTCGGGCGCATCGCAGTGGTGTTCGATCGTCGCGCCGGCGCGATGGCGATCCCGCGCATCGCCATGCTCGAGGACGACAATCAGGCTGCGGTGTTCACCGTTCGGGATGGCAAGGCTGTGCGCGTACCGATCAAGACCGGCTATGTCGACGGCGAGTGGGTCGAGGTGCTGTCGGGACTCAAGTCCGGCGACCCCGTCGTGACCGCGGGCAAGGCAGCGCTGCGCGATGGCGTGCCGGTGCAGGTGATCAACGGCAAGGCTCCGGTTGCGCAGGTCGCGAAGACGCCATGAATCCGACATCCGACGGGCACGAGGGCCACGACGCCAAGCAGGCGTCGGGCGGGTTGATCGCGCTGGCGACGCGCCGTCGCGTCACCGTGGCGATGTTCTGGGTGACGATGTTCCTGTTCGGCGTGATCGCGCTGGCGGCATTGAAGGTCAACCTGCTGCCCGACCTCAGCTATCCGACGTTGACCGTGCGCACCGATTACACCGGTGCGGCCCCGTCGGAAATCGAAACGCTGATCTCGCAGCCGTCGGAAGAAGCGCTGGGCGTGGTCAAGGGGCTGCGCAAGATGAAGTCGGTGTCGCGCACCGGCCAGAGCGATGTGGTGCTGGAGTTCGCCTGGGGCACCAACATGGACCAGGCCAGCCTCGAAGTGCGCGACAAGATGGATGCGCTGCAATTGCCGCTGGATGCCAAGCGCCCGGTGCTGCTGCGCTTCAATCCGTCGACGCAGCCGATCGTGCGTATCGCGCTGGCGCCGAAGACGGCGCATCCGGGTGCCGACGGCATCGACACCCAGCTCGTTGGCCTGCGTCGCTATGCCGATGATGACCTGAAGAAGAAGCTGGAAACCGTCGCCGGCGTGGCTGCGGTGAAGGTGGCGGGCGGCCTCGAAGACGAAGTGCAGGTCGACATCGACCAGCGCAAGTTGGCGCAACTTGGACTCACCGCCGATACCGTGATCCAGCGTTTGCAGCAGGAGAACATCAATGTCTCCGGCGGACGGCTTGAAGAAGGCAGCCAGCGCTACCTGGTGCGTACCGTCAACCAGTTTCCCAATATCGACACCATCCGCAACTTGCTGTTGACGGTGCAGAGTGGCAGTGCCGGCAGCAATGACGCCGCATTGCGCATGTCACGCTTGGCGGCGAGCAGCGGTTCGGCGGAAATGATCGCGGCGGCTTCGGCCGCGCAAGGCGGCAGCGGCGGTACCGTACCGATCCGCCTCGGTGACGTCGCCACGGTGCGCCAGGGCTACAAGGAACGCGAGGCGATCATCCGCCTCGAAGGCCGCGAAGCGGTCGAGCTGGCGATCTACAAGGAAGGCGACGCCAATACCGTCGCCACTGCCGATGCATTGCAGAAGCGCCTGGATTCGATCAAGGGCGACCTGCCCAAGGACATGGACCTTCAGATTATCGACGACCAGTCGATCTTCATCCGCAATGCCATCCATGACGTCAAGATGGACGCGGTGATCGGCGGCATGCTCGCGATCCTGATCATCTTCCTGTTCCTGCGCGATGGCTGGAGCACGTTCGTCATTTCGTTGTCGCTGCCGGTGTCGATCGTCTCGACGTTCTTCTTCATGGACCGCCTGGGGCTCAGCCTCAACGTGATGTCGCTCGGCGGCCTCGCGCTGGCCACCGGCCTGGTGGTGGACGACTCGATCGTGGTGCTGGAATCGATCGCCAAGGCGCGCGAACGCGGGCTTGGCATCGTCGAAGCGGCGATCGCCGGGACGCGCGAAGT
The DNA here is from genome assembly GCA_018242465.1 of Pseudomonadota bacterium. GTDB lineage: Bacteria > Pseudomonadota > Gammaproteobacteria > Xanthomonadales > Xanthomonadaceae > Solilutibacter. The sequence continues at coordinate 11,273 of JAFEBY010000131.1, read as the reverse complement.
CGGCATGGCCGTCGTCGCATCGACCCTGACCACGGTCGCGGTGTTCCTGCCGCTGGTATTCGTGCAGGGCATCGCTGGCCAGTTGTTCCGCGACCAGGCCTTGACCGTGGCGATCGCCGTCGCGACATCGCTGGTGGTGTCGATGACGCTGATCCCGATGCTGTCGTCGATCCGTGGCCGCAATCTCGACAGCTTCCCGGAAGAGCCGCCGCATCCGCAGTGGTATCCGCAAAAGGGTTGGCAGAAGCCTTTTGCCTTCATCGGTCGCGCCGTTGGCTGGGTGGTGCGCTTCTTCAGCTACGGTTTCGCATGGGTCGTGATGCGGATCTGGAACGGCGTGTCCGCCATCGTCGGTCCGGTGATGCGCAAGGCCAGCGATCTGTCGATGGCACCGTACGAGCGTGCCGAACGCGGCTACCTGCGCTTGTTGCCGGCGGCGTTGCAGCGTCCAGTGCTGGTGGTGGTGTTCGCGACTGCGGCGTTCGTCGGTGCGTTGCTGCTGGTGCCGATGCTCGGAGCTGACCTGATCCCGCAGCTGGCGCAGGATCGCGTCGAGATGACCGCGAAACTGCCGCCCGGCACGCCGCTGCGCATCACCGACGACGTGCTGCATCAGGTCGCGACCGAGAACGCGAAAGTGCCGGGCGTGCGCCTGCGTTACGGCGTCAGCGGCACCGGCACACGCCTGGATGCCAGCCCGACCGAGAGCGGCGAGAACATCGGCAAGCTCAGCATCGTGATGGACAAGAGCGGCGACACCAAGGCCGAGGCCGCGGCAGTCGACGCCTTCCGCAAGAGCATGGCCAGCCACCCGGGTGCGCAGGTTGATTTTGCCCGCCCCGAATTGTTCGCATTCGCGCCGCCGCTGGAAATCGAGGTGCGCAGCGACAGTCTCGACACGTTGAAAACGGCGGGGCAGAAGCTCGCGGCGATGCTCCGCAACAATCCGCACTACACCGACGTCAAGTCGAGCGTGGAGCAGGGCTTCCCGGAAATCCAGATCCATTTCGATGCCGATCGTGCCGCCGCGCTCGGACTCACCACGCGCCAGATCGCCGACGTGGTGGTCAACAAGGTGGCCGGCAACGTCGCCACGCGCTACAGCTTCCGTGATCGCAAGATCGACGTGCTGGTGCGCGCGAACGAAGCCGATCGCGGTTCGGTCGAGGCGATCCGCAACATCATCGTCAATCCCGGCAAGGGCGCGCCGGTGACGCTGGCGTCGGTCGCCAACGTGGTGCAGACCACCGGTCCCAGCGAGATCCATCGCGCCGACCAGCGCCGGGTCGCGATTGTTTCGGCCAATCTTTCCGGCATCGACCTCGGCGGCGCGGTGAAGGAAGTGCAGAAGATGGTCGCCGACGATCCGCTTGGCGCCGACGTCGGCATGCACATCGGCGGTCAGGGCGAGGAGCTGGGTGATTCGATCAAGTCGCTGCTGTTCGCGTTCGGCCTGGCGATCTTCCTGGTCTATCTGGTGATGGCGTCGCAGTTCGAATCGCTGCTGCATCCCTTCGTCATCCTCTTCACCATTCCGCTGGCCTTGGTCGGTGCGGTGCTGGCGTTGTTCCTGACGCGCTCGCCGGTGTCGGTGGTGGTGTTCATCGGCCTGATCCTGCTGGTCGGCCTGGTGGTGAAGAACGCGATCATCCTGATCGACAAGGTCAACCAGTTGCGCGAAGAAGGCATGCCCAAGCAACAGGCCTTGATCGAAGGGGCGCGTTCGCGACTGCGCCCGATCATGATGACCACGCTGTGCACGCTGTTCGGCTTCCTGCCGCTTGCGCTGGCCTTCGGCGAAGGTGCGGAAGTGCGCAGCCCGATGGCGATCACGGTGATCGGCGGCTTGTTGGTGTCGACCTTGCTGACGCTGGTGGTGATCCCGGTGGTGTACGACCGCCTCGACCGCCACGACGATGCGTTCTATCGCGAACGCGGCCGCCGCAAGAATGAAGCGTTCGATGTCGTCGAGTCCGATGCCGTCGCATCCGATCAAGAACCGGCTGCCTGAGGTCGCACCATGACGCTTCTTGCCGAACTCAATAAGAAGGGCCCGACAAGCACGGCGTGGTCGAAATGGCTCGCCGAACTGAGCATCAGGCGCCCCGTCAGCACGATCATGCTGTTCGTGTCGCTGGTGGTCGTGGGACTGATCGCCGCGGTGCGCTTGCCGCTGGAATCGATGCCGGAAGCGACGGCGCCGTTCCTGTTCGTGCAGTTGCCATACGCCGGATCGACACCGGAAGAAGTGGAGCGCAATGTGTTGCGTCCGGCGGAAGAAGCGCTGGGCACGATGAGCGGGATCAAGTCGATCCGCGGCCGCGCCAATGCCGATGGTGCGCAGTTGTTCGTGGTGTTCACCGATTGGGGGCGCGACGTTGCGATCGCGGCAGCCGATGCGCGCCAGCGCCTGGATGCTTCCCGCGACCAGTTGCCCGACGATTTCCAGCGCTATTTCATCTGGAAGTGGTCGACAAGCGATCAGTCGGCGATGACGATCCGCCTGACCAGCAAGGCCGGCGACCTGCGCACGCAGTCTGACCGCATCGATCGTGAATTCAAGAGCCAGCTGGAGCGCCTGCCGGGCGTGGCGCGCGTCGAAGTCGATGGCGTTCCCGTACAGGAAGTGGAGATCGCGCTGCACCCCGATCGCCTGACGGCGGCAGGCGTCGCGTTGAATGAATTGGTCAATCGCATGCAGTCGGCGAATTTCGCGGTATCTGCGGGCGAGATCGAGGATGGCGGCATGCGCCTGCGCGTGCAGCCGATCGGCGAATTGCGCGACCTGCAACAATTGCGTGACATGCCGATCAATTCCAAGGGCATCCGTCTCGGTGATATCGCCGATGTCGCGCTCAAACCCAAGCGCATGGATTACGCGCGCATCATCGACGGCCGGCCGAGCGTTGCCATCGATGTCTACAAGGAACGTACCGCAAACCTGGTGGATCTCAGCAAGGTGGTGCGCGCCAAACTTGACGAGATCAAGGCGTCCGGGAACACCCGTGGGATTGACACGGAAATCGTCGATGACGCCGGTCAGGGCGTGATCAGTTCGCTGACGGCACTCGCTGAAGCCGGCGCGATCGGCCTGGTGTTGTCGATCGCGGTGCTGTTCTTCTTCCTGCGCCACTGGCCATCGACGTTGATGGTGACACTGGCGATTCCGATCTGTTTCATCATGACGCTGGGGTTCATGTATTTCGCCGGCGTCACCCTCAATGTCCTGTCGATGATGGGCTTGTTGCTGGCGATCGGCATGCTGGTGGACAACGCCGTGGTGGTGGTCGAGTCGATCTATCAGGAGCGCGAGCGCCATCCCGACAATCCACGCTATGCCTCGATCATCGGCACCAGGCATGTCGCCATCGCCCTGACTGCGGGCACGCTCTGCCACTGCATCGTGTTCCTGCCGAACATGTTCGGCGAGCGCAATATGCTGACGATCAATTTGGCGCAAATCGCCATCACCATCACCGTCTCGCTGCTGGCGTCGTGGCTGGTCGCGGTCAGCCTGATCCCGATGCTGTCGGCGCGCCTGAAGACGCCGCCGGCGGTCGCTTCGCACAATGGCATCATTCCGCGCCTGCAATCGCGCTACGCCAAATTCCTGCGCTGGACGCTGGAACATCGTGGCGCCAGCGTGGCCGGCATCCTGCTGGTGATCGCCATCAGCATCGTGCCGATGATACTGACGAAGAAAAGCATGATGGACGCGCAGGACCCCGATCGCGTCGACATTTTCTACCAGTGGAATGGCGCCTATACCAAGGACCAGATGGGCGAAGAGATCGCCAAGGTCGAACGTTACGTCAACGCTAACCGCCAGCGCTTCCACGTAAAGCAGCTGAACTCGCGCTGGGGCGAGCAGGGCTGGGCGCGCACCACGATCCGTCTCGACACCAAGGATCCCAAACAGGTCGCGCAGGTCGAGGAAGACGTGCGCAAGGGCATGCCGAAATCGGCGCGGGCACGGATCGGCATCGGTGACCAGCAGCAGGACACCGGGCAGCAGGGCGTCAGCGTCAACCTGCTCGGCGATTCCAGCCAGGCATTGAAGGATCTTGCCAACGACCTGCTCCCGGCGCTGTCACGCCAGCACGAACTGCGCGATGTGCGCGTCGATTCCGGCGACCAGGACAGTGAGCTGACGATCAGTGTCGATCGCGCCCGTGCAGCGGCCTATGGGTTCAGCTCCAGCGACGTCGCCAAGTACGTCGGGATGGCCTTGCGTGGTTCGAACCTGCGGGAATTCCAACGCGACCAAAAGCAGATCCCGGTGACAGTGCGTTTTGCGGGCGCTGAGCAGTCACGGATCGAGGATCTGCAGGGCTTCATGGTGCAGGCTCCAGACGGACGCCAGATCCCGTTGATGGCGATGGTGAATGCCCAAGTCAAGCCGTCGGCCAACCAGATCCAGCGCAGCGATCGCCAGACGTCGTTGAAGATCCAGGCCAACGTCGCCCCCGGCAGTACCGGAGAACAGGCGCAGGCGGCAATCGAACGCGTGTTGAAAGGAACCTCGTTCCCGCCGGGTTACAGGTACAGCTTCAAAGGTGGTGGAATGGGCAACATGGACGGCGGCGAGATGATGAGCCAGATGCTGTTCAATCTGCTGATCGCCGTGCTCATGATCTACATCGTGATGGCGGCGGTGTTCGAATCGCTGCTGTTCCCGGCGGCGATCATGAGTGGCGTGGTGTTCTCGATCTTCGGGGTGTTCTGGGCGATGTTCCTGACCGGCACCACCTTCAACATCATGGCCTTCATCGGCATCCTGGTGCTGATGGGCGTGGTGGTGAACAACGGCATCGTGATGATCGAACACATCAACAACCGGCGGCGCGCCGGGATGTCGCGCACCGACGCGCTGGTGGAGGGCAGCAAGGAGCGCCTGCGTCCGATCCTGATGACGATGGGCACGGCGATCCTGGCGATGGTGCCGATCGCGGTGTCGAACACCCAGATCGCCGGAGATGGCCCGCCCTACAACCCGATGGCGCGCGCGATCGCGGGTGGCCTCGCGTTCTCGACGCTGGTCAGCCTGCTGTTCCTGCCGACGATCTACGCCATCCTCGACGACTGGCGCGCGGCGACCGCGCAGACGTGGCGGCGTGCGCGGCTGTGGCGGCGCGGTGGGGCATCAGTTGAGGTGATATAGCCCGCGACGCTGGCAAGCCGCGTTGATCCACGGATGTTTGCCTAATTGGTGCTGGTCAGCGCCTTCAGGTACCGGAAGTAGAACGCTGCCGAATCGTCAAAGGCGCTCACGCGCAGGCGCTCGTCGCGACCGTGCATGCGATCGTCATCGCGATCGATCGCAGTGCCGCTGAAGCCATAGGTTGGAATTCCAGCGGCCATCGTATAGATGCTGTCCGACGCACCTGGCGCCATGTTGGTCACGATTGGCATGCCCGGCCACATCTTGTCCGCCACCTCGTGCAAGGCATCGAACACGTCCTTGCGCGGCGATGGCGGCGGCAGCGCCTTCTGCTCGGAGCCGGTTGCGAGGCGTTTATCCGTAAGCGGATCGATGTATCGAACCGTCAGTTTTGGCTCCGCGAATATCCTGATCAGGTCAAGACGCACTTCCTCCGAAGAGTGTCCAGGCAAGATGCGGCAATTGACGATCGCACTCGCGCGCTGTGGCAGCGCATTGTTCGCATGGCCGCCGTCAAGGCGCGTCGCCACGCAGGTGGTGTGCAAGGTGGAGTTGTAGCGCGGGTCATGGCTCAGGTGCGCGACGGCGTCGGCATCAGGCGGCGTTGCGAGCGCGCCCTGGATGTCCCTTGCACGCGTGCCGCCTTCGATCGTTCGCATATGCTCGAGCCAGGTGCGCGTGACCGTGTTCAATTCGAATGGGAAAGATGCTCCGCCGAGTCGCACGAGCGCATTTGACAGGATGTAGATCGGATTTCCCGGTCGCGGCAACGAACTGTGACCACCTGCATCGGTCGCTTCGAGTTCGTAGTCCGCATAGAGCTTCTCGGTTGCATCGACGTTGAGCGTGACAGGCTTGCCTGCGTCAGCTGCGATGCCACCGGAGTCGGGGTTGAGTGCGAATTCCGCGTCGATGAGGTCGCGGTGGTTCTTTAGCAACCAGTCGACACCGTTATCGGTTCCGCCTTCCTCGTCCGCGGTCAGCGCGAGGATGATGTCGCGGTTGGGCACGAAGCCCTCTTTCTTCATGCGCAGCAGCGCGGCGATGGCGACTGCGTCGGAGTTCTTCATGTCCTGCGTGCCGCGGCCGTAAAAGTAACCATCCTTTTCGGTGAATTTGAAAGGGTCCATCGTCCAGTCGGAGCGTGCCGCCTCGACCACATCGAGATGGCCGATGATCAATATGGGTTTGTGCTTGCCGTTGCCGTGCAGGCGTGCGACGAGGTTGCCGCGCTTCGGGTTTGCGCCGACCAATAATTGGGCATCGTTCGGTGCGAAGCCGGCGTCGAGAAAGCGCCTCTGCATCGCTCTTGCTGCGTCAGTCGTGCTGCCGATCGAGTCGGTCGTATTGATCTCGATGAGTTGCTTGAAGATATCGCGCGCGAGCGCATCGGGCAGCGTCGCTGCAGGCGCAGCCTGGATGGCGACCGCAATGGGCAACGCCAGCATGGTCTTCAGCATGTGCATGTCCGACTGGGGAATGCTCGCATCATCCCACAGCGCCAGGCGTTCAGGCCGTGCCGGACAGGGGTGGGGGTCAACCCACCAAGTGCCGCGCCCCGTTCGCGATCGCGATCCATTCGCCGGCGATCGTGCCGAAACTGGTCAGCATGAACACCAGGATCGTGCGGCAGACGCGATTGCGGTACCAGCCGCGCATGGTCTGGGCGTCGTCACGCAGGGCGAGGAAGTCCGAGTAGGTCGGGCGCACCAGGCGCACCTGCGCCAGTGCGCCGAACATGCCCGAGCTCAAGCCGGGCGGGCGGAAGGGCTTCAGCGGCGCCATGATCGTCGCGGCGAGATTGGCCAACGGATGCGCCAGCGCGAGGATGCCGCCAAGCGCGGTCAGGCCTGCGGTCCATGCGACCCACTGCACCAGCAAATGCTTGCCGAGCGCCGCGCCGCCATGCATGAAGCCCCAGGTGAAGCCGCCGATGATCAACGCACTGAGTGCGATCGAGAACCACGGGATGCGCTTTTTCTTGTTGCTTTCCGACAATTCTTCAATCAACGCGGTGGGATCACGCTCATCGGTGGCGAGATAGTGGGCGATGCCTTTCAGGTGCCCGGCGCCGACGACTGCAAGCACATGCTTGGATGCAACCGAAGTCAAGCGCAGGCGCGCCGCCATGTACTGGTCGCGCTCGTCAATCAAGGCCGAATACAGCGCCGGTGAGCCGCTGGCGAATTCGCCGAAGCTCGATTCCAGCATGTCGCCTTCCTTCAGGCCTTCGATCTGGTCGGGCGACACTTCGTCATCGACGAACAGTGACGCGGCAATCCCCGATCCGATCTTCATTCGCTGCCAGAATCCGAGCTTGTGCATCGCGCGGCGAAAAGTCTGGCCGACGTCGCGATCGATCAGGTTCATCGGCAGGTCGCGCGCGATCGCCTCGCTGGCGGCGGTCTTGAGTTCCGCGCCGGGCTCGATTCCCAACTGTTCGGCGAGCCGACGCTGGTAGGCCGCGAGTCCGAGGTTGGCGGCGAACATCGCCAGCTTGCGATCCTTGATCACCTTGACCAGGTCGAGCTTGGCCAGCGCGTCAGGATCGTTCAGTGCCTTGTAGCGCTGCTCGTCCAGTTCGACCGCAACGCCATCGAATTCGCCGCTGGCGATCGCTGCGCGCACGGCGTCAACGCTCGTTTTCGAGACGTGCGCGGTGCCGAGCAGGGTGTAGCGGACGCCGTCACGCTCGATTTCTGCGTGCGGCTGGGCGCGCCAATCCATGTTGGTGGAAGAATCATCGGTCATTGGTTTGGCTCAGTCGCGATAGCGTTTCAGCAGGTCGCCATAGGCATCGATGCGACGGTCGCGCAGGAACGGCCAGATGCGACGCACATGCTCGCTGCGCTCCATGTCGACTTCGGCGACCAGCAAGGTGGGATCGGTGCCGGCTTCGGCGACGAATTCGCCCTGCGGCCCAAGGATGTGGCTGTTGCCCCAGAACTGGATGCCGGATGCGCCGATTGGCGATGGTTCGTGGCCGACACGGTTGCAGCTCAACACCGGCAACCCGTTGGCGACGGCGTGGCCGCGATGCGACAGCACCCATGCATCGCGTTGGCGCGTCTTCTCGGCATCGTCGTCATCGGGATCCCAGCCGATCGCGGTCGGATACAGCAGCAGGTCGGCGCCGGCCAGCGCCATCAGGCGCGCGGCTTCCGGATACCACTGGTCCCAGCACACCAGCACGCCAAGACGGCCGACCGAGGTGTCGATCGGCTCGAAGCCGAGATCACCCGGGGTGAAGTAGAACTTCTCGTAGAAACCGGGATCGTCCGGGATGTGCATCTTGCGGTACTTGCCCGCAGTCGAGCCGTCGGCATCGAAGACGACCGCGGTGTTGTGGTACAGGCCCGTCGCGCGCTTCTCGAACAACGAACTCACCAGCACCACGCCGTGCTGTTTCGCCAGCATGGCCAAACGCTCCGTGCTCGGTCCCGGGATCGGTTCGGCGAGATCGAACTCGTGCACCGACTCGTGCTGGCAGAAGTAGGGGCCGTTGTGCAGTTCCTGCAACAGCACCAGTTTCGCGCCCTGGCGCGCGGCCTCGGCGACGCGATCCTCGATGATGGCGAGGTTGGCTGCGGCATTGCCGCTGCCCTGGTCGATGACGGCGCGTTCCTGGACGAGTGCGACGGGCAGTGTCTTGGTCTTCATGCCGGCATTCTAGGCCAGCAACCCTTCCGGCAACTGCATGGTCAGGCAATGCAGGCTGCCGTTCTGCCAGATGATCGGGCGGCAATCCACCTGCACGATCTCGCGACCGGGGAAGGCCTGTGCCAGCACTTCCGCAGCCTTGGTATCGGCGGCATCGCCATAGCTCGGCATCAGCACTGCACCGTTGACGATCAGGAAGTTGGCGTAGCTCGCGGCGAGGCGTCGCGTGTTGCCGTCGGCCTCGGTGTCGACGATCGGCTGTGCCCACGGCAGCGGGAACAATCGATACGGCTTGCCGTCGGCGGTGCGCAACGCGGCGATCTCGTTCGCCATCGCCTTGAGGCCGGCATAGTGCGAATCGCTTGCGTCGTCGCAGGCCTGGAACACGATCGCGTTGTCCGGCGCGAAGCGCGCCAGCGTGTCGATGTGGGCATCCGTGTCGTCACCTTCCAGTTGCCCGTGATCCAGCCACAGCACGCGATCCTGGTGCAGCCAGCCGGACAGCTTGGCGGTCAGCTCTTCGCGGCTTGCATCGGGATGGCGCAGGCGCAGGCATTCCCAGGTGGTCAGCAATGTGCCGGCGCCATCGGTCTCGATCGCACCGCCTTCCAGCGCGAACGGGATCTCGTCGCGCCTGGCGTTCGCGAACATCTTGTGTTCGTCGAGCGTGCGCACGAGTTGATCGTCGGCACTGGCTTCGAACTTGCCACCCCAGCCAGTGAAGCGGAAGTCGAGCAGGTCGAAACGGTCGCCGCGGCGCAGCGTGATCGGGCCGCTGTCGCGCAGCCAGGTGTCGTCATAGGGCGCGGTCACGAAGCGCACGCGCGCCATGTCGATGCGATTGCTGCGCAGGCGCGCTTCGGCATAGGCCTCGATGTCGTCGTCGCCGACGATGATCACCGCCGGCTGGAAGCGGGTGATCGCCGCGACCAGCTTGATGTAGGTGTCCTCGACTTCGCCCAATCGCGGCGCCCAGTCGGTCCCGGCATTCGGCCACGCGATCAAAACCGCCGACTGGGGTTCCCACTCGGCGGGGAAGCGCACTGCATTCGTCATGGTGTCAACGCACGGGCGGGGCCGGGCCCACTTCTGTGGGGTTGGCCTTGTTGGCCACCACGTCGAGCACATGGTCGCGCTGGAAATACACGGTGAATTGCGGATACACCCAGCGGTTGATGGTCGGCCAATCGCGCTTTTGGCCGCCGCGTGGATCCATCTTCGACTGCGGGGCGCCGAACTGCTTCTGCACCTGGGCCATTGTCTGGCCGCGTGTCGGGTGCGGGGCGTTGATCGGCTGCTGCGCGCGGATGGCCAGCGGAGTATCGGTGTCGCTGGCAAACGCGGGGGTGGCGACGGCAATCAGGGAAACGGCAGCGGCGGCGAGAATGATCTGGCGCATCGGCGGGGTTCCGGTCGGGGGAGTGGCGATTCTAGCCAAATAAAAAGGCCGCCCCGAAGAGCGGCCTTTCATCCGGCACGAAGCCGGGGCGGATCAGCGCTGGCGCGCCTTGAACCGCGGGTTGGACTTGCAGATCACGAAGACCTTGCCACGACGGCGAACGACCTTGCAGTCGCGGTGACGGGCCTTCGCCGATTTCAGTGAGGACAGGACCTTCATGATACGTAAACTCGGCTGGGTTGAAACAGCCAAATATTCTAGCTGGCCGGTTTCCCTCTGGTCAAGTCGCCGTTTCGATTGAGCGAAGACCCGGCGGCGGCATGGCATCATGGGTCGTCCAGGCTGCCGATTTTCTCCCATGTCCGATTCCGCCGTGCCGGTCCTCACTATCGATGGCCCCTCCGGCTCCGGCAAGGGCACCATCAGCCGCACCGTCGCGCTCCATCTCGGCTGGCACTACCTTGATTCCGGGGCCCTCTATCGCGCCACCGGGCTGGCTGCGTCCTGGGAATCGATCGACCTCTCGGACGAGGAAGCCGTGGCCGACTGCGCCCGCCGGGTGGAGATTCGCTTCCAGCCCATGGCCGATGGCGGCGAGCCGCGGGTGATCGTCAACGGCGTCGACGCCACCGACGACCTGCGCACCGAAACCGCCGGCGGGGCAGCCTCGGCGATCGCCGCGTTGCCGGCAGTGCGGGCGGCCCTGGTGGATCTGCAGAAGGGTTTCCGGCAGGCTCCCGGGCTGGTCGCCGACGGCCGGGACATGGGGACGGTGATCTTCCCCGATGCCAGTCCCAAGGTCTTCCTCACCGCGAGCGCCGATGAACGGGCGCGCAGGCGCTATAACCAGTTGAAGGATAAGGGCGTTTCGGTTACCCTAAGCGGTCTGCTGGGCGAGATTCTTGCCCGTGACGAGCGTGATGCCAATCGGGCAGTCGCGCCGCTGGTCCCCGCTTCGGACGCTGTCGTCATCGACACCACCGGATTGGGCATCGAAGCGGTGGTGCGACGCGTCCTGGACCTGCTTCCCGCGCGCTGACGGCGTCGATCCCG
>JAFEBY010000130.1 GCA_018242465.1 Pseudomonadota bacterium | reverse complement strand
GTCGACGCGGGTCGACAGCGCGTTCACCACGCTGACGCCGACGCCGTGCAGGCCGCCGCTGAAGGTGTAGTTGCGGTTGTTGAACTTGCCGCCGGCGTGGAGGCGGGTGAGGATCAGCTCGATGCCGGGGATCTTCTCTTCCGGATGGATGTCCACCGGCATGCCGCGGCCGTCGTCGGCGACTTCGCAGCTGCCATCGGCATGCAGGATCACGTCGATGCGGCTGGCGTGGCCGGCCAGCGCCTCGTCGACGGCATTGTCGATGACTTCCTGCGCCAAATGATTGGGGCGGCTGGTGTCGGTATACATGCCCGGACGGCGCTTGACCGGGTCCAGACCGGAGAGGACTTCGATGTCCGCGGCGTTGTAACGGGTATTCATATGTGGATAGTGTACGGGCAGCGGGCATTCAGTTTTCGCGGTGCAAGATGGCGCCGATCCGGGAATCTCCCGGTGGAAGGAGGTTGCAATGAAACTGCGTCATATCACCGTATTCGCTGCCGCTGCCCTGATTGCCATGCCGCTGTTGGCGCAGCAGGCCAGCCAGAAGGCCGATGCGCCCGCCAAGCCGGCCGACAAGGCGGCCCAGAAGGACGACGCCAAGGCGAAAAAGGACGAACACGATCACGCGGCGAAGAAGGACACCGCGAATGCCCGCGCCGCCGCGCGCGAGGCCAAGAAGGGCAAGGAGCTGGAAGAGGAAACGCATCCGCTCTGATGTTCCCGCGACAGATGCACGACGCCCCGCAATGCGGGGCGTTTTTGTTTCACCGGGGCGATGGAATCCGCGTCAGGGCGTGGTTTGCGGCTGTTGCGGCTGTTCGGGCTGCTGACTCTTGCGGTCGGAGTCGGACTGCGTGTCGTCCTTCTTCTTGTCGTCGCCATCGGGAACGACGGCCCGCACCGCGGCTGCGGTGCCCTTGACCGCGAGTTTGCCGGCGCCGTAGACGATTTTGACCGGGGCCGTCACGACCGAGGTGAGGCAGCCCTGCAGGCTCATCGCCATCAGCGCGATTGCCAGGGCCATCAATGTGCGACGTATGTTCTTCATGGGTTCGATGATACGTGACCCTCGCGGGTAAACCCGCCACGCGCCTGAACAGCGGGGTCACGGCCCGCGATTCGCATCAGGGCGGGGTTGCCGGTAGAATGTGGCTTTCCAGCGAGACGACTCTCATGACAGCCCCCGCTGCTGCCCCGACGCCCCTGATTTTCGTCACCGGAGGCGTGGTCTCTTCGCTCGGCAAGGGGATTGCCGCCGCCTCGCTCGCTGCGATCCTCGAAGCGCGCGGTCTCAGCGTCACCATGATGAAGCTCGATCCCTACATCAACGTGGATCCGGGCACGATGTCGCCGTTCCAGCATGGCGAGGTCTATGTCACCGACGACGGTGCTGAAACCGACCTCGACCTCGGTCATTACGAGCGCTTCGTCAACACGCGCCTGTCGGGCAAGAACTCGATCACCACCGGCAAGATCTATGACAGCGTGATCCGCAAGGAGCGCCGTGGCGATTACCTCGGCGGCACCGTGCAGGTGATCCCGCACATCACCGACGAGATCAAGACGCGGATCGACGAAGCGACCGCCGGCCATGACGTGGCGCTGGTGGAAATCGGCGGCACCGTCGGCGACATCGAGTCGCTGCCCTTCCTCGAAGCGATCCGCCAGATCCGCATCGAGCGCGGCGCCCACAACGCGATGTTCATCCACCTGACGCTGGTGCCGTACATCGCCGCGGCCGGCGAGCTCAAAACCAAGCCGACCCAGCATTCGGTGAAGGACCTGCGCACCATCGGCATCCAGCCCGACGTGCTGATTTGCCGCAGCGAACAGCCGTTGCCGGATGGCGAGCGCCGCAAGATCGCGCTGTTCACCAACGTGCCCGAACACGCGGTGATCTCGGCGATCGACCTCGACAACATCCACAAGATCCCGGCGTGGCTGCACAATCAGGACCTCGACCAGATCGTGGTCGACCAGATGCGCCTGGGGTCGAAGGCGAAGGCCGCCGACCTCTCGGCGTGGAACGCGGTGGTCGATGCCAGCGAACACCCGATTGATGAAGTCACGATCGGCATCGTCGGCAAGTACGTCGACCACAAGGATGCCTACAAGTCGGTGGGAGAGGCGCTCAAGCACGGCGGGATCCGCCAGCGCACGAAGGTCAACCTGAAGTGGCTGGAATCGGAAGACGTCGAGCGCGATGGTGCCGAGAAGGCGCTCGCCGGCCTCGACGGCATCCTGGTGCCGGGTGGTTTCGGTGATCGCGGCTTCGAAGGCAAGGTGCTTTCGGCCAAGTACGCGCGCGAACGCGGCATCCCGTATTTCGGCATCTGCTACGGCATGCAGGCGGCGGTGGTCGATGCCGCACGCAATGTCGCAGGGCTGGAGGGCGCCAACAGCACCGAGAACGACAAGGCGGCGCCGCACCCGGTGATCGGCCTGATCACCGAGTGGCGCACGTCATCCGGCGATGTCGAGAGGCGCAACGAAGACAGCGATCTCGGCGGTACCATGCGCCTCGGCCTGCAGGACCAACGCATCAAGCCGGGCACGCGTGCGCATGCGCTGTACGGCAAGGACGTGGTCGGCGAGCGCCATCGCCATCGCTACGAATTCAACAATCATTATCGCGCGCCGCTGGAAGACGTCGGGCTGGTGTTTTCCGCCAAGTCCGCCGATGACACCCTGGTGGAAATGATCGAGTGGCCGAACCATCCGTGGTTCGTCGCTTGCCAGGCGCATCCGGAATTCCTGTCGACGCCACGCAGCGGCCACCCGCTGTTTGTCGGATTCATTCGTGCCGCGCGCGAACAGCGCCTTGGTGGCAAGTTGTTGGAGGAAGCGGCATGAAGTTGTGTGGGTTTGAAGTCGGCCTCGACCAGCCGTTGTTCCTGATCGCCGGGCCATGCGTGGTCGAATCGATGCAGTTGCAGATCGACACGGCCGGCAAGCTCAAGGAAATCACCGGTGCGCTCGGCATCCCCTTCATCTTCAAGTCGAGCTTCGACAAGGCCAACCGCACCTCGCTGCACAGTTTCCGCGGCCCGGGCATGGAAGAAGGCCTGAAGGTGCTCGCCGAAGTGAAGCGCCAGCTCGATGTGCCGCTGCTCACCGACGTCCACGAGTACACGCCGATGGACGAGGTGGCATCGGTGGTCGACGTGCTGCAGACGCCGGCGTTCCTGGTGCGCCAGACCGATTTCATCCGCAAGGTCTGCGAGGCCGGCAAGCCGGTCAACATCAAGAAGGGCCAGTTCCTGTCGCCATGGGACATGAAGCCGGTGGTCGAGAAGGCCAAGGCGACCGGCAACCAGCAGATCATGGTCTGCGAGCGCGGCGCATCGTTCGGGTACAACAACCTCGTCTCAGACATGCGTTCACTGGCGGTGATGCGCGACACCGATTGCCCGGTGGTGTTCGACGCGACGCACTCGGTGCAGCTGCCGGGCGGGCAGGGCAGCAGTTCCGGCGGCCAGCGCGAATTCGTGCCGGTGCTGGCGCGCGCCGCAGTGTCGGTCGGCGTGGCCGGCGTTTTCATGGAAACCCATCCCGATCCGTCGAAGGCCCTCAGCGATGGCCCGAATGCGTGGCCGCTCGACAAGATGCGCGCGCTGCTGGAAACGCTGAAGGAACTCGATACGATCACCAAGCGCAACGGTTTCCTGGAAACCAGCGTCGCCCAATAATCCCCATTACTTTCGACTCGAACCGACATGACCACGATTGCATCCGTCCACGCCCGCGAAATCCTCGATAGTCGCGGCAATCCCACTCTTGAAGCCGACGTCACCTTGTCCGATGGCAGCTTCGGTCGTGCCGCGGTGCCGTCCGGTGCCTCGACCGGCACCAAGGAGGCAGTTGAACTGCGCGATGGCGACAAGGCGCGCTATCTCGGCAAGGGCGTGCGCAAGGCAGTCGACAACGCCAACGGCACGATCGCCGATGCGCTGAAGGGCATGGAGTCCGGCGACCAGCGCGTGATCGACCAGCGACTGATCGACCTCGACGGCACCGAGAACAAGGGGCGCCTCGGTGCCAACGCGCTGCTCGGCGTGTCGATGGCCGTCGCGCACGCGGTGGCCGCCTCGCAGCACAAGCCGCTGTGGCAGCACATCGCCGACATCAGCGAACATCCGGCCGGTTGGCAGCCGACGTTGCCGGTGCCGATGATGAATATCATCAACGGCGGTGCCCATGCCGACAA
Source organism: Pseudomonadota bacterium (assembly GCA_018242465.1). Taxonomy (GTDB): domain Bacteria; phylum Pseudomonadota; class Gammaproteobacteria; order Xanthomonadales; family Xanthomonadaceae; genus Solilutibacter. The sequence continues at coordinate 43,736 of JAFEBY010000130.1, read as the reverse complement.
CAACGTCGATCTGCAGGAATTCATGATCCTGCCGGTGGGCATGGACAGTTTCTCGGAAGCGCTGCGCGCCGGGACCGAAGTGTTCCATGCGCTGAAGTCGGTGCTGAAGGGCAAGGGCCTGTCGACCGCGGTCGGCGATGAAGGCGGTTTCGCGCCGGACCTTCGCAGCAATGTCGAAGCGCTCGACGTCATCCTCGAAGCGATCGGCAAGGCCGGTTATGGCGCCGGCGACGACATTCTGCTCGGCCTCGACTGCGCCAGCAGCGAATTCTTCGACAACGGCAAGTACAACCTGACCGGCGAAAGCAAGCGCCTGACCTCGGAACAGTTCAGCGAGTTCCTCGCCGGCTGGTGCGCGGAATATCCAATCGTCACCATCGAGGACGGCATGGCCGAAGACGATTGGGCGGGCTGGAAGCTGCTTACCGATCGTCTTGGCAAGAAGATCCAGCTGGTCGGCGACGATCTCTTCGTCACCAATCCGCGCATCTTCAAGCAGGGCATCGAACAGCAGGTCGCCAACGCGATCCTGATCAAGGTCAACCAGATCGGCACGCTGTCGGAAACGCTGGAAGCGATCGCCATGGCCGACCACGCGAAGTACGCCGCGATCGTTTCCCATCGTTCGGGCGAAACCGAAGACACCACGATCGCGGACATCGCCGTGGCCACCACCGCCACCCAGATCAAGACCGGCTCGCTGTGCCGTTCCGATCGCGTCGCCAAGTACAACCAGTTGCTGCGCATCGAAGCGCAGCTCGGCAAGGCCGCGCGTTACGCCGGCCGCGATGCGTTCGTCTCGCTGAAGCGTTGAGGATGAACGACCGTCGCGCCGTTTCCATCGCTGTGGTGCTGTTGCTGGGCCTGCTGGCCTGGTTGCAGTACCGCTGGTGGTTCGGGCGTGGCGGCCATCGCGATGTGGTGGCGCTCGAACATCGCGTCGAAGCGCAGGTCAGCGACAATGCCACCCGCCAGCAGCGCAACGATGCGCTGGCCGCGGAAGTGCATGATCTCAAGGACCCGGCATCGGGCGGTGCGGCGATTGAAGAGCGTGCGCGCAACGAGCTCGGCATGGTCAAGCCGGGTGAAACCTTCTATCGCGTGGTGCACGATCCCAACGCCGCGCCCGCAAAAAAACAGGAACCAGAAACACAACCACAAGGCCAGCAATGAACATGGAACGTCATTGGTGCGTGGTGCCCGCTGCGGGCACCGGACAGCGTTTCGGCGGCATCGTGCCGAAACAGTATCTCGAAGTCGGTGGGCACAGCATCCTGCGGCATACGCTGGATGCGCTGCTCGGCCATCCGCTGATCGCCGGGGTGGTGGTGGTGCTCGCCGCGGGCGACCCGTATTGGCCGGGCGACAACGATACGCAAGGCAAGCCGATCCTGACAGCGATCGGCGGTGACAGCCGCGCGGCATCCGTGTTATCCGGGCTCGAGCGCTTGCCGGTGGAAGTCAGTGCGGATGACCTTGTGCTGGTGCACGATGCGGCACGCCCCAATTTGCGGGCATCCGATCTCGACGTGCTGATCGCGGCGGTGCGTGCGCATCCGCGCCAGGGTGGCATTCTTGGTGCGCCGGTGCGCGACACCCTGAAGCGTGCCGGCGAGGGGCGCTCGATCGCGGCGACCGAGCCGCGCGAAGGCCTGTGGCGTGCGTTCACTCCGCAGATGTTCGCGCGCGGCGCATTGTCGACGGCGCTGCGCGCGGTCCGCGATGCCGGCGAGGCGATCACCGACGAGGCGATGGCGATGGAAATGCAGGGCGTGCATCCGTTGCTGGTCGAGGGCCGCGAGGACAACCTCAAGATCACCACGCCGGCTGACCTCGCGCGCTTCGAATTCCTGCTGGGACGTCGCGGTTGAACCTGCGCATCGGCCACGGCTTCGATGTCCACGCGTTCGGCGACGGCGACCACGTGATGCTTGGCGGCGTGCACGTGCCGCATGTGCGTGGTGTCGTCGCGCACAGCGATGGCGACGTGGTGCTGCATGCCTTGTGCGATGCCATCCTCGGCGCGTTGGCGCTGGGCGATATCGGCCAGCATTTCCCGCCGACGGATGCGCGCTGGAAAGGCGCCGACAGCCTGCAGTTCCTCGAGGCGTGCATCGTCATGGCCGGGGAACGTGGCTGGAGACTGGGCAATGCCGACGTCACGGTGTTGTGCGAGCGGCCGAAAGTCGGGCCGCATGCACAGGTGATGCGCGAGACCATCGCGGTGGCCTGCAGGGTCGACATCGACGCCATCAGCATCAAGGCCACCACCACCGAGAAACTGGGCTTCACCGGTCGTGAGGAAGGGATCGCGGCGGAAGCGGTGTGCCTGCTGGTGCGGGAATGACGGAGCTGCCGCGCGCGCACGGCGAGGCCGTGCTGTCGGCGCGCACGCGTGTCACGCCGGAAGATTTTCGTGTCGCTGAAATCGATGCCTTCGCCGCCAGTGGCGAGGGCGAACACCTGCTGCTCACGATCGAGAAGCGCGGCCTCACCACTGCCGAAGCCGTGCGGCGAATTGCGGCATGGGCAGGCGTGGCGGAATCGGCGATCGGCCACGCTGGCCTGAAGGACCGCCACGCAGTGACGCAGCAACGCTTGAGCGTGTGGTTGCCGGGACGCGAGGGCCCCGATCCGGCGATGCTGGACAGCGAAGCGCTCAGGATCATCGAAGCGCATCGCCATTCGCGGAAGCTGCCGCGTGGGGCGTTGGCCGGAAATCGCTTTCGCCTGGTGTTGCGCGAAGTCGTTGGCGATCGTGCAGCGATTGAACAACGCCTGCAGGCGATCGCGAATCATGGTGTCCCCAATTATTTCGGCGAACAACGATTTGGCCGCTTCGGGGACAACGTGGCGCAGGCGCAGGCGATGTTTGCGGGGCGGCGCGTCAAGCGTGAAGAGCGTTCGTTGCTGCTGTCGGCGGCGCGTTCGGAACTGTTCAATCGCGTGCTGGCACGGCGCGTGGGCGACGGCAACTGGAATGCCGCACTCGACGGCGATGTCTTCATGCTCGCCGGCAGCCACAGCGTATTCGGACCCGAGCCATTGGACGAGGACATCCGCGAACGCGTCGCCACGTTCGACATCGACCCAACCGGACCGATGTGGGGTCGCGGTGCATTGCGCACCCGCGATACCGCCTGTGCGCTGGAAACCGAAGCGGTGTCTGGTGATGATGCCCAGACCCTGCGCGATGGCCTCGAGCGCGCGGGATTGAAGCAGGAACGCCGGGCCTTGCGCTTGTGCGCGACCCATCTGCAATGGCAGTGGCTGCAGGACGGTGCGCTGGAGCTCGCCTTCGAATTGCCACCGGGCAGTTATGCCACGTCGGTGCTGGTCGAGCTTGGTGAAGTGATCGACGCGATGCGTTGATGTCTCAACGGTGTTTCAACAACACCAGTACAGCGCCGGTACCGCCCTGTGCAGGCGGCGCCGAATGAAAGGCGAGGATGTCGGCGCGCTGGCGCAGCATGCGGTCGACCAGATTCTTGATCACGGGGAGGCCCTCGGAATTGCGGCCCTTGCCGTGGATGATGCGCACGCAGCCGGTACCGGCTGCGATGGCGTCGCGCAGGAATTCGCGCAGCAGCGATTCGGCGACCGTGACGGTCAGGCCGTGGAGATCGAGTTCGTCGCGCGCGGCGTATTCGCCTTTCCTCAGGCGTGCCAGCACACGCGGCGATACTTCGTCGCGGCGATGGCTGGAGACATCGCCGGGGTCGAGCAACGGGTCGTGCATGGCGTGACGGAATTCCGACCAGGCCGCCCGTTCGTCGGCCTCCCGCATGCCCGCCCGCGCCGCTGGCGCCGGTTTGCGGGGTGCTTCCGGGCGCGCGGCGATCCGGCGCACCGGGCCGATCGCGGATCGGAACAGTTCGGAATCGTCCTCGGGCTCGCTCATGCCGCAAGAGTACGGCAGTGACGGGCGAAGATCCGTGGATGATTCGTTATCATGATGCTTTGGGACGGAAGACGCATGCGGATCCTGGTCAGCAACGACGATGGTGTGGACGCACCGGGCATCGCCGCCCTGGCGGCAGCCTTGCGTGGCGCCGGGCACGAGGTGATGGTGGTGGCGCCCGATCGCGACCGCAGCGGCGCCAGCAATTCGCTGACGCTGGACATGCCGATCCGCGTCGTCCAGCTGGATGAGCGCACTTGGCGCGTGCATGGCACGCCGACCGATTGCGTCCATCTTGCACTCACCGGGATGTTCGCCGGCCAGCGCGAACCCGACATCGTCGTTTCCGGCATCAACAATGCCGCCAATCTTGGCGATGACGTCATTTATTCCGGCACCGTTTCGGCGGCGATGGAAGGACGCTTCCTCGGCTTGCCGGCGGTCGCGGTGTCTTGCGTCGCCCGCGATCATGCCCCGAACCATTTCGAGACTGCGGCGCGGGCCGCGGTCGAGATCGTCGCGCGCCTTGCGCGGGACCCGTTGCCGGCCGACACCATCCTCAACGTCAACGTGCCCGACCTGCCATGGCCGGAACTGCACGGCTTCGAGGCGACGCGATTGGGCAACCGTCATCGCGCCGAAAGCTGCATTCGCGCGCCGGATCCGCGCGGCCGCGAGTTCTACTGGATCGGGCCTGCCGGCAGCGAGCAGGATGCGGGTCCCGGCACCGATTTCGATGCCATCCATCGCGGCGCGGTATCGATCACGCCGATCCATGTCGATCTCACCCGTTACAGCGCGCTCGAACAGGTTGCGCGTTGGGTGACCGGACTGGAGCGACCCGCGGCATGATCGCGCGACTGCGCCTTGATCCCGGCACCGCCGGCATTGGCATGACCTCGCAGCGCGTGCGCGATCGCCTGATCGAACGCCTGCGCGAGCAGGGCATCCGCAACGAGCAGGTGCTGGCCGCGATCCGCAACGTGCCGCGCCATGTCTTCATGGACGAGGCGCTGGCCCAGCGCGCCTACGAAGACAGCGCATTCCCGATCGGACATGGACAGACCATCTCGCAACCGTGGGTGGTGGCGCGCATGACCGAACTGGTGCTCGACGTGCCCACGCCACCAAAGAAGGTTCTGGAAATCGGTACCGGTTCCGGCTACCAGGCCGCGATCCTCGCTTCGCTGGGATTGCAGGTGCATACGGTCGAGCGTATCGGTGCGTTGTTGCGGGGTGCGCGCAAGGTCCTGCGAGGCCTCGGCTACAACGTGCGCAGCAAGCACGACGACGGTCGCGCGGGATGGGCAGAGCATGGCCCGTTCGATGCCATCGTGGTGACCGCCGGTGCGGCAGCGCTCGAGCCGGCGCTGCTCGATCAACTTGCGGTTGGCGGAACGCTGATCGCCCCGGTGGGGCAAACCTTGTTGCGCGTGCGCCGTGAAGACGACGGTCAGTTGCGGCAGGACATGCTGGAACCCGTGGTGTTCGTGCCATTGCTGGCCGGAGTGATCGACGGATGAAGTTGAAATTGTTCGCTCCGCTCTACGAGCGTGCGATCCGCTGGGCCGGCAGTCCGCATGCACCGTGGCTGCTGTTCGTGCTCAGCATCGCCGAAGCGGTGTTCTTCCCGATCATGCCCGAGATCATGCTGGCGCCGATGGCGCTGGCGCGGCCGCAGCGGGCCTTCCGCTATGCCGGGATCAGCCTGGCGGGGTCGATGATCGGCGCAGTGATCGGCTACTGGCTCGGGCACCATGCGTGGGAACTGGTGAAGCCGCTGCTCGCCGAACTGCACATGGTCGACAAGATCGACGCGGGCATCGCGACCATCCACGCCAAGATGAGGGAGTCGCCCTGGGGCGTGTTCTGGTTCCTGGTGCTGGGCGGTTTCATGCCGATCCCGATGAAGGTCTTCACCTGGGCCTCGGGTATCGTTGGCGTGCCGTGGCTGCAATACCTGCTGGCGATGCTGGTCGGTCGCGGCAAGCGCGTGTTCCTGCTCGCCACTGCGATCCGCATCGGCGGTGAACGCGCCGAGCGTGCGCTGCATCGCTGGATCGAACCGATCGGCTGGATCGCGACGGCATTGCTGGCGATCCTGATCGGTTATCTCTATTTCAAATCGCGAGGCGCATGATGACCAAGCCGCGACTTTCCCTGATCCTTGCCGCACCGATGCTGTTGGCCGCGTGCACCACCGCGCGCGTGGTCGAATATCCATCGAGCCGCGCACCGTCGGGGCCGCCTCGCAGCACGGCGGCACCGATGTCGCCGGCGTCGCAAGCCCCCACCGTCGTCAGTGCGACGCAAAAAATCTCGACGCCGAAATACGGCGCGACCTACGAAGTGAAGAAGGGCGACACCGTCTACCACATCGCCACCACCAACGGCATTACGCCGCTGGATCTCGCGTTGTGGAACAACATCCCGCCGCCGTACACCATCCACCCCGGCCAGCGCGTGCGCCTGTATCCGCGCAATGGCAAGTCGCCACCACCACCGCCTGGCACGACCGCCGTGGTTGTCCCGGCACCGCGCCCGACCACGCCTTCCCCATCGTCCTCCGCCCCGACGTCGTCATCTGCCGCAACCACGCGCCCGACCGCGGGCAACCTGGCGTGGCGCTGGCCTGCCGATGGCCAGGTCATCAGCACCTATCTGGCGGGCGAACCGACGCGACAGGGCCTCGACATCGCCGGGACCGCCGGGCAGCCGGTGCGCGCCGCATCCGATGGTGTGGTGGTGTATTCCGGCGCCGGACTGGTCGGTTACGGCGAACTGATCATCATCAAGCACAACAATGAGTGGCTGTCGGCCTACGGGCACAACCGCAAGCGCATGGTCACCGAGGGCCAGCGCGTGGCCGCCGGCCAGCAGATTGCCGAGATGGGCCGTACCGCCGCGCCGCGCGACATGTTGCATTTCGAGATCCGTTTCGACGGCAAGCCGGTCGATCCGCAGCTATACCTGCCGAAGAAGTGATTCAGCCCGGAAGCACGAAGGCCGCAACGACCTTGCGGCCTTCACCGGCAAGCACGTTGTAGGTGCGCGCGCAGGCGGCGTTCGCCATCGGCTCCAGGCCGATGCCGCGCTGCAGGACCGCGGCCATCACCCGTGCCGGCGGAAACGTCTGGCGTTCGCCGGTGCCGAGCAGGATCACGTCGGGCTGGAGATCGAAGAGGTCGGCGAGCGCGGTATCGTCCAGCGCTGCCACGGCCACGACCGGCCAGTCAGCCACCAGCGTGTTCGGCGCGACGATGCAGCTGGAGGTCAACGCCAGGTTGTTCACCAGCACGCGGCCGCCATCGGCGCCGCGCAGCACATATTCGAAATCGGGGCGTTCCTGGACGAGTTCCATCAGGGCGAGGGCCCGTCAGGCGCGGGGCAGGACGATCCGGCGCTTGTCCTGCGAGGGGCGGTAGAGGATGGCCACGTGGCCGATCCGCTGCACCAGCGCGCTGTCCGTGCCGGCGACCAGTTCGGCGATCACCGCATCGCGTGCGTCGCGATCTTCGCCACCGACCTTCACTTTCACCAGTTCGTGCTGTTCCAGTCCGGCGGACAATTCAGCCACGAAAGCCGGGGTCAGGCCCTTCGCGCCCAGTTGCAGCAAGGGTTTCAGGTCATGGGCCTGGCCGCGCAGGAAACGGATCTGGGCGGGGGTAAGGGCGGGTGACATGCAGGCGCGAACGGTCTTGGGGGATCGACACGGTATCATGACGGCTGGACCGGCCACACAGCTCGACCTTCGAATGGCCACGCGCAGCAAAAGCAGCCAACGCTGGCTGAAAGAACATTTTTCCGACCCTTACGTCAAACGCGCGCAGGCCGAAGGGCTGCGTTCGCGTGCGGCCTTCAAGCTCGAAGAGCTGGTCGAGCGCGACCGCCTGCTCAGGCCGGGCATGGTCGTGGTCGATCTCGGCGCGGCGCCGGGCGGCTGGTCGCAGTGGGCGCGCCAGGCCATGGGCGACAGCGGCCGGGTGATCGCCAGCGACATCCTTGACATGCCGGGGCTGGCCGGGGTCGAGTTCCTTCATGGCGATTTCAGGGAAGACAGCGTCTTATCCCAGTTGGTGACCATGCTGAACGGCGCGGAGGTCGACCTTGTCCTCTCCGACATGGCCCCCAATATGAGTGGTGTGGATGCGGTGGACCAGGCACGGGCCATGCATCTGGCGGAGCTGGCGATGGAATTCGCGGACAATCACCTGCGGGTGGGCGGCGATTTCCTGATCAAGCTGTTCCAGGGCGTGGGTTTCGACGAGTATGTACGTGACGTGCGCAAGCGTTACGACAAGGTGTCCATCCGCAAGCCGGCGGCATCGCGTCGTCGTTCCAATGAAGTGTATGCCCTCGCGAGGGGGCGGAGAATCGGATCCGAATGAACAACCTGGTCAAAAACCTCCTGCTGTGGGCCGCAGTGCTGATCGTCGTCATGGTCCTGTTCCAGAGCTTCAGCTCGAAGTTCGGCGATACCGCGCGCTCGCTCACCTATGACCAGTTCGTGCAGCAGGTGCAGGCGGACAAGATCGCGAAGGTCGCGATCAGCGATGACGGCTCCACCATCACCGCCGAGGCCAAGGACTCCACCAAGTTCACTACTCAGAAGCCCGAAGACAAGGATCTGATCAACGATCTCCTGAACCACAAGGTCGAGATCAAGCAGGAAGCGCCATCCAGCGGCCGTGGCCTGCTGATCGCGTTGCTGGTGAACGTGCTGCCGTTGGCGCTGTTCGTCGGCATCTGGTTCTACCTGATGAAGCAGATGCAGCAAGGCGGCAAGGGTGCGATGTCGTTCGGCAAGTCGCGCGCGCGCCTGCTCAACGAGGACCAGACCAAGGTCACCTTCGCCGACGTCGCCGGTTGCGACGAGGCCAAGGAGGAAGTGTCCGAGCTGGTCGAGTTCCTGCGCGATCCCTCCAAGTTCCAGAAGCTGGGCGGCAAGATCCCGCGCGGTGTGTTGATGGTCGGTCCGCCCGGCACCGGCAAGACGCTGCTGGCCAAGGCCATTGCCGGCGAGGCGCGCGTGCCGTTCTTCAGCATTTCCGGTTCCGATTTCGTCGAGATGTTCGTCGGCGTTGGCGCCAGTCGCGTGCGCGACATGTTCGAACAGGCCAAGAAGAATTCGCCATGCATCATCTTCATCGATGAAATCGATGCGGTCGGCCGCCATCGCGGTTCCGGCATGGGCGGTGGCCACGACGAGCGCGAGCAGACGCTCAATCAGATGCTGGTCGAGATGGACGGGTTCGAAGGTGGCGAGGGCGTGATCGTGATCGCCGCGACCAACCGCCCCGACGTGCTCGACAAGGCGCTGCTGCGCCCGGGCCGTTTCGATCGCCAGGTGATGGTCGGCTTGCCCGACATCAAGGGCCGCGAGCAGATCCTGCGCGTGCACATGCGCAAGGTGCCGCTGGGCAATGATGTGCGCCCGGAAGTGCTGGCGCGTGGTACGCCCGGGTTCTCCGGCGCCGATCTCGCCAACCTGGTCAACGAAGCCGCGCTGTTCGCCGCCCGCCGCAACAAGCAGCAGGTGGAGATGCAGGATTTCGAGGACGCCAAGGACAAGATCTACATGGGTCCGGAACGCCGCAGCATGGTGATGCGCGACGACGAGCGCCGTGCCACCGCGTTCCACGAGTCGGGTCACGCCGTGGTTGCGATGTCGCTGCCCAAGGCCGACCCGGTGCACAAGGTGACGATCATGCCGCGCGGCTGGGCGCTGGGTGTGACCTGGCAGTTGCCGGAGCACGACCAGATCAGCCACTACAAGGACAAGATGCTGGAAGAGATCTCGATCCTGTTCGGTGGCCGCATCGCCGAGGAGATCTTCGTCGGCCAGATGTCGACCGGCGCATCGAACGATTTCGAGCGTGCGACCAAGCTGGCGCGCGGCATGGTGACCAAGTACGGCATGTCCGACGCGCTCGGCACCATGGTCTATGCCGACGACGATGCCGGCTTCGGCGTCCACAACAAGACGATTTCCGAGGCCACGCAGCAGAAGGTCGATGCCGAGATCCGTCGCATCCTCGATCAGCAGTACGGCGTCGCCCGCAGCATCCTGGAAGAGAAGCGCGATCGCGTCGAGGCGATGACGGCAGCGTTGATGGAATGGGAGACGATCGACGCCGAGCAGGTCAAGGCGATCATGGAAGGTCGCACCCCGAACCCGCCGGCCGGCTGGGTCGACAAGGGTGGTCGCATTGATGGCGGCAAGGGTGGGGATTCGACCAAGCCTGCACCGGCGATCGGCGGACCCGCCGAGCAGACCTGACCGATCCTGCTGCGCTCGCCCTGCGGTCCGCGTGCGGTGCTCGCAATGCTCACGTATTCGTACATGCGCTGCGCGTGCTCCGCTCCGCGGCGAACCGCGGCCCTCGCTCGTAACGGATCGGAAACGGCTTCTTCGGCAGTAATCTGATACGCATGTTCGACACCACGCCCCAACTTGATTGCGCCGGCCGCGTCCTGAAGCTCGACCACGCCCGGGTGATGGGCATCGTCAACGTCACGCCCGATTCGTTCTCCGATGGCGGTCGCCATGCCACCACCGATGCCGCGATCGCGCACGGGCTGAGGCTGGCGGAAGAGGGCGCGGATATTCTCGACATCGGTGGAGAATCGACACGGCCCGGCGCCGATGACGTGCCGCTGGAGGAAGAGCTGCGACGCGTGATTCCGGTGATCGATGCGTTGGCGAAGCAGGTCGCGATTCCGATCAGCATCGACACCTCGAAACCAGAAGTCATGCGTGCCGCGGTCGCCGCCGGTGCCGGGGTGATCAACGATGTCTACGCCTTGCGCCGAGAGGGTGCGCTCGATGCGGCAGCGGAACTCGGCGTGCCGGTGGTGCTGATGCACATGCTGGGCGAGCCGCGTTCCATGCAGGACGATCCGCATTACGACGACGTGGTCGCCGATGTCCACCGCTTTCTCGCCGAACGTATTTTCGTTGCGGAAATGGCGGGCATTGCCAAGAAGAACATCGTCGTCGATGTTGGCTTCGGCTTCGGCAAGACGCTTGCGCACAACCTGCACTTGCTGGCGCAGCTGCAACGATTCACCGAACTCGGCGTACCGGTGCTGGCCGGGATGTCACGCAAGAAAACCATCGGCGTGCTGACCGGGCGCGATCATCCGGAAGATCGCGTGGCAGGATCGATCGCGGCCCATGTGATCGCGGCCCAGCGCGGTGCGAAAATCGTCCGCGTGCACGATGTCGCCGCGACGATCGATGCGCTGAAGATATGGGACGCCGTCGCTGCGGTGCCGATGCCGCGGGCTGCGGCGCAGAAGCCGGAAATCGTCTGGCCGGACGATGCTTGATCCCGACTCCCTGACCCGCTTGTCGGAACCTTAACAAAAGCGTAACGTCGGGGGCTTGCCACTTGGGGGCTGTCATTTCGATGCAGGCCAGCACCGAATCGTCCGGGACACTGGAGGTTGCGCTCGCGCATGCAGCGCGATTGCTTGGGGAGTCGCCGCGTCTTGCCGAGGAACAGTCCCGGGAAATCATCGCGTCGGTGGGGCCGCATCCGGCTGCCGAACACATTCTGGCACGGGCGCTGGCCGGGCAGGGGCGCTGGCAGGAGGCCGAACAGGGCTTGGGGGATTTGCACCGACGCTATCCGCAAATTCCCCAGATCCAGTTTGACCATGCCCATGCTCTGGTGGCACTTGGTCGGCATGGGCAGGCGGCGTTGCAACTGCGCAAGATCGCAGCATTGCGATCGCCTCCCACGGCTGTCTGGTTGATGTTGGCCGATGCGTTGGCTGCGGACGGCGATCCCGCAGCAGCGGCGGCCTATCTCGATCATGTCCGTCACTCGGACAGCGAACCCGCACTGTTGCAGGCTGCCGATGCGCTGGCGCGTGGTGAGGTTCCGATGGCAGAAGCATTGCTGCGCGGACGGCTGAAGAGTGCGCCGACTGATGTCGCAGCGATCCGCATGTTGGCCGAGGTGGCAGCACGGCTGGGCGAATACGGCGATGCCGAAGCATTGCTGCGACGTTGTCTCGAACTCGCACCGGAATTCCAGGAAGCGCGCCAGAACCTGGTGCAGGTGCTCCATCGCGCCAACCAGACCGAAGCCGCGATGTCCGAGATTGAGCGTCTGATGGCGGATGATCCGCACCATCCAGCCAATCGCAACCTCAAGGCGGTGATGCTGTCGCGATTGGGCGATTACGACGAGGCGATTGCGCTGTATCGCGATATCGTCGAAGAATTTCCCACGCAGTCGAAGATCTGGCTGAGTTATGGCCACGCATTGAAAACGGCTGGACAGCAATCGGAAGCGGTGGACGCCTATCGGCGCAGCGCGATGTTGCAACCCACCTTCGGCGAAGCGTGGTGGAGCCTGGCCAATCTCAAGACGTTCCGGTTCACGAGCGAGGATCTCACCGAGATCGACAGCCGTCTTGGCGATGGCTCCCTCGTCGATGAAGATCGCCTGCATTTCGAATTTGCAGCCGGCAAGGCGCGCGAGGACGCACGCGAATACGAGTCGTCATTTGGTCATTACGCGCGCGGCAACGCCTTGCGCAAACGCATGATCCCCTATGACGCTGGGGAGATCAGTGCGCGCGTCGAGCTTGCTGAGCGGGTGTTCACACGCGAGTTTTTCAGGGAACGCAAAGGCTGGGGTGCATCCGATCCGGATCCGATTTTCATCGTCGGATTGCCGCGTGCGGGGTCGACGTTGATCGAACAGATTCTCTCCAGCCACAGCCAAGTGGAAGGTACGATGGAGTTGCCGGAGGTGCTGGCGCTCGCGCATCAGTTGCGCAAGCGCAGTGATCCCGATGGCCAGACGCCCTATCACGCCTTGCTCTCGTCGCTGGATCGCGATGACGTTGCCGAACTCGGCCATCAGTACTTGGAGCGGACCCGTGTGCAGCGCAAGGACGGAGCACCGTTCTTCATCGACAAGATGCCCAACAACTGGCTTCACGTCGGCATGATCCACCTGATGCTGCCGAACGCACGCATCATCGATGCGCGCCGCCATCCGCTGGCCTGCGGGTTTTCCGGGTTCAAACAACAATTCGCGCGCGGCCAGTCCTTCACATACGGCCTCGAGGATGTCGGGCGCTATTACCGTGATTATGTCGAATTGATGGCGCATTTCGACGATGCCTTGCCGGGCCGAGTCCATCGCGTGTTCTATGAATCGATGGTGGATGACACCGAGGCGCAGGTACGTACATTGCTCGCCTATTGCGGCTTGCCGTTCGAGGAGGGTTGCCTGCGCTTCTTCGAGAATCGGCGAGCGGTTCGTACCGCGAGTTCGGAACAGGTACGCCAGCCGATCTACCGCGAGGGCGTCGATCACTGGCGTCATTTCGAACCCTGGCTCGGTCCGCTCAAGGCCGTGCTCGGAGATGTGCTTTCGATGTACCCAGACGTGCCGGCGTTTTCCGGCGAATCTGCCATGCCCCCCAAGGAAAGACAGCATGAAACCAGCAAATCGTGACCGCCGTTTCCGCCGTTTGCCCGCGCAATTGCCGCTGGTAGTTGCAATTGGCGTTGCCTGCATGCCGGTTGTGCATGCGCAGGAGGCGACGCAAACCCCTGCTGCGAAAACCGACGTGGCCCAGAAGAAAGGCAATGAAACGCCATCTTTGGGCGAAGTGGTGGTGACTGCGCAGAAACGCCAGGAAAACATGCAGAAAGTGCCGATCAGCATCCAGGTGCTGGGGCAACAGAAACTGGAAGAATTGCACGTCAACAAGTTTGAGGACTACGCCAAGCTGCTGCCGTCGGTCTCGTTCCAGAACGATGGTCCAGGCTTCAACAAGCCGTATATGCGCGGCGTGGTCAGTGGCGACAACGGCAACCACTCCGGTTCGTTGCCGAGTGCCAGCATCTACCTGGACGAAGAACCGATCACGACTATTCAGGGGCCGCTCGATATCCATATTTATGACGTCGCCCGCATCGAGGCGCTGTCAGGGCCACAGGGCACCTTGTACGGTGCCAGTTCGGAATCGGGCACGCTGCGCATCATCACCAACAAGCCGGATCCGAGCGCTTTCCAGGCTGGGTTCGGGCTCGAGGTGAATTCGGTGCATGGCGGAGGCTTGGGCAACGTCAAGGAAGGCTTCGTCAATATTCCGCTGGGCAAGCGCACTGCGGTCCGGCTGGTGGCGTGGGACAAGACCGATGCCGGATTCATCAACAATGTGCACCAGACGCGTACATACCCGTCTTCTGGCCTTACCAGCGACAACGCCGAGCTGGTGCGCAACCGCTACAACAATTCGCACAGTACCGGTGCGCGGGCGGCGCTCAAGATCGATCTTGACGGTGGTTGGAGCATCACGCCGGGGCTGATGGGGCAGACCCAGAAAACCAATGGCCAGTTCGCATTCGACCCCGCCATCGGCGACCTGAAGGTGGGGCATTTCAAGCCGGAATGGACGAAGGATCGCTGGTGGCAAGCGGCGTTGACCGTGCAGGGCAAGATCGGAAACTTCGACCTTACCTACGCATATGCACATCTCAAGCGTACGGTCGACTCTGCGTCCGATTACAACGACTACAGTTTTTGGTATGACACGCTGTCTGCCTATGGACAGTACTGGTTGGCCAACGACGGTTCGCTGGTGAATCCGTCGCAGTACATCCAAGCGCGTGACGGTTATGGAAAGACCAGTCATGAATTGCGCATCGCATCACCACTCGAGAATCGTTTCCGTGTGGTGGGCGGCCTCTTCATGCAAACACAGACGCATGACATCCTGCAGGACTATCGCATCGATGGACTTGCCGACAAGATCGATTACCAGGGCAATCCCGGCAGCATCTCGGTGGGCGGCTGGCCAGGCACCATCTGGTTGACCCAGCAGCTGCGCCGCGATCATGACGAGGCCGTGTTCGGTGAGGCATCTTTCGATATCACCAAGAGCCTGACCATTACCGGAGGTGTTCGTCATTTTCGCGCGCACAATGGCTTGCAAGGCTACTTCGGGTATGGACTGGGGAATGCGTTTTCGAGTGATGCGAAGGGCGAGGGGCGTTGCCAGTTGCTGTACGGACCGGATCGAAGCAAGTGGCAGGGATTCGAGGGCGCACCATGCAGCGACTTCAACAAGACCATTAGTGAGAGTGGCAATCTTGGCCGCGTCAACCTGACGTATCACCTTGACAAGGACAAAATGATCTACGCCACTTGGTCGCAAGGCTATCGACCTGGCGGCATCAATCGCCGTGGCACCTTGCCGCCATATGTCGCCGATTACCTCACCAACTACGAGCTGGGTTGGAAGACGTCGTGGCTGAACAACCGTCTGCGCTTCAACGGGGCGGTGTTTTCCCAGCAATGGAAGGATCTTCAGGTTTCCTTCTTGGGACCGAACGGGTTGACCGAAATTCACAACGTCGGCCAGGCACAGATCGATGGAACGGAAATGGACCTGACCTGGGCGGCAACCTACAACCTCACCCTGAGCGCGTCGGTTGGCGTTTACAAGCCTCGTCTCACCCAAAACTATTGCACGCTTGATCCAGTCACCCTGGAGACAAGACAGAACTGTTCAGGGGCTGATCTGCTGGCACCCAAAGGAAGCCAGCTGCCGACAACGCCAAAGATCAAGGGCAACCTGACGGCCCGTTACGTGTTCACTCTCGGCGGGTTTAACGCCTACGTCCAGGGTGTTGCGGCACATGTGGGTGAACGCCACTCGGATCTTCGGGCCGTTCAGAACCAGATCAAGGGCAACATGAGGGCCTACACCACGTTCGACCTCTCCACCGGTATCGGTGCAGACAAGTGGAATGTGGAACTGTATGCCAGCAACCTGACCGATTCGCGCGGTATCACCAAACGCGGTCTGGAGTGCCTCGAGACCGTGTGTGGTCAGCAACCGTCGGCTCCCGGTTCGATCTACTCCACCCCAATCCGCCCACGCACCGTTGGCATCCGCTATCGCCGGGACTTCTGACCGGAGCGTTACGAACGACCGGCCTTCGGGCCGGTCGGCATCGTTCGATTATGCTGTGGCAATTCCCGCGCGCACCGCGCTCTTCCGGACGCCATCGCATGCAAAGCCTGCTTCGTCGCAAGGACATCAACCGCATCACCGAGCACGAGGAAGGCCGCAAGCTGGTGCCGACCCTGTCATGGCCGCATCTGGTCGCGCTCGGCATCGGCGCCATTGTTGGCACGGGCATCTATACGCTGATCGGCGTCGGCGCCGACAAGGCGGGACCGGCGGTGCTGCTGTCGTTCCTGATCGCCGGCGTGGTCTGCGCCTGCGCGGCGTTGGCCTATGCCGAGCTGTCAACGATGATGCCGGCTGCCGGCAGTGCCTACACATACAGTTATGCGGCGCTGGGCGAAGGCCTAGCCTGGATCATCGGTTGGAGCCTGATCCTGGAATATTCGTTGGTGGTGAGCACGGTTGCGGTCGGGTGGTCCGGCTATTTCGTCGGTTTCCTCGACTGGCTGCACGCCAACATGGGCTGGAGCGTGGCCTTGCCCAAGGCGCTCGCTGCCGGCCCCCATGCCGGCGGCCTGATCAACCTGCCGGCGGTATTGATCGTGTTCGTGGTCGCGGGTGCGTTGATGGCCGGTACTCGCGAGAGTGCGACGGTCAATGCCTTCCTGGTGGTGTTCAAGCTCATTGCATTGGCGATCTTCGTTGCGGTGGCGTTGCCGGCGTTCAATGCCGACAACCTGCATCCATTCATGCCCTACGGCTTCTCGAAGTCGATGGGCGCGGACGGCGTCGAGCGCGGGGTGATGGCGGCGGCGGCGATCATCTTCTTCGCCTTCTATGGGTTCGATGCGATTTCCACTGCGGCGGAAGAGACGAAGAATCCGGGACGCGATCTTTCGATCGGCATCGTCGGCTCGATGATCGGCTGCACCGTGATCTACATGCTGGTGGCGCTGGCCGCGATCGGGGCGATGAATTTCGGCGTGTTCGGCAAGAGTGCTGAACCGTTGGCGCTGATCATGCGCGAACTTGGTCATGGCACTGTTGCCTTCCTGATCGGCATCGTCGCGATCATCGCGTTGCCAACGGTGCTGCTGGCGTTCTTCTACGGCCAGAGCCGCATCTTCTTCGTGATGTCGCGTGATGGTCTGTTGCCGCGCAGCCTGTCGAAGGTCAATGCACGGACCGGCACGCCGGTCGCGATCACTGCCTTCACCGCCGTGCTGGTTGCCGCGCTTGCGGGCGTGGCTCGCCTCGACGAGATCGCGGCACTGGCGAATGCCGGCACGCTTGCGGCCTTCATCGCCGTCGGTGCCTGCCTGTTGGTGCTGCGCAAGCGCGAGCCGAACCGGCCGCGCAATTTCCGTACGCCGCTGGCGTGGCTGGTCGGGCCGCTTGCCATTCTCGGCTGCCTCTATCTGTTCTGGAGCCTGCCGCAGAAGACCCAGATCTGGTTCCTGACCTGGAACGCGATCGGTGTCGTGGTGTATTTCGCCTACGCACGCAGCCACAGCATGCTGGCGCGCAAGGGTTGATGCATTGATGGGATGGCGATGAGCACGGATGCCCGCCCGGTCGCGATCGCACTGCTCGGGCCGACCGGGTCGGGCAAGACCGATCTGGCGCTGGAGCTGTCCGAACGCGTTGGGGGTGAAATCGTCAGCATCGATTCCGCGCTGGTCTATCGCGGACTGGACATTGGTTCTGCAAAGCCAAGCAAGGAAGAACAGCGACGCGTACGCCACCACCTGATCGACATCCGCGATCCCTGGCAGCCGTATTCGGTGGCGGAGTTCGTCGATGACGCGAAATCCGCCGTGGCCGCCATTGTTGCGCGCGGTGCGTTGCCGGTCCTCGCCGGCGGCACCAGCCTCTATGCGCACGCGCTGTTTTCCGGGCTCGCGCCGATGCCCGGCGCCGACGCCGACATGCGTGCGGCGATCGCCGCCGCCGCCGAACGGCTGGGTTGGCCAGCGCTGCATGCAGAGCTCGCACAGGTCGATCCAGAAGCGGCATCACGCATCCACGCCACCGATCCGCAACGCATCCAGCGCGCGCTGGAAGTGTTCCGTCTCAGTGGCAAGCCGATCACGCAGTGGCAAGCGGAACACCTCCACGCGCCGCGTTGGCCGGTACGGGTGCTGAAGCTGGCGCTGGTGCCGGAATCGCGCGCGGAATTGCACGTCCGCATTGAACGCCGCTTCGACCGAATGCTTGAATGCGGTTTCCTTGATGAGGTCGGGAATCTTCGCGCCTTGCCGCAACTGGCCGGGCATCTGGCACCGCTCGATCTTCCCGCCATCCGTGCAGTCGGTTATCGCCAGGCTTGGGAGTATCTCGATGGCGAGGGCGACGCCGCGCAATTCCGTGATCGCGCCATTTCCGCGACCCGGCAGCTCGCCAAGCGCCAGATGACATGGTTGCGCGGGCAATTGGACGTGCGCCGTTTTGATGCGCAACGCCAGCGTGGGCAACTCGTTGACGCGATGGCGCTGTTTCTGCAGGGAACTTCGTTCGGCGGGCGTTTTGCCGGCTTCATGTAAGCTATTGATACCGCGCCAAAGACGCGGGCCGAAAACGACTTTTTCCCCAAGAGATTCCTCCCATGCAGCAGCGCAATTCCCCGGCCTCGCGGCCGCAGTCTCTGCAAGACCCCTTCCTTAACGTCCTCCGGCGTGAGCGCGTGCCGGTGTCGATCTATCTCGTCAACGGCATCAAGCTCCAGGGCACGATCGAGTCGTTCGACCAGTTCGTGGTCCTGTTGCGCGGAACCACCAGCCAGATGGTCTACAAGCACGCGATCTCCACCGTGGTGCCGGCGCGCGCGGTGCGCGTGGGGCCGACGGGTGCCTACGTCCAGCAGGATTCGTCATCGCGCGACATGGGTCAGGATGATCATGATGAAGACGACGAGGATGGCGATTACGAAGACGAAGACGAAGACGACCAGCCGCCGCATCACGGCTGACGGGAAAGGCATTGTTCGATCGTTCGGAAAAAGGTGAGCATGCACTGCTGGTGCAGCCGCATCGCGGCAGTCGGCTCGAAGAAGATGTGCTGGCGGAGTTCGTCGAACTGGCGCGTTCCGCCGGCGCGACTGTCGTCGCCAGCGCAAATGCACGCATTGATCGTCCGAATGCGGCGACACTGATCGGCGAGGGCAAGGTCGAGGAACTCAAGGCGATCGCGGATGCCAGCGGCGCCGACCTCGTCCTCGTCAACCACGCGTTGTCGCCGGTGCAGGAACGCAACCTCGAACGCGCGCTGCAACGGCGCGTGATCGATCGCACCGGGCTGATCCTCGATATCTTCGCCCAGCGTGCGCAGTCGCACGAAGGCAAGTTGCAGGTCGAGTTGGCGCAACTCAAGCATCTGGCAACGCGTCTGGTGCGCGGCTGGACCCACCTGGAACGCCAGCGCGGCGGTTCGATCGGCCTGCGCGGCCCCGGTGAAACCCAGCTGGAAACCGATCGCCGCCTGTTGCAGACGCGGCTGGAACAATTGCAGCGCAAGCTCGACAAGGTCGAAGTGCAGCGCACCCAGATGCGCCGCGCCCGCACTCGCAGTGAACTGCCACGCGTCGCATTGGTCGGTTACACCAACGCCGGCAAGTCGACCCTGTTCAACGCGCTGACCGGTGCCGAAGCCTATGCCGCCGACCAGCTGTTCGCGACGCTGGATCCCACGGTGCGTCGTATCGATATCTCCGGCGGCCAGGCGATCCTCGCCGATACCGTCGGGTTCGTGCGCGATCTGCCGCACGACCTGGTGGCCGCATTCCGTTCGACCCTGAGCGAAGCACGCGAAGCCGACCTGCTGCTGCACGTGATCGACGCTGCCGACCCGCATCGCGATGATCGCATCGCCCAGGTCGATGCGGTGCTCGCCGAAATTGACGCGGGCGATCTTCCGCAAATCCTCGTGTTCAACAAGATCGACCGCATCGACGGCGCGGAAGCGCGTCGCGACGTGCCGACCGATGCGCGCCCGCGGGTATGGGTGTCGGCGCGCGATGGTGTCGGCCTCGATCATTTGCGCGATGCGTTGGGCGATGTCTTCGCGCTGCGCCGCGTGGCCGGCGAACTGCACCTGTCCAATGAATCGGGGCGCTTGCGCGCGCGCCTGCACGCACTCGATGCGATCCGTTCGGAAACGCATGACGAAACCGGCTGGCGCGTCGCCATCGATCTGCCGGAAACAGAGGCGCTGCGCTTGGTGGCTGCGGGCGGCGCCGAGGTGCTGCGATCGCTCTTGCCCGACACCGATCTCGACCCCATCTGACACACTAGCGACCAGCAAGGCGCCCCGACGAAACCCGATGGCCTGGAATCCCCCCGGAAAACATAGCGACCCCGCCGACGCGCCACCGCCGTCGCGGCTCGACCCGCGCGATTGGCTGCCGGGACCCTCGGCCCTGCTGTGGACCGGTGTCGTGCTGGGGGCCTGGCTGGCCTTGTCCAGCGTGGTGGTGGTCGGCGATGGCCGCCAGGCGGTGATCTCGCGACTGGGTCAACCATTGCGCGTGCTCCAGCCGGGCGTGCATCTGAAATTGCCGTGGCCGCTGGAGCGTGCGACCGGCATCGAGATCGGCGCGCGCAAGGCGATCGAAGACTCGCTGCCGGTGATGGTGGGGGATCCCGCCATGTTCGACCTGCCGGTGCAAACTGACTACATCATCGACGACCCGATTCGTTTCATCGCCAATAGCAGTGACGTGCCGCAGGATGCGTTGCGGCACATGGCACGCGATGCCGTATCGATGCAGGTGGCTGCCGGATCGCTGGCGACGCTGGGGGGGCGCGGCGGACAACTGGCGCCGCAGGCGTTGGCGGCATTGCAGGCACGGGCGCAGCGCGCGGGACTTGGGATCCGACCGTTGTCGGTGACATGGTCGGAACCGGTGTTGCCGAGTGCGGTGAGTGATGCCGGCAACACGCTCAAGTCCATCAAGCAGGATCAGGAGCGCGCGGTCGCCGATGCCAAGGCGGAGGCCACCAAACAACTGCCGGCGGCACAGGCCGAGGCGGATGCCATGCTTGCGGCAGCCGAACGTGATCGCCAGGCACGCATCATCGACGCCGAAGGGGATGCCGCCCATTTCCGCGAGCTGGTCGCGCAATACAAGGCGGCGCCGATCGTGACGCGCGATGTGGTGCTGCAGAGCGCGGTGCGCGACAGTGTCACCCCCGATCCCGCGCCCGCGGCAGCCGCGACGACAGCCACAAGTGCAGCGCCTGCTACGGCAACGCCGGCGGACACCGAGCGCCCGTTGCGCGATGCTTCGCGCGAGGTCGATCGCAGCGTGAATCGCAGTGGCCGGAATGCGGAGGTGCGGCGATGAAATCCATGGTCGCGAGTTTCCTGCTGTTCCTGCTGGCGTTGACGGCATTCGATGCTGGTTTTCGCGTCGACCCCGGCCAGTTGGCGGTGGTGTCGTCGCCGATCAATGGCACGCGCAACAACATCGGTCCCGGCCTGCACCTGAAGTGGCCGCTGATCGATCGCGTCCAGCGTGTTCCGCTGCGCGTGCTGCTGCAGCCGGAGTTGCGGTGGTCCAGTCGCGATGGCCGTGAATTGGTGCAATCGCCGTGGGTGCTGGCGCGTGTCACCGACGCCGCGCGCTACGGCAATGCATCGGGCGCGAATCCCGGGATTCCACGTGACCGCCTTGCCACTGCCTTGCAGGCGAGCGTGATACCGACCTTGCGCGAGCAGACGTTTGCGCAAACGGTGGCGGACCGTGGTCAGGCAATATGGGCGAGCACGGCCGCGGCGGATGCGGTAGCGCGAAACCTCGGCTTGGTGATCGAGGATCGTGGCACCGGCCATGCTGGCATCCCTGCCGACAGCGCGAGCGCCAAGACGATCCAGGCCGACATGCGCGCAACCCAGGACGAGGTGATCGCGCGTGCGCGCGTCGATGCGCAGGCGCAGCTCAAGGCCGCGACCGCGCAAGCCGACAGCGAGCGCATCCAGTTGCTGGCGGCGGCACGCAAGAGCGCAGATGCCCGGCGCGCGGAGGGCGATGCCGAAGCGGCACGCATCTATGCCGAAGTCGCCGTCGAGGATCCGCAGGCGGCGGCCTTCGACCGTGCGGCGATGGCCTACCGGCGCGCGCGGCTGGCCGGCAAGCCGGTTTCGCTCGACGATCCGGCGTTCCAGGCGCTGCGTTACGCGCACTGAGCGTGTTGCATGCGCGTCGTGCAAAAAACCGCCCGGCTTTGCGCCTGCTGCGTTCCAGGCACGCGCTGGCTTGGCGGGTGACCAGCTCCGGCGAGCGGGCCGCCGCAAGTACGTCCATGTAGGCTCGTGCGCCGCCGTTTCGCGGACCGGCCATTCGCTTGCGCTCATGGCGTTCGGCTGCACGCGAACCAATGGTTCGCAAGCGATTGCCTCACCCATGCGGCGCAACGCCCGCGCTTCGGACTGGTGCACCCGCGAAGCCAGCGCGTGCCTTGTCCCCGTAACAGGCGTACAATATCGAAAAGTCGGGGCTCGCCTCGGCTTTTTTCACGTCTGGAGCAAGGAAATGGGTCAATCGGTCGTCGTTTTGGGTGCCCAGTGGGGCGATGAGGGCAAGGGCAAGATCGTCGATCTGCTCACCCAGGACATCGGCGCCGTGGTGCGCTTCCAGGGCGGCCACAACGCCGGCCACACCCTGGTGATCGGCGGCAAGAAGACCGTCCTCCACCTGATTCCCTCTGGCATCCTGCGCGACGACGCGCTATGCCTGATCGGCAACGGTGTGGTCCTGCACCCGGGTGCGCTGCAAAAGGAAATTGCCGAGCTGGAAGGCAACGGCGTCGAAGTGCGCAGCCGCCTGAAGATCTCGCCGGCGACGCCGCTGATCATGCCGTACCACATCGCGCTGGATCAGGCCCGCGAGAAAGCCGCCGGCAAGTCGGCGATCGGCACCACCGGCCGTGGCATCGGCCCGGCCTACGAGGACAAGGTCGCGCGTCGCGGCATCCGTATCGCCGATCTCCACTATCCGGACGAACTGGCCGAGAAGCTGCGCGCTGCGCTCGACTACCACAACTTCGTGTTGACGAAATACCTCGGTGTCGATGCGGTCGATTTCCAGCAGACGCTGGACGAGGCGCTGGCCTTCGGCGAATACGTCGAACCGATGAAGGCCGACGTCGCCGGCATCCTCCATGATCTGCGCAAGGCCGGGAAGAAAGTGCTGTTCGAAGGTGCGCAGGGGTCGCTGCTCGACATCGACCACGGCACCTATCCCTACGTCACCTCCAGCAACACCACGGTCGGCGGCGCTTATGCCGGCACCGGCGTCGGCGCCGGCGCGATCGATTACGTGCTCGGCATCGCCAAGGCCTATGCCACTCGCGTCGGCGGCGGTCCGTTCCCGACCGAACTGCACGACGACATCGGCCAGGGCATCCGCGATCGCGGCCAGGAGTACGGCGCGACCACCGGTCGTCCGCGCCGCTGTGGCTGGATGGACATCGTCGCCCTCAAGCGCGCGGTCGAGATCAACGGCATCACCGGCCTGTGCATCACCAAGCTCGACATCCTCGACGGGATGGAGACGCTGAAGATGTGCATCGCCTACGAATACCGAGGCAAGCGCAGCGAATACGCGCCGCTCGACGCCAAGGGTTGGGAAGAGTGCACGCCGGTGTACCTGGAATTCCCGGGCTGGCAGGAATCCACCGCCGGCATCACCGAATGGGACAAGTTGCCGCCGGCCGCACGTGCCTACCTGCGCGCGTTGGAAGAGCTGGCGGGCTGCCCGTTGGCGATCGTGTCGACCGGTCCCGACCGCGACGCCAACATCATCCTGCAGGATCCGTTTGCCTGAATGGGATAGTCAACGGTGCTGTCGTGCCGTTGACATGACTTCTGGCGGGGGCGGGCGGACGGCGTACACCGCAGACTCTCCGGTTTCCAACCCACGGAACCGGAGCGTTCATGTCCCGCATCCTCAGTCTTGCCATCGCCGCCGCGCTTGCGGGTCAGGCCCACGCCGCCACCAAGCCGGCAGCCGCGTCCGCACTGCCGCGCATCGACACCACCACGACCACCCAGTTGCCGCGCAACGTGGTGCCGCAGCACTACACCGTGGAAGTGACGCCGCACGCGCAGGACATGAATTTCGACGGCGTGGTCTCGATTGACATCGCCGTGGTCCAGGCGACCAAGACGATCACCCTCAACGCGATCGACATGACGTTCTCGCACACCAGCCTTAAGGGCGCAGGTGGCGCGATGATGCCGCAAGTGAGCGTCGATGCGGCCAACCAGACCGCGACCTTCACCTTCGACAAGGAACTGAAGCCGGGCCGCTACGTGCTGTCCACGCACTACACCGGCAAGATCGGCACCCAGGCGATCGGGATTTTCGCCCTTGATTACGACACCAAGGCCGGCAAGAAGCGCGCGTTGTACACCCAGTTCGAGAATTCCGATGCCCGCCGCTTCATCCCGAGCTGGGACGAGCCGAACTACAAGGCCGTGTTCGACCTCACCGCGGTGGTGCCGAAGGACCAGATGGCCGTCAGCAACATGCCGGTCAAGTCCAGCAAGGACGCTGGCAATGGCATGAAGCGCGTGACCTTCGGAACCTCGCCGAAGATGTCCACCTACTTGCTGTTCTTCGGTCTCGGCGACTTCGAGCGCCGCACCACCAAGGCCGCGGGCGGCACCGAGATCGGCGTGATTGCTCAGAAGGGCATGGTCTCGCAGGCCGACTTCGCGCTGGAATCGGGCGCGAAGATCATCAATGAATACAACGACTACTTCGGTGTGAAGTATCCGCTGCCGAAGCTCGACAACATCGCTGCGCCGGGCCAGAGCCAGTTCTTCAGCGCGATGGAAAACTGGGGCGCGATCTTCACCTTCGAATACGCGTTGCTGCTCGATCCCAAGGTCTCGACCGAAGGCAACAAGATCGGCGTGTTCACCACCGATGCCCACGAAATGGCGCACCAGTGGTTCGGCGATCTGGTGACGATGCGCTGGTGGGACGACCTGTGGTTGAACGAAGGCTTTGCCTCGTGGATGGAAGGCCGCACCACCGCCAAGCTGCATCCGGAGTGGGAAACGGCGATCAGCGCGGTGGGCGTGCGTGAAGCGGCGATGGGTCGCGACGCGATCGCGACCACCCATCCGATCGTGCAGCACGTGGCGACGGTGGAACAGGCCAGCCAGGCCTTCGACACCATCACCTATTCCAAGGGCGAGTCGGTGATCCACATGCTCGAGAATTATCTCGGCGAGAACGCGTGGCGCGCCGGCGTGCGCCGCTACATCAAGAAGCACGCCTACTCGAACACCGTGTCGGATGATTTCTGGAACGCGATGGATGAAGGCAGCAAGATGCCGATCAAGGACATCGCGCACGACTTCACCCTGCAGCCGGGCATTCCGCAGATCGATGTCGGTGCCGTTACCTGCAGCAACGGCAAGACCACGGTGCAACTGACCCAAGGGGAATTCACCCGTGACCGTCCTGACAAGACCCCGTTGAGTTGGCGCGTGCCGGTGGTGGCGGAAGTGGTGGGCAAGCCACAGTCGCGCACGTTGGTGCGTGATGGCAAGGGCAGCATCACCCTGCAGGGGTGTGGCCCGGTGCTGGTGAATGCCGGTCAGGCCGGCTATTACCGCACGCACTATTCCGCCGACCAGTTCGCTGCGATCAGCAAGGCGTTCGCGCAGCTGAAGCCGATCGACCAGCTTGGCCTGATGAGCGATACCTGGTCGCTGGGTACCGCCGGTCGCCAGCCGATCGCCGATTACCTTGAACTGACCCGCAGCATCAATGCCGATTCCAAGCCGCAGGTGCAGCAGGCCCTGGTGGGTTCGCTGGCGACCATCAACAGCTACAAGAAGAAAGATGCCAACCGCGGTGCATTCCAGGCGTATGCGACCAAGCGCCTGCGCCCGATGCTGGACAAGCTCGGCTGGGAGCAGAAGGCCAACGATTCCGCTGCCGTGAAGTCGCTGCGCATGAGCCTGATCGGCACGCTTGGCGGCATGGATGATGCGGCGACGCTGGCCGAGGCACGCAAGCGCTTCGCTACGCTGCAATCGGGCGGGACAATGGCGCCGGAAATGCGCCGCATCGTGTTGGGCCTCGTCGGTTCCAAGGCGACGCCGGCCGAGTGGGACCAGTTGCACGCGATGGCGAAGTCGGCGCCAACCCCGATGGTGAAGTCGCAGATGTATTCGTTGCTGGCATCGGCGGAAGACGCGACCTTGGCCCAGAAGGCGCTGGACTTGGCCCTGACCGACGAGCCGGGTGCGACGACGAGCGCGGGCATGGTCCGCGGCGCTGCGTTTGACCACCCGGACATGGTGTTCGACTGGGCGCTGGCGCATCGTGAGCAGGTCGACAAGCTGGTCGACAACTCGTCGCTGAGCCGCTACTACGCCGGCCTGGGTGCCAGCTCCTCGGATCCGGCGATGATCGACAAGATCCACGGCTACGCCGAGAAGTATCTTGCGCCGACGTCGCGCCGCGATGCCGATACCGCGATCGCGGGCATCGAATACCGCATCAAGGTGCACAAGGAGCAGATCCCGGCCGTCGATGCCTGGCTGGCGAAGAACGGCGGCTGATCGATCCGCTGGCTTTTCAAGAGATGCTGCAATGGAAGAAACCCGCCGCAAGGCGGGTTTCTTTTTTCATGCGCGACTGGCGGAACGGCGTGCGATCAGGTGATCGAGGCTGGCGCGCCCCGGGCCGGCCATGGACAGCCAGAACAGCACGAGGATGTAGAGCACTTCGTTCAACTCGACGAAATCGTCGAGGGTCGAGACGCCCGGCAACACCACCAGCGCCAATGCCACGATCATGTTGAAGATCATCGGCAGCGTAGTGAGCCGCGTCATCAACCCCAGCATCAGCAGCACGCCGCCGACGAGATCGGTCGCACCACTGACGTAGGCGCTCAAGCCAGGAAACGGAATGCCCCAGTTGACGAAGCGCTCGGTGAAGCCGTCGTGGTTCATCAGCTTGGCCCAGCCGGTTTCCGCCCAGAAATAGCCGAAGACCAAGCGCAACAGCAGCGGCGCCAGCCAGTCGTAGCGGGCGGCAAGCGCGCGCAACACGGCATGGGCGCGCTCGGGCAGCGGGGCATCCTGCATCGATGCGGGGACGAGTGGTTTTTTCATGAATGTGGCGCAGCGTTGCATGATGGGGCCCTCAGGCGATCGTGTTCGGGGAAGGCGCCGCCGCGATCACCAGGCCATCGGTGATCCAGAGTTTGAGCAGGCTGACGACGCGAAGCGCTGCGGTTGTTTCCGGAGTCTGAGTGGAAAGCTGGGCGCAGAGGTCCGCAAATGTCGCGCTGCCAGCCACCATGTCGAGCAGCATTGCCTCGTCGGCATCGAGTCGGCGCCAATGGACGCGGAAATCGGCACGCCACAACAGCCAATCGGATGGATCGCAGTCCTTCATGGACGGCAACGGCCGGCCTGCGTGATGCGCTTCGACGATTTCCGGGATGCAGTCAGGCGCGTGGACGCGACGGATTGCCGGATGCAGGGTCAAGCGCAATCCGGGCCAGGCATCGGCAGGAAGCGCGGCGATATCCGTCAACGCGATCGCGGCCGCATCGACGGCATCGAAGGCTTCGCCTTGCGCCCATTCGAAGTCGGCAAGCATCGACCATGTCGATGGGTGTTCCTGCTGTCGTAGCCAGTCCGGGAAGTCGCATCCGAAATGACGAACGGACGGATGCCGCGAGGGGTGGGCATGCAGATATCCGCCCGCCAATGCGTCGAACATGTCTTCGCCGACCAGCGCATGCAGCACCGGAAAATCGTTGGCGAGGATATCGGTCAGGCGCAACCGGTAGGCATCGCCATAGATGCGCATGCGCTGGTCGCGGCGATCGCCATCGATGCATCCGGACAGCGCGGCATTTCCATGCATCAGCCAGTCCTGCAGGGCCACCTGATGCGCGAGAAGGTTGGGGATGGGCAGGTTCATGCTGCCTCCCTTTGCGCCGTTGCCGTCGCCGCAATGTCGCGTGCATGCGTGAGCTCCGCCAGCAATTCGGCGAACGGCGGGTAGTTGTCGTCGCGCTCGATCATCGCCGGCACAGCGCCGAAGCGGCGAACGGCATGCGCGTAGAGATCCCAGACTGCGTCGCTGACCGGCTGGTCATGGGTATCAATCAACAGGCCGCTGCCGAGCGCGTCGCTGGAATGACCGGCGAGATGGATCTGGCCGACCGCCGTGATCGGCAAGGCATCAAGCATTGCATGGGGATCGAAGCCGTGATTGTGGCCGTTCACCCATACGTTGTTGACGTCGAGCAGCAGGCCGCAGCCAGACTCCGCGACAATCGCCGAGAGAAATTGCGCTTCATCCAGGGTGTCTCCGGAAAAGCGCAGGTAACTGGAGACGTTTTCCAGCAGGATCTGCTGGCCCAGCGCGTCCTGGACGTCGCGCACGCGCGCCGAGACATGGCGTACGGCTTCTTCGATCTGCGGCAATGGCAACAGATCGTGGAGATGGATGCCATTGCCGCTGGACCAGCACAAGTGATCGGAGATCACCCGCGGGCGCACGCGTCGCGCGAGTGCCGTGAGTTGGCGCAGGTAGTCGTGATCGAGCGGGTCACGTCCACCGATCGAGAGCGACACGCCATGCATTGCCAGCGGATACCGCTCGGCGATCTGGTCGAGCACATGCAGGGGACGACCGCCTGCGACCATGTAGTTTTCGCTGACGATTTCGAACCAGTCCACCGCACAATGCGGCGCAAGGGCGTCTTCGTAGTACGCAGGCCTGAGGCCGAGGCCGAAACCTTGCAAGGGGCGTGTCATCGCGTGTCCTCTGCGGTGCATCGACAAGAAGGCTCCGTCCCTTCGCATGGAAAGGACGGAGCGGGGGCACATCAGGACTTGCTGGCCGGCTTCGTCGCAGCGGCACCCTTGGCACTCTCGAACTTGCCGCCTGCGACCTTGCAGTCCTTCTCGGTGGTCTGGGTGAAGCCTTGGCCCTTGCAGGCGTTCTGGCCCTTGCAGGCGTTGTGCGTGGTCTTGCAGGCCCCCTGGCCCTTGCAGGCGTTTGCGCCCATGCAGTGACCCATCGCGGCACTGCCGGAACCGGCGGCTTGCGCGATGGGCGCGACCAGGAACATCGATGCGGCGGCCAGCGCCACGGACAGGCCGGAAACGGTCTTGAGTTGCGTGTTCATGTGAAAACCTCGGAGGGTTGGAAGAGGAAGCCGTCGCGTTCGGGCGGCGTGGTCATTCCACCCGCGAATGGCGGCCGTGGATAGCCCCCTTCGTCCTGTCACCATGCCCGAGCGTCCGCGAGTTCGCGTTCATTCAGGCGATTCGGACGATGCGCCATGAAATGACATGCTTGTGAGCATGGCCAGTGGGCGTGGGATTGGCCTAGGATGCGGCCATGCAGCAAAGTGATCTGGCTCCACCCGCCCCGGACAGCATCGACAGCGTGCTGGAGACAGTCCTGGGCGCCTACCGCGTTCGCGTCGAGATCACCGCGAACGTCAGTTATTGCGGACCATGGTTCGAGCAGGAGCCGGCAACGCCGCACGGTCAGTTTCATCTGGTGACCGCTGGTGGATGCTGGATCAATGAGGAAACATTGCAGCAACCCCTGTGGCTGGAGCGCGGCGATCTGGTGGTCTTTCCCGGAGGGTGCCGCCACATGCTCTCGGCCGGGCCCGATCCCCACCATCCGCCGGCTGGCGATGCGCCCGATACTTCCATGTTGTGTGGCGATCTTGATTTCCATGGCGGCAGCGGCAATCCGATCTTCACCGCGTTGCCGTCGTGCTTCGTGATCCGTTCGGAAGAGAGTGGCCCGGCGTTTCGCCAGCTCGCCGAATTGCTGGCGAACAATAGCCGCGATATCCGCTGGGGCCGGCAAGTGGTGCAGAACAAACTCGCGGACTCGCTGTTCGCGATGGCGGTGTGCGAATACGTACGGCGTGCCGAGCAGCCGCGCGGGTTGCTGGCGGCGCTGGTCGACGCGCGACTGTCGAAGGCGCTGGCGGCCGTCCACATGCGTCCCGGCGAAGACTGGACGATCCAGGGCATGGCGCATGTCGCCGGGATGTCGCGCACCTCGTTCGCGGAACTGTTCACCCAGGTCGTGGGCGTTCCGCCGATCCAGTATCTCGCGCAGTGGCGCGCCACCGAAGCGCGGCGCTTGTTGCGCAATCGCCGGTTTTCCGTTGCTGCGGTCGCCGAGATGCTTGGCTATCGCAGCGAGGCGGCGTTTCGTCGTTTCTTCAAGCGCCTCGAAGGTGTTGGTCCTGGGCGCGTGCGCGGCGATGGTGACGACGTGTGATTGAAAAGGAAAGGCGCACCGGAGTGCGCCTTTCCTTGTTGCTGCGGGAAGTCCGCCTGCTTACATGAAGTTGTATTCCACCAGCAGGTTGAAGGAACGACCTCGCGGATCGGCCACGCGCGCATCCCAGCCTGCACCATCGCCGTCATCCAGGTAGCGCAGGGTGAACGGTGGATTGGTGTTGAGCAGGTTGCGGATGCCGAAGGTCAGCCTGAGGTCCTTGGCAGCGCTCCAAGTAGCGCTGTAGTTGTAGGTGATGTACGGCTTCACGTTGGGGGTGTAGTCCGGCGGGCGATAGCCGTTGACGATGCCCGGGGGCTGCCAGTCCTTGTATCCACCACGATAGATCTGGGTCAGGGTGTGCGACCAGTTGCCCTTGTTCCAACTGAAGCCGAGCGTGTGCTTCCACTTGATCGGCAGGTTGAAGTAGGGATCGTAGGTGCCGACCAGATTGTCACTGTAGGGCAGGGTGTCGAAACTCTTGGTGCGGAATGTCAGCAGATAGTTGCCATTGAGATGGACGTTCCACATGCCGCCGGCAAGTTTTCCGCCGATGTTGCCGTCGAGTTCGATGCCACGATTGAGCGTGCCGCCGGTATTGATGTACCGCTGGTCGATGTCGATGATCTGTCCGCTCGAATCACGGATGAAGTTCGAGGCATAGAGCGCATAGTTGCTGCGCATCGTGGTCAGGCTGAACCCACTGCGGATCGTGTTGGTGCGTTCGATTTCCCACCAGTCGACGGTGAGGTTACTGTTGCGGGTGGGCGCCAGGACGAAACCGATGCTCTTCTGCTTGGCTTTTTCCGGTTCCAGCTTGGGATTGCCGCCGCTCAGGATGTTGGGCTTGATCTGGACACTGCAGCTGGGAACGTTGGGGTTGTACTGGCCCTTTGCACAGATCGCCGGGTCGGCGAGGTCCAGCCCCGTGTATGGGCTTTCGATGGTGCCGCGGAACAGCTTGGCGAAGTCCGGCACCTTGAACCCGGTGCTGTAGGAGCCACGGAACGCCAGCCAGTCCACCGGCTGCCACTTGAATGAATACTTGGGATTGGTGGTACCACCGAAGCCGTCGTAGCGATCGTGGCGGACCGCGAGATCCACCGACAGGCTGTCGAAGATCGGCACGTTGAATTCCGCGAAGATTGCTTTCACGTTGCGGGTTTTCTTCGGCATGTAGTTCGCCGCATCGCCCGGGGCGCCGAAGATGAAGGCGTTGCCCAATGCCCATTGCGCCGGGCCGCTGAATTCGTATTCCTCACGGCGGATGTCGACGCCGGCAGCGGCCTGCACCGGTTCCTTGGCCCACAAGTGGAAGCCGAGGCTGCCGCTGAAACTGGCGTCGAACGTGGTCGTCGCCGTCGTGCCGGAATAGAGCTGCAGTCCGGTAGCGTCAGCGGCGACCAGCCCCTGGACGGCCGCTTCCGATTGGCTCTGGCCAGGCATCAGGAACGGATTGAGGACGCCTGCGTTCAACAGAGCCTTCAGCTGCGGAGTGTAGTAGTAGCCACCAGCAAGCGACGACGCTGCCTTGCTTTGCGCACGCGCCAACCCGATGTTGTAGTCCCAAGTGCCGAGCGTGCCGTCCAGCCCCAGCAGGATGCGATAGGCCTTGGTGGTGGTCTTGAGCTGGCGCGGACCGCACACCTCGCAACGCCAGCGGTAGGTGATCGGTCGGCCATAAACCAGGTTGGCCTGCGGACCGAAATAATTGAGCAAGGCGTTGTACACCGAGTCGTAAGTCGCCTTGGTGTTCGCATTCAACGGATAGGGATCGAGCTGGGTTGCGCTGGGGTTGATGGCGGTGGAGATCTGCTGGGCTTCGAATTGTCGGGTTGAAGTGACGTTCGATCCCATGAATTCAACGAAGAATTCATGGCGCTCGCCAAGCTTGAAGGTGGCGCGGCCCATTGCCTGCAGGGTCTTGACCGGCTGCTGGATCGTGCGCGCGCGGCCGTAATCCCAGGCGCAGGCGAAGCTGGCGCCGGGGCTGGCCCAGATCTGGTCGCCGTAGGGTCCCATCATGTCGCCGCCATTGACGCAGCCGGCACCACCGGGCAGGTCAAGCGGACTGATCGTTGTCTTGGTGAGGCCGGTGGCGGGGTCCTTCAGGCCACCGCCGATCAGGCTGCCGGTGCCAGTGACGACATTGCCGTAGGGTGCGCCGCGGGTATCCGGCGCCAGTCCGCGGTTGGCTTGGAAGCTGTTGGCAAAATCGCGCTGGTAGCCGCGCAGCGCCTGGTTCTTCTTGGCGTTGATCGTCACCCAGACATTCCAGCGATCCTTGTCGAGATCGCCCCAACCGCCGAGCATCCCGGCCTGGTAGATGTTGCCGCCGCCTTCCTGGGTGATGTCGACGCCTGAGGTCAGCTGCAGGCCCTTGTAGTCCTTGCGCGTGATGAAGTTCACGACGCCGCCGATGGCGTCGGTACCGTACACGGCCGATGCGCCGTCGTGCAGCACTTCCACGCGCTCGATTGCGGCAAACGGGATCGAGTTGAGATCGACGACCTGCCCGGCGAGTCCGTGCGCGGCAACACGACGGCCGTTGAGCAGCACCAGCGTGGCGTCGGCGCCCTGGCCGCGCAGGTTGGCGCCCGAAACGCCGTTGTTGCCGCGCGTGCCGGGGGGCGCGATGCCACTGTTGGCAGCGAGACTGTCCGAACTGTTGCTGGCGACGTTGAGTTGCTGCAGCAATTGCTCCGCCGAGGTAATGCCCTGCGCGCGAATTTCCGCTTTCTGGATGATCGTGACCGGCATCGCCGCTTCGACGTCGGTGCGCTTGATGCGCGACCCCGTCACCGTCACCGATTCCAGTTCCTTCTTGTCGGTTTTCGATGTGGTGGCCTGGTCGGTTTGTTGCGCCATCATCGGCATGGACACCAGTGCGGCGGCGAGGGCAAGGGTGAGGCGGCGAATGGCGGGCGCGGTGTGATTTGGCATGAATCCCTCATGGCGTGGAGTACGGCGCGGATGTGTCGCGCTGGTACGGTCGACCGATGCGTTGACACAAGGCCAGGCAGCGGTCACGTACGATTCACAATCTAGACGATTTTCATCGTCTTGCGGTGTTGCGTTGCCGCAACCGGGGGATCGAAAGACCGGCGAAGGGTCGGGCTCCGATGCTGTGGCGATGCCCGATTCGCCCCAGGCGCACGAGATCGCCAACTACTTCCTGCTCGCCATCGTCCAGGTGGCGGTGATCGCATTGGTATTCCGACCGATGGAGCGCCTGTGGCCAGCCGAGGATTGGCCGGATCGTCGTATCACCAAAATTGATCGCGGTTACACATTGATCAAGCTGTTCGGCGTGCTGCCGTTGTTCACCTATCTGGTTCTGGCGCCGCTGGGCAATCTGCTTGGTGGTGGCAGTGACGATCCCGCCGGCATCGTCAGCGTGCAGGGGCTGGTTCCGTGGCTCGGGCATCACCCCGTCTTGCTGTTCCTGGTCTATTACGCGATCCAGGACTTCACCTATTACCTGATCCATCGCCTGCAACACGCCATCCCGTGGTGGTGGGCGTTGCACAGCCTGCATCACAGCCAGCGCCAGGTGAGTTGCTGGAGCAATGATCGCGACCATTATCTTGATGACCTGCTGGAAGCACTGATCGTCGCCGGCGTCGCGGTGGTGATCGGCGTGCCGCCGGTGGAATACGCGTTGCTGGTGCTGTCGGGCGAGTTGCTGCAGAACCTCAGTCACGCCAACGTGCGATTGCGCTTCGGTCCGGTGCTCGACAAGCTGGTTGTCGATCCGCGCTTCCATCGCCTGCACCACATGCGTGTCGACCCTGCGCGGCCGACGTTGCACGCCTGCAATTACGCCTTGGTGTTCCCGCTGTGGGACATCCTGTTCGGCACTGCCCTGTACGGCGAACGCGTGCGGCCCACCGGTGTCGGCGATCCGATGGTGGATGCCGACAATCGCCGTGGCATCATCGGCCAGCAGGTGAGCGTGCTGAAGCGCTTTTGGGCATCATTCCGCTGTCGTGCCGGCTGGCGGCCGGGCGACGTTGCGTTCAATGCCGATTACGAACCGGTTTCCGTGCGCGACTTCGACTTGTACGCGCTGGAAGAAAGCCAGGTCCCGTTGAAAAGCTCGCGGTCCGACTGAGACTCGCAGCGAGCGTTCCACTCTCCGAAAAGCAACAACACGCGCGCTCAGCGGGCAGCCGGTCCGGTAAGCGGGCGTTGCGCATCATGGATGACGCGCACGAGCCTACATGGACGTCACACGGCGTCTCGCGTATCGGACCGGCTGCCCGCTGAGACAGCGCGCGCTTGAATCAAACCGCCATCGGTTCGCTGAACGCTTCCGGTTCGTGGTCCTTGAACTCGCCGACCGGGATGCAGCTGCAGAACACGTTCTTGTCGCCGTACACGTTGTCGACGCGCGCCACCGGCGGCCAGTATTTCTGCTGCTTCAGCGATTCCAGCGGGAACACGGCAAGTTCGCGGCTGTAACCGTGCTTCCAGTCGTTGGCGGCGGCCTGCATCGCGGTATGCGGTGCATGCTTCAGCGGATTGTCCTCGCGATCGAGCTTGCCGTCCGCGACCATGCGGATCTCGTCGCGGATCTGGATCATCGCGTCGATGAAGCGATCGAGTTCGTACTGCGATTCGCTCTCGGTCGGTTCGACCATCAGCGTGCCGGCGACCGGGAAACTGAGCGTCGGTGCGTGGAAGCCGAAGTCGATCAGGCGCTTGGCCACGTCTTCTGCACTGATGCCGGTCTCGTCCTTGATCGGCCGCAGGTCGAGGATGCACTCGTGCGCAACCAGTCCGTTGCGGCCGGTGTAGAGCGTCTTGTAATGCGGCGCAAGGCGCTTGGCGATGTAGTTGGCATTGAGCAGGGCGACCTGCGTGGCCTTCTTCAAACCTTCGTTGCCCATCATCGCGATGTACATCCAGCTGATCGGCAGGATCGAAGCCGAGCCGTAGCTCGCTGCGCTGACCATGCCACCCTTGCCGACGCCATTGGTGGTGATGGCATCGTCCTGCACAGCCTTGGGCAGGAACGGCGCGAGGTGCGACTTCACCGCGCACGGGCCGACGCCCGGGCCGCCGCCGCCGTGCGGAATGCAGAAGGTCTTGTGCAAGTTGAGGTGGGAGACATCCGATCCCCACTTGCCGGGCTTGGCGACGCCAACCAGTGCGTTCATGTTGGCGCCGTCGGTATACACCTGGCCGCCATTGGCGTGGATGATGTCGCAGATCTCGACGATCGCTTCCTCGAACACGCCGTGGGTCGACGGGTAGGTGACCATCAGCGCGGCGAGGCGATCCTTGTACTTCTCGGCATTCTTGCGGATGTCCTCGACGTCGACGTTGCCGTTCGCATCGCACTTGGTGACGACGACATGCATGCCGCACAACTGCGCCGAGGCCGGATTGGTGCCGTGCGCCGATTCCGGGATCAGGCAGATGTCGCGATGGGCTTCACCACGCGAGGCGTGGTAGGCACGGATCGCCAGCAGGCCGGCGTATTCGCCCTGCGCGCCGGAGTTCGGTTGCAGGCTCACCGCGTCATAACCGGTGCATTCGACCAGCATGGCTTCGAGGCCGTCGATCAACGCCTTGTAGCCCTGTGATTGCGCAGCAGGTGCCAGCGGATGGATGTTGGCGAACTCCGGCCACGTCACCGGGATCATCTCGGCGGTGGCGTTGAGCTTCATCGTGCAGGAACCGAGCGGGATCATGGTGCGATCCATCGCCAGGTCCTTGTCGGCCAGCGAACGCATGTAGCGCAGCAGTTCGTGTTCGCTGTGGTGGGTGTTGAACACCGGGTGGGTCAGGAACTTCGAGGTGCGCTGCAGTTCCGCCGGGATCAGCGACGGTGCGCTGGCGTCGAGCGCATTGATGTCGGGGAGCTTGGCGCCGTCGTCGGCAAAGATTTTCCACAGCAGTTCGATGTCGGCGCGGGTGGTGGTTTCATCCAGCGCAATGCAGATGTAATCGTTCCACGCCTTGCGCAGGTTGACGCCATTGGCTTGCGCGCGCGCGATCAACGCATCGGTCTTGCCATCGGTCTTGAAGCTGATGGTGTCGAAGGCGCTGTCGTGATGGGTCTTCTCGTAGCCGAGTTGCAGCAGGCCGGCCTTGAGGATCGCGGCGAAACGGGCGACGCGACCGGCGATGCGGGTCAGGCCTTCCGGGCCGTGATAGACGGCGTACATCGAGGCCATCACTGCCAGCAGCACCTGCGCGGTGCAGATGTTCGAGGTCGCCTTCTCGCGGCGAATGTGCTGTTCGCGCGTCTGCAACGTCAGGCGATAGGCCTTGTTGCCTTCAGTGTCGACCGAGACGCCGATCAGGCGGCCCGGCATGTTGCGCTTGTAGGCGTCGCGGCAGGCCATGTAGGCGGCGTGCGGGCCGCCGAACCCGAACGGCACGCCGAAACGCTGCGAATTGCCGACGACGATATCGGCGCCCATCTCGCCCGGCGTCTTCAGCAGGGTCAGGGCCAGCAGGTCGGTGGCGAAAATCGCCAACGCATTGTTGGCATGGATTTTCGTGACTTCTCCGCTCCAGTCCATCAACCAGCCGCTCGAGGCCGGATACTGGATCATCACGCCGAAGTAGTCGCCCTTGGCGATCGCGGCATCCCACTCTTGGCTGCTGTTGGCGAGTTCGATGGTGATGTCGAGCGGCTCGGCGCGGGTGCGCAGCACTTCGATGGTCTGCGGATGAGTGTCGCCGCTGACGAGGAAGGTGTTGGACTTGGACTTGGCCGAACGCTTGGCCAGCGTCATCGCTTCGGCGACGGCGGTGCCTTCATCCAGCAATGACGCGTTGGCGATTTCCATTCCGGTGAGATCGGCGACCATGGTCTGGAAGTTGATCAACGCTTCCATGCGGCCTTGCGAGATTTCCGCCTGGTAAGGCGTATAGGCGGTGTACCACGCCGGGTTCTCGAGGATGTTGCGGAGGATGACGTTCGGTGTGTGGGTTCCGGAATAGCCCTGACCGATGAAGCTGCGGAACACCTGGTTGCGATCGGCGAGGGCGCGGATCTTTGCCAGCGCTTCGACTTCGGTCAACGCGCCGGGCAACGCCAGCGGCGCCTGGCTGCGGATCCCTGCGGGGACGATGGCATCGGTCAGTGCGTCGAGCGAGGCGTGGCCGAGCGTCTTCAGCATCGATGCGATTTCTTCTTCGCCGGGGCCGATGTGGCGGGCGATGAACGCATCGTGGTCTTCCAGCTGGCGCAAGGTGGGGGAGTTCGACATGGCAACGGTCTCGGCTGAGGTGGCAAGGGCAACGCACCCGATGTGTCAGGTGCGTGCAGGGCTTGTTCCAGCCCATCGGCTTGCATGCCGACGGGCCTCGCAGGCTCGCGGCTCGCGCCGCTCGAATGCCCTGCTTGCCCCTCTGTCCTTTTGCCTGAGAGTTTGGACGGCGAACCGTCTTGCCCCTTCGGCGCCGGCGCGTGGCCGATCTCTCCAGAGTTGTGTTACCGCGATGGTACGGAGCCTGAGCGATTGCGGGCGCTTGCGCCTTCGGCAGCAGGACGAATCCTGCTTCTCCCACCGGTCCGGCCGATTATACGATGCGACCCCGTGCCGGAGCCGGTTACCATGCCTGAATGGAACCGCAGACGACCGATGCCATGCCATCCGCCCCGCAAGACACGCCACCAAGCCACTCGCGCTGGCTGGACTGGTTGCTGGGCGTGCTCCGCCACGAACCCGCGCATGCGTTGACGCTGTTTTACATCGGGACGTCGGGCCTCGGCTTGTGGGCCAGCTACTGGTTCTTCCGCAGCTTCGGCATCCCGGTGATGGACTACATGGATCCCAGCGACTACATCACCGCCGGCCTGCGTGATCCGATGTATTTCCTGATGGTTGCCGCCGCGCTGGCACTGACTTTTCTGCTGAACTTCAAGGAATACGCGCGCAGGAAGGGACCGGCGTATTACGAACAGACCCGCAGTGCGCATTGGTGGGGACGCGTGCTCTTGCCGTTCCCGTATCGCCCGGCGCGTGGCAATTGGTTAAGCAGCTTGTTGGGCTTGGGGGGATTTTCCATGCCGACTGCGGTGGCCTTCGGCGTGGTGTGGGCGACGATGTGGCTGACCTTCGGCTATGTCCAGAACAAGGCCGACAACATCCGCAATGGCGGCGGTCATCCGGTTCGCATCACGCTTGCGCATACGCACGACCCGCAGCCGGGCACGGCGCGCCTGCTCGGCACCAGTGGTGATTTCGTCTTCCTCTACTGGCCCGAGCAAAAGCGCGCGGAAGCGATCACGGTGGAAGAGGTCGGACGGATCGAATCGTTGACGACGACGGGCGACGCTGCAACGAAAACACCGGCTGCATCCGCAGCGCCGACCCCGGCGCATTAGCATGGCCCGCTTGCCCGCGCTGTCGGCATCGCGGCTGGCCCCGGTGCTGGGGGTGCTGGCGATGCTCGGGCCGTTCTCGATCGACACGATTTTCCCGGCGTTTCCGCACATCGGCGCGCAATTCGGCGCCGACAAGCTGGCGATGCAGCAGACCATCAGTGCCTACTTGCTGGCCTATGCCTTGATGAGCGTGGCGCACGGCCCGTTGTCGGATGCGCTGGGGCGTCGTCGCGTGATCCTCGCCGGACTCGCGGTGTTCGGTCTTGCGTCGACCGGTTGCGCCATGGCGACCAGCCTGCCGATGCTGCTGGCGTTCCGCGTGTTGCAGGGACTGTCGGCGGGCGTTGGCCTGATCGTCGGACGCGCGGTGATCCGCGATGCCTTGCAGGGCGACGATGCCCAGCGCCTGATGAGCCATGTCTCGATGATCTTCGGCATCGCCCCGGCGATCGCACCGTTGGTGGGAGCGTGGTTGCTCGGCTGGTCGCGCTGGCCGGCGATCTTCTGGTTCATGGTTCTCCTGTCCGTGGCGATGATCGTCGCGGTCGTCGTCCTGCTGCCGGAAACCCATCCGCAGGACGCCCGGCAACCCTTGCGTGTGGCGCCGATGCTGCGCGACTACTGGGCGATGCTGGGTGATGAGCGCTTCATGCGCCTGGCATTCGCCGGCAGCCTCAATTTCGCAGCACTGTTCCTCTACATTTCGTCGGCGCCGGCGCTGGTGCTCGATCATCTTCATCTTGGCCAGAATGGCTTCGGCTGGTTCTTCATCCCGATGATCGGCGGGATGATGCTCGGTGCCTTCGCCTCGGGACGATTGGCCGGACGTGTCGACGGCATCGCGCAGATCCGCATCGGTTTCGTCTGCTGCATCGTTGCGGCGCTGGTCAACGCCATCTATCACTACGTCGTGGCAGAACCCGCAGTCTTGCCGACGGTGCTGCCGGTCGCGCTGAATTCGTTCGGCATCGCGCTGGTGTTCCCGATCCTCACGCTCGCCATTCTCGACATGTTCCCGGCCGTGCGCGGCGCGGCATCATCGATGCAGGCCTTCATCGGCCTGCTGGCGAATGCAGTGATGGCTGGAGTGATCTCACCGTGGCTGAGCGCCAACCTGTTCCAGCTTGCGTTGGCTGCAGGCATTCTCAGCGTGCTGGCGTGGCTGTTCTGGCGCTGGGAATACCAGCGCGACAAACGCCCTCCGCGTTCACCGCACGATGCCGACGAAGCGATTGCGCTCGAACCGACGAATCCCTAGCGCTACGAGTGCGCGGGGTCTCGCGTGAACAGTCGGTACATCGGCCAGGAGATGCCGACCAGCGCCAGCGCGAACAGGCTGTTGCGGGTGTCGCTGCTAAGCGATACGCCGATGAACGCCAGCGAGCCGAGTAGCGCAAGTCCCGGCACCACCGGATACAGCGGTACCCGGAAGGGTCTGGGCGCACTGGGCTCGCGCCAGCGCATGACGAAGAAGGTGGTGAACGTCACCGCGTAGTTGGCCACGAACATGAAGGCAAGAAGGGCAATCATGGTGTTGAAGGTATTGGTGGCGATCAGGCCCAGCGCAACCAGCACGCTGCTCCACAAGGCGGGCACCGGCGTGCCGCCCGGATTCACCCGCCGCAATGCGGCCGGCAGCAGACCGTCGCTGCTCATGGCGAAGGGAATCCGTGATGCCATCAGCACCAGTGCATTCACGCTGGCGACCAGCGACAGGATCATCACAATGCGCAGCACGGTATCGCCGCGCTGGCCGAATATGCGCGCTGCCGCACTTGCGGCCACGAACGGATCGCCAGCCATCTCCCGGATCGGAATGACGGATAGGAACGCTGCGTTCAACAGCAGGTAGATCGCCATCACCAGCAGTACGCCACCGATCATGGCGCGCGGCAGGTCGCGCGCCGGGTTTTGCAGTTCTTCGCTAAAATAGACCGGCCCGGTCCAGCCGTCGTAGGTGTAGATCGCCGATTGCATCGCGACGATGACCGCGCTGGCCAAGGCGATGCCCATCGGGAGGACGGGTGCGATGTCCGTGGTCATGGCGGGTGCCGGTGTCTTCGCGACGAACAGTGCGACAAGCGCCAATGCGACCAAGGACAGCGCCTTGACCGAGCTGGTGGCTTGTTGGGCGATGTCGCCGATGCGGATGCCCCGCCACTGCAGCAGGCCGAAGGTGAGCACCACGCCACAGGCGACGAGTTGTTCGTGGCCGGCCAGCAGCGGCACCAGCGGGCCGGCGTATTCGCCCAGCACGATCGCGACCGCCGCGGTGCTGCCGCACGTCGATAGCCAGTCGCTCCAGCCGACCACGAAGCCCGGGTACGGCCCCAGTCCGCGGCGCACCAGCGGATACAGGCCTCCGGAGCGCGGCTGCATGGTCGCCAGTTCGGCCACGGTCAGCGCGCCGAGCAAAGCATACAGCGCGCCGGCCACCCACACGCCCATGAACAGCGAAACCGAAGGCACCCGTGCCGCGATCTCACCCGGCGTGCGCAGGATGCCCATGCCGATGGTGTTGCCGACCAGCACTGCAAGTGCGAATGCCATGCCAATGGCTTGCAGCAGCCGTCCGGACTGCAAGGTGCCGCTGGCTTCCTGCCTCATGCGCTGTCCCCTCACCCGTGTTCAGTTGGTACGATACGCCTCGCGCAGCAGCTCGTGGAAATGGTGGACGCCGGATTCGCGCAGCGGGTTCAAGCGTCCCGCGACATACGATCCCGATGCCAGCCCGCGTTGCACGTCGACGCAAATGCCGATGTCCTCGTGCTGCACTTCGTCGCTGAAATCGATATCGGCCTGGCGGCGCACCTCGTCGTCGATGCCCGGTGCGTACCAGGTGTCGAATTCGACACGGCAGCGATCAGGGCCCAGTGGCAATACGCGGTTCACCTGCAGGCGGCCGGGCAAGATGTTGAGCATCGTTGACGGCCACAGCCAGTAGTACAGCGCATCGCCGTTCCCGTACAACGAAGCGCTGCTTTCCAGTGGGCTCCATTGCAGCGAATGCCAGCGCGACAGTTCTGTGCGATAACTGCGGTAATCGAGCAGGCGATTCAACTCGGGATGCACGTGGGGGACGTGGTAGCCCTCGAGGTAATTGTCGACGTAGACCTTCCAGTTGCAGTCGATGTCGTAACCGACGCGATGGTGATGGCCATAATGCTCCAGTCCGCGATCGCTGCCGATGCGGTCATCGATGCCGGTGACGTAGGCATCGAAGTTTGGTGCCAGCGCTTCATCCACCGCCACGAATACCAGCCCCTGCCAGACGCGCACAGCGAGTCGCGGCAAGTGGATTTCACTGATGTCGAACGCTTGCACATCCTTCATTTCCGGTGCCGAGCGCAATTGGCCTTCCAGGGTGTAAGTCCAGCCGTGGTAGCGGCAGCGCAGCGTCTTCGCCCCCGTGCCATCGCATTGCGCCAGCGGACCGGCGCGATGGCGGCAGACGTTGTGGAACGCGCGGATTTCACCATCGTCCCCGCGCACTGCGATCACCGGCAGGTTGCCGACGCGAGTGACGACATGGTCACCGGTTCCGGCGAGCTGACTGACGTGCGCAACGAACTGCCAACTGCGGGCGAAGACAGTGCGTAGATCGCGTTCAAGGCTCTCCGTGCCGACATAGCAATGGGCAGCCAAGGCGGTGGCGGTATCGAGGGGGCGTGGGGCGAAATCGGACTGGGAATCCATGCCGCGAGTATGCGGCGGAATCACGGAAGCGGATACGCCCCAAAAATTAAAGTGATAGCGGGTGCATTTCGAGCAAGTGGTGGCCGGATTTCACACCACCGTTCCATTCGCGAGGCGCAGGATCCCCTCAACCGGCAACGCTGGCGCTCGGGATGCACAAGATGTCGAGGTACCAGTGAGGCCACAGGGAGGGTGGCCTGCCGGTGCACTAGGCAAGCCGGCGATCCGCGTCGATCAGTCCGCGGTATTGCAACCACGCCCACGCGTCCTCGGCATCCTGTTCGACATACGCTCGGGCGCTACCGAGCCGGAAGGTATATCCCCAGGCATCCATGTCGGTAAACAGGCGGTCGCGGCCATAGCCGGGCAATGCATCGGCAAGCAGAGATTGCAGTACGCAGACCGCATTTTCCTCTTCGATGGAATCGGTGGCGTCGGTGTGGACGGCATCGCGTTGTGCCGCCGGCAATACGATCAGATGACCGGCTTCGTGCAGCAGTGAATGCACCGGGGTATCGGCGCGCGCGTAGACACGGTGGCCGATGATGCCGGCTTCGGTTTCGCCCCAGTAGCTGCCGGGGATCGCCTCGCCGTCGGGCGCTCGAACCAGCTCAAGGCCATAACGGGCGAGCAGCGTGGCGCAGTCTTTCCATTCGATGTCGCCCACGCGGGCGACAGTGGCCTCAGGCATCGGCGCCCGCGCGCGAATCCGGCAGTTCCACCGAGATGTCGAGCACGTCGTAGTCGCCGTGCTTTTCCTTCGACACCTTGATGGAATCTTCCGGCACGTGGACGTAACGACGGATCAGCTCGATCAGTTCCTGGCGCAGGCGCGGCAGGTAGTCGGGCGCGCCGGCTTCGCTGCGCTGTTCGGCGATGATCAGCTGCAGGCGG
Source organism: Pseudomonadota bacterium (assembly GCA_018242465.1). Classification (GTDB taxonomy): domain Bacteria; phylum Pseudomonadota; class Gammaproteobacteria; order Xanthomonadales; family Xanthomonadaceae; genus Solilutibacter. Next base: position 650 of record JAFEBY010000130.1, on the reverse strand, counting down.
TTCTTGGCGGTGCTCGCGGATTGCTGGCGCGGTTTCAGGAAGTCGAAGATGCCCATGCTCAACCCCCGAAGATCTTGCTGAAGAAGCCCTTCTTCTCGACGGTGAGGAAGCGCATCGGGCGGTCCTCGCCAAGCAAGCGGGCGATCGCATCGTCGTAGGCGGCTGCGGCATCGGAATCGGCTTCCAGGATCACCGGCTCACCCTTGTTCGACGCGCTCAGCACGTCGCCGGATTCCGGGATCACGCCGACGGCCTTCAGGCCCAGCACTTCCTCGACATCCTTGACGCTCAACATCTCGCCCTTTTCGACACGCGTCGGGCTGTAGCGGGTGAGCAACAGGGACTCCTGCACGCGTCCGCCTTCCTCCGCCTTCTTGGTCTTGGAGGCAAGCAGGCCGAGGATGCGGTCGGAGTCGCGCACCGAAGACACTTCGGGATTCACCACCACGATCGCGCGATCGGCGAAGTACATCGCCAGGAACGCGCCTTTCTCGATGCCCGCCGGCGAATCGCAGACGATGTAATCGAAGCCCTCGCCGTCGAGTTCCTTCAGCACCTTCTCGACGCCTTCCTTCGTGAGCGCGTCCTTGTCGCGGGTCTGCGACGCAGCCAGCACGAACAGGTTCTCGAAGCGCTTGTCCTTGATCAGC
>JAFEBY010000012.1 GCA_018242465.1 Pseudomonadota bacterium | reverse complement strand
TTCTTCCTTGACGCCAAGCTGTTCGACAACGATTTTCTTGACGCGTTCTTCGATGGTGCTCATGTTCTTGCTGCTCCAGAGGGAGGGAGGTTTCGGTTTCAGGCCGTAGTGTAGTGCATAAGTCGATTCGGCAAGCAATCCGGTGGCGAATGGCGAACCGGCCCGTGAAACCGGGCTGATCGCCGGGGTCGCCGCCCCGGATCAGGGCATGTACATGCCGCCGTTGACGTGCAAGGTATCACCGGTGATGTAGGCCGCGTCCGGACCGGCCAGGAAGGCCACCGCACGGGCGATGTCGGCCGGCTCGCCAAGGCGGCCCAGTGCGATCTGCTGGAGCATCGCGGCCTTGGCCTCTTCCGGCAGGTCGCGCGTCATGTCGGTGGCGATGAAGCCGGGCGCAACGACATTCACGGTAATGCCGCGACTCCCGATCTCGCGCGCCAGCGACTTGCTGAACGCAATGATGCCGGCCTTCGCCGCCGCGTAATTGGCCTGGCCAGCGTTGCCGGTCACGCCGATCACCGATGCGATGTTGATGATGCGGCCCTTGCGCGCCTTCATCATCCCGCGCATCACCGCCTTGCTGGCGCGATAGACGCTGGTGAGATTGGTATCGAGGATCGCCTGCCAGTCCTCGTCCTTCATCCGCATCAGCAGGTTGTCGCGGGTGATGCCGGCGTTGTTGACGAGGATGTCGAGCTTGCCGAATTCCTTCTGGATGCCATCGATCAGCGCCTCGATCGCACCTTCCTCGGTGACGTTCAACACGCGGCCATGGCCACCAGCTGCTTTCAGGCGTTCGCCGATCGCAGTCGCACCCGACTCACTGGTGGCGGTTCCGATCACGATGGCACCGCGTGCGGCGAGTTCGTCGGCGATCGCGGCTCCAATGCCGCGCGATGCGCCGGTCACCAGTGCGACTTCGTTTTCAAGCGGCTTGCTCATCAGGACTTCCATTCTTCCAGTGCGGTTTCGAATTCCGGCACGCTGCCGAGGGCGCGTGCATCGAGGGATTTGTCGATGCGCTTGACCAGGCCGGCCAGCACCTTGCCCGGACCGCATTCGCCGATGCGCGTCGCGCCCTTCGCAACGAGCGCCTGCACGCATTCGGTCCAGCGCACCGGCTGGTACAGCTGGCGTACCAGCGCATCGCGGATTGCATCGATATCGGCATGCACGGATGCATCGACGTTCTGCACCACCGGCAGCGACGGCGCGTGCCAGTGCAGGCCGCGCATGGTTTCGGCAAGGCGATTGGCGGCCTCACGCATCAGCGGTGTGTGCGACGGCACACTGACGGCGAGCTTCACCGCCTTGCGCACGCCCTTTTCTGCCAACAACGCCAGCGCACGATCGACCGCAGCGGCATCGCCACCAATCACGATCTGCCCCGGCGAGTTGTAGTTCGCCGGCACCACGACCTGCGATTCCGAGGCGGCTTTGCACACCTCTGCCACCAGATCGTCATCGGCACCGATCACCGCCGCCATCGCGCCGGTTCCGGCGGGTGCGGCGTCCTGCATCAACTGACCGCGGATGCGCACCAGGTGCGCACCATCCTTCAGTGACAATGCCCCGGCGGCAACCAGGGCGCTGTATTCGCCCAGGCTGTGGCCGGCCAGCAGCGATGGCGCAGCACCCCCCTTTTCCTGCCAGGCCCGCCACACCGCAACACCGGCGGCCAGCAGCGCCGGCTGGGTGTATTCGGTGCGGTTGAGCATCTCTTCGGGGCCGCCCTGGGACAACGCCCACAGGTCGACGTCAGCGCCGTCGGATGCTTCGTCGAAAGCGCTGCGGATCACGGGATGCAGTTCGGACAGTTCCGCCAGCATGCCGAGGCTTTGCGAGCCTTGGCCGGGGAACACGAAGGCAAGTGCGGTCACGGATGACTCTTCACGGGGTGGTCGCACATGGTAGCCGCTGTGGGCTGCCATGCGCGCCAGAATGGTCGACAGCCATCAAGCGAAGACGTCACCCACTTTAATATCGCCCGGATGGAATATTGACCGGCGTGGTGCCGGCATCCACTCCGCTTCCATTCGAGGTTGCGGCAGACCATCTGCCCAACCCAGAGATCTCGTCATCAAACAGTCAACGCCTTCCAGCATGGCGTACCGTTTGCGATACATCGATCGCTTCTTCGAGGCGACCTCCGCGAGATCGCGCGGCGCGGCGTGTACCGGCAAACGATACAGGCCATGCCCCCATGGCGCGCCTTCGTGCTCACACCAAATGGCGTCGTAACTCAAGGTTTTCTTGCTGCTGCAACGTCGGCCCGGGCGATACACCGCGTGCGCGTCGTCCGCGACCCCAAATAGCGCCTCTGCCCCCAAACCTGCGGCAGCCAGCTGCAAGAATTGCACCAATGCCGGCATCGGGCGCAGCCCATGCATGGTGCGAGTGAGTGTCTGATACATGGCATGGGCATTGTCATCATTGCTGCCTTGCATGCCACCAACCACCAGTGCACGGAATCCACGCCGCGAATTCACAAGGGCGAACGTGGCCATCGCAACGCGCCCCAACGAGCAATCCCAGACCAGGCTGAGATCACCTTCGCGCTCGGTGCCAGGCAGATGGATGAGCCTCAGCGAATGCGCGATCCCGCCTTCTTCGAATTCCGCCAGCGTCAATCCGTTTCCGCCGTAGATGGCATCGCGGATGGGCTGCGGGAATCTGCACACCAGCTCGAAATGCTTGCGCAGCAAATTGAAGCGCTGGCGGATTGACAGCTTCGCGCTGATGTAGGGATGTTGCAGGCGCGCACACAGATCCGTACCGACTTCGCGTGCCACCTTCAGCTCCGGACGATCGATCAGATCGAACCAGTGGCGATGCAGTTCTCCCTGCCAACGTGCGCGCAGACAAAAGCGGATTGCCCGCCCCAGTTTGGGGCGAACCGCTCGGGATCTGGCATAACGCTCCAGAAGACATTTGGTTGACAAGGACGCTTGCATGACGCGAAGGATCGCAGGCAACGCCCAAGACAGCCAGAGGTTGACGTCTCAATAAGTGATTTTCATCACGGTTTTAAACTCTGTCGTCATGCCGGATTCACCATGCCGGCACTGTTGGCAGATCGTGCTCAGTAGCGCAGCAGCACCGAACCCCAGGTAAAACCGCCGCCGAAGGCTTCCAGCAGCAGCAACTGGCCGCGTTGGACCTTGCCCGATTGCACCGCAGCGTCCAGCGCCAGCGGCACCGAGCCTGACGAGGTGTTGCCGTGCTTGTCGACGGTGACGATCACGCGATCCATCGACATGTCGAGGCGCTTGGCCGTCGCTTCGATGATGCGCAGGTTGGCCTGGTGCGGGATCAGCCAGTCGATGTCGTGGCGATCAAGACCGTTGGCATCCAGCGTCTCGTCGACCAGTCCGTCAAGGGCCTTGACCGCGTGCTTGAACACCTCGTTGCCGGTCATCATGACCTTGACACCCGAGTTGGGCTCTTCCGGCTTGAAGCCGACGGACACGCCGACCGGATTCCACAGCAGCTCCTTCTTGGCGCCATCGGCGTGCAGATGGGTGCTGAGGATGCCGGTCTCGCTGTCGGGCTTGAGCACCACGGCCCCGGCGCCATCACCGAACAGCACGCAGGTACCACGATCGTTCCAGTCGACCATGCGAGTCAGGGTTTCGGAACCGACCACCAGCGCACACTTGGCGTCGCCGCTGCGGACGAATTTGTCTGCAACCGAAATGGCGTAGATGAAGCCCGAGCAGGCCGCGTTGACGTCGAACGCCGGGCAGCCAACGATCCCCAGGCGCGCCTGCATCAGGCAGGCCGAGGACGGGAAGATCAGGTCCGGGGTGGTGGTGCCGAAGACGATCAGGTCGATGTCGTCGGCGGTCACGCCGGCGGCAGCCATGGCCTTGCGGGCCGCTTCCTCACCGAGGCTGACGGTGGTCTCACCCTCGCCTGCGACGTGGCGCTGGCGGATGCCGGTGCGGGTCGCGATCCATTCATCGCTGGTGTCGACGCGCTTGGCAAGGTCATCGTTGGTGACGACCTGTTTCGGCAGTGCGCTGCCGGTGCCGGCAATGCGGGCAAACATCCTGGTGGAAGCCGGGCGGGAGGAAGCAACATCAGCCATCGATAGAACTCCTGGATTCCGGACGGGAGGGTTTCCGGAAACGCGACAAGGACGACACCGCGAAGCGGTATCGTCCCGTCAGATTACGTCAGCGATTCCGCCAGTGCGAAATCAATCTTCGTCGACGACCTTGGTCTTGGACGGCAGCACCTTCTTGCCGCGGTAGTAGCCGTCGGCAGTGACATGGTGGCGGATGTGGGTCTCGCCGCTGGTCGGGTCGGTGGACAACTGCTTCGCCGTCAGCGAATCATGCGCGCGGCGCATGCCACGCTTGGACGGGGAAACGCGGGATTTCTGGACAGCCATGGGACAAACTCCTGGGTGAATCGGTGCCCGCCGAAACGGACGTCTGAACGTTATTCCTGCTGGCCGCGCTTGAACGCTGCCAGTGCCGCAAACGGATTGACCGATGCGGCTTCCTCCTTGTCGGGCGACCACTCGGCCTCCATGGCCTCGGTCCCCGGCTTGACCGGTATCGCCGGCACCACGAGGATCAATTCGTCCTCGATCAGGTCCCGGGGCGAGATCGAATCGCTCGCATCCACCAGCCATGCTTCGTAGTCTGGCGGCAGTGCTGCTTCTTCGGCCTCGTCGCGAATGAACGCGATGCGTTGGCTCACCTGTACCGGAAGCTCGAACCGCTCGAAACTGCGCTGGCATTCCAGCGGCAAGGCGGTATCGATATCCAGTGAGGCGTAGGCAATCTGCAGGGCATCACGGTCGAATGCGATGCGATAGGCGACTTCGCCTTGCGCGTCGATCAGCAAACCGGCCAGCCGCGGCAATTCCGCCAACTCCAGCCTGCCCTCGAACTCGCGCCGCGCCGACACCATGCGCCATGGATCGACCTGGTCGGGCAATTTCGAGGACATAAGCCGATGAATGTTAAGGATGAACAGGGAAACTGTCAAACATTCCCGTGGACTGCCGGGACGTGACTTCCCACGGATTGCACCGGTACCAGACTATCCGACACACTGCTGTTCAGGAACCGGACGCAGGGCCACCATTGAACCCGATCATCATTTCCATCGCCATCCTGGCGGTGATCGCCTTGGCCGTCGCCATCTTCGTGCTGCAACGCCGCCACCAGCGCCTGCGCTGGCGCCTGCTCCGCGAGGTAATGGACAGTGCCGACGCACTGGAAATGCAGCTGACCCGGGTTCGCCGCCAGCTGGATGGCGTCGCCAGCGCCGGCCAGGCTGATGCCGCCCTGCGCGACGTCCTCCACGACTTGCTGCGCCAGCGGATGTGGTTGCAGAAACACGGGATGGACGCCCGGATCGCCGAGCTGGAAGCCGTGCGCAGCCACCTCGATGCCGGCCGCCAACGGCTGGATGCGCACAGCGCCGCTTGACCCAACGACCCGCCGGAGCCTGCCTTGATGCGCACCGCCACCCCACCCCGTCCGCTTGCCGATGCGCAGGTGACCGCCCTCGAGGCCGCCCAGCAGCAGGTCAACCAGCTGGTGCTGGGCAAGCCGTTGGAAGTCCGCCTCGCTTTCGTTGCCCTGCTCGCCGATGGCCACCTGCTGATCGAGGACCTGCCCGGCCTCGGCAAGACCACGCTGGCGCACGCGCTGGCAGCGACACTCGGACTCGATTTCCAACGCATCCAGTTCACCTCCGACCTGTTGCCCGCCGATGTCGTCGGCGTCTCGATCTACGACGCGCCGGCATCCCGCTTCGAATTCCATCCGGGCCCGGTGTTCACCCATGTCCTGCTGGCGGATGAAATCAATCGCGCGCCGCCGCGCACGCAGAGCGCATTGCTGGAAGCGATGGCGGAACGCCAGGTCACGCTTGATGGCGTGACACGCCCGTTGTCGGAACCCTTCTTCGTGATCGCCACGCAGAATCCGGTCGACCTGGTCGGTACCTATCCCCTGCCCGATTCCCAACTCGATCGTTTCCTCCTGCGTATCTCGATGGGCTATCCCAACGCCGAGGCCGAACGCGCGCTGCTGCAGGGCGAGGAGCGCCGATTGCTGATCGCGCAGGCCCAGCCGAAGCTTGGCCGCGACGATCTGCTGGCCATCCGCAGCGCGGTCCAGCAGGTTCACGCCAGCGATGCCCTGATCGACTACCTGCAAGCATTGATCGCACGCAGTCGCAACCATCCCGGCGTGCGCGCCGGGCTGTCGCCTCGCGCAGGACTTGCGCTGCTGCGGGCGGCGCGCGCGCATGCGCTGCTGCTCGGGCGTGGCCATGTCCTGCCTGACGACGTCCAGGCAATGTTTCCGCATCTTGCCGCGCATCGCCTGGTGGCCAATGCCGATGCTGGCGATGCCCGCGCGCTGGCACGCTCGGTGCTGCTGGCGGTCCCGGTCGACTGATGGACGAGGCAGCGCCTGACGGACGTCCCGCGTTCCGGCACCGACTGGAAAACTGGATTCGCCGGCGCGACCGCATCGATCCCTTGCCGATGACGATCGATCGGCGGCGCGTCTACGTGCTACCGACCAAGTTCGGCCTGTTCTATGGCGTCATGGTCGCGGTGATGTTCCTGGGCGCGCTCAACTACAACAACAACCCGGCGTTGTTGCTGTCGCTGCTGCTGCTGGCGGCAGGACTCGCGAGCCTGGTGTACGCGCACCTGCAACTGTCGGGGCTGTGCGTGGCCTCGATGGACGCCGAACCGGTGCATGCCGGCGAGCCATTGCGGGTGAAGATCGGATTCGCCACCCGTGATGCCCGCGCACGCAGCGGCTTGCAGCTGGATTGCAGTGATGGCCGCGCGGTTGCGGCAGTGACGCCTGGTGCCACCACGTTCGCAACCTTGCCGATTGCAACGACGAAACGCGGCTGGCTGGAAGCCGGGCGATTGGAGCTGGCGACGACGCGTCCACTCGGCCTCGCTTGCGCCTGGAGCTGGCTATGGCAAGGCCAAGGCTGGCTGGTCTACCCGGCACTCGAGGCCAACGGCCCACCGCTGCCGGATCGTGGCGACGGCGGCCATCGCGCGAAGCCGGCATCGGCCGGTGACGACATCCATCAGTTGCGGCCCTATCGCCATGGTGACGCGCAACACGCCATCGCATGGAAGGCATCGGCACGGGCCACGCATCTGTTGACGCGCGAGTACGAACAACGCGTCGATGCCGACATCCTGCTCGACTGGAACGATGTACGGCATCTTCGGTACGAACATGCGATCTCGCGACTGGCGCATTGGGTCGTACTCGCAGAACGGCATGGCCATCGCTATGGCTTGCGCCCGCCGATCGGACGCGCGTTGCCTGCCGATCGCGGCCCCCATCATTGCCATGCCTGCCTCGATGCACTGGCACGCTTGCCGGAGCGTCCGGCGTGAGCACGCCTGCGCTCGATGGCACCACCCGGCGCTGGTTGAATGCAACGACCGCTTTACTGTTGTTGCCCCTGTTGCTGCAGTTGCAACCAGTGGTGGGAATCGCAGTCGGCGTCGTCGCCCTGCTGAGCATGGTGCTGTCGGCGCGCGGCCGATTGCCGACGCTGCTGAAGATCGCATTGGCACTCACGCTCGCGATCGCGGTGTTCTCGGTCTATCGGCAGATCGGACGCGATACCGGCTGCGCCTTGCTGGCGATGATGCTGGCGCTCAAGCCGACTGAAACCGCCAGCGTGCGTGATGCCCGCAGCCTGATCGGCTATGGCCTGTTCGCGCCGTTCGCCACGTATCTGCTCGACCAGGGACCATTGTCTCTGGCCTTGGGCGCCATCGCGGTCGCCGCGGCATTGACAACGTTGCTGCGCCTGGCGGATCTCGATTCCGGCATCGATCTCGTCGACTGGTCGCCATTCGATTCCTTGCGCGCCGCCGGCAAATTGTTGTTGCTGGCATTGCCGCTGGTCCTGGCCGCGTTCTGGCTGTTCCCGCGCCTCGCGTCGCCATTGTGGGGCTTGCCGGATCGTGCCGTGAGCAAGCCGGGCCTGAGTGAATCGATGACGCCCGATCGCTGGATGGACGCGCTGAACGACGACACGCCGGCGATGCGCGCCCGCTTCGACGGAGTGGCACCGCGCCCGCAGGACATGTACTGGCGGGCGATGACCCTGCGCGACTTCGATGGCCGCACCTGGACACCTGCGCCGTCATCGGGCATCGGACCGCCGAGATTGTCACTGGCGCCGATACGTTGGCGCTATACGCTGGATGTCGAACCCAATGACCAGCGCTTGCTGGCGACGCTCGAATTCAGCACAGCACAGCCCGATGGCACACAGGTGGGGCGCGACGCCGGCTTGCGCGCCATCGCACCATTGACCGGATTGACACGCTGGCAGTTGCAGGCGGCACCGGCATTGAGCTTCGATCCGGTACTCGACGTGCGCGAGCGCCGCGCCAACCTCGCCTTGCCCAATCGCAATCCGCGCACACTGGCATTGGGCCGGCAATGGCGCGGCGAAGCCGCAGGCAACGACATCGCCATCATCGAGCGTGCGCTGGCGATGATCCACAAGGATTTTGCCTATTCGCTGAACGTGCCCGAGCCCGGACGCGACTGGATCGACGATTTCCTGTTCCAGGGACGCACCGGCTATTGCCAGCAATTCAGCAGCGCCTTCGTGGTGTTGATGCGGAGCGCCGGCATTCCCGCACGCGTGGTGGTCGGTTACGCCGGCGGCTATCACAACCCTGTCGGCGATTACTGGGTGATCCGCAATTCCGATGCCCACGCCTGGGCGGAAGTTTGGCTGGCCGGACGCGGGTGGACGCGCGTCGACCCCACCGCGGCGGTCGCGCCCGAGCGCGTGTACGACACCATCGCCGACCGCATGCCTGGTCGCAATTTCGGCGGCCTGATCGATGTGAGTCCGGTATGGAATTTCGGCGACAACCTGCGCCGCGGCTGGAACGATTTCGTGCTCGGCTTCAATGCCGATCGCCAGGCGACGATGCTGAAACGCTTCGGCATCCAACGCCTGTCGCCATCGACGCTGATCATCCTGTTCTCCATCGCCGCCGGTATCGCCTTGGCTCTCGCGACGTGGTGGCTGGCCCGCGGCGAACGCGTGCGCGATCCCTTGTTGCGCGCATGGCGCGCACTGGATCGTCGTTACGCGAAGCTCGGGCTTGCGCGCGAACCACATGAAACTGCGCGCGATTGGCTGGAACGCGTACGAGATGTTCGCCCACAGTCGGCGACTGAGCTCTCCGGTCTGATCGACCGTTTCAATGCATTGCGTTATGCGACAGGCGACAACACTGAACGCAAGGCACTGATCCGCGCATTGCGTTCACACAGACCGTGAATCAGTGTTCGGAAACCCCGAAGTGCCCAAGCGGCGCGCCCGCCAGCAGGTGAAGGTGGATCTGGAACACTGTCTGCCCGGCGTCGCCGTTGCAGTTCATCACGATCCGGTAGCCAGACTGGTCGAAGCCCTCGCGCTTCGCATACGCTGCCGCGGCAACCGCCAGCTTGCCGATGACGATCGCCGCATCCGCAGGCACATCGTTCAACGTCGCGAAGTCGCGCTTGGGCACGAACAGCACGTGCACCGGCGCCTGTGGTGCGATGTCACGAAACGCGATCATGTCGTCGTCCTCGTAGACGATGTCCGTCGGGATTTCGCGGCGCATGATCTTGTGGAAGATGGTGTCCGACATTGTGGTTACTCCGTGATTTCCGCGCGACTGCCGAACGCGTGCGCCAGCGTGCCGCGATCCACGTATTCCAGCTCACCGCCCAACGGCAAGCCGTGCGCGAGCCGACTGGGGCGCACCCCATGCTTGCGCGCGATCTGCGCCAGATAGTGCGCGGTGGCGTCGCCTTCGACGGTCGGGTTGGTGGCGATGATCAATTCCTGCACCTCGCCCTCGCCAAGACGTTCGGCGAGCTGGTCGAGCCCGAGTTCGCGCGGACCGATGCCGTCGAGCGGGCTCAAGCGTCCCTGCAACACGAAATACAGGCCGCGATAGCCGGTCGCCTGCTCGATCGCCAAACGATCCGCCGGCGATTCGATCGCGCACAACTGCTGGGCATCCCGCGCCGCACTGGAGCAGGTCGCGCACACCTCGGTTTCGCTGAAATCGCGACAACGCCTGCAATGCCCGATGCGCTCCACCGCCACGGCCAGCGCCCCGGCCAGTCGCGTGCCGCCATCGCGATCACGTTCCAGCACGTGATAGGCCATGCGTTGCGCGCTCTTCTGGCCCACGCCGGGTAGGATCCGCAGCGCGTCGATCAACTGTTCGAGCAATCCGCTACTCAAGGATCAGCCGAAGCCGGGAAGGCTCATGCCCGGCGGCAGCGGCAGGCCGGTCGCCGCGGCGCTCATCTTTTCGCGCGCGACTTCATTCGCCTTGTTCACCGCATCGTTGATCGCTGCAGCGATCAGGTCTTCCGCCATCTCGTGGTCGGCCAGCGCCGAAGCATCGATGCGCACCTTCCGGCATTCCATCTTTCCGGTCATCGTCACGCTCACCATGCCGCCGCCGGCATTGCCGACCACTTCAATCGCGGCCAACTCATCCTGTGCACGCTGCATGCCCTCCTGCATCTTCTGGGCCTGCTGCATCAATTGGGCAAGATTGCCGCGCATGGTTCACTCCTGGTCATCAAAGGGTCGAATGGAATCGGGCACCACGCGGGCGCCGCGGGCCACCAGTTTCTGCACGTCGGGATCGCCCATGAAGGCGTCTTCCGCGGCCTGCTGGCGGGCATCGCGCGCGCGCGAATTGCGCTGGTGCAGGGAATCGGCCGGCGCGCCGCCCTGCACGATTTCGATCTGCACGCGCGGTGTGTAGCCAAGCCTCCCCGCAAGCTGGTCGGCGAGCTGGTTCAGCATCTGCGGGCGATTGAAGTGATCATGCTCCTGCGACAGACCCAGCACGATCTGCTCGCCCTGATGGCGCAACAGCACGGCATGCGCGGCCATTTCGCGAACGGCGCCGCGCAACGCGGCCGACGCGACGAAATCCGGCCAGTCCTGCGGCTGCATCACCGTTTGTGTTGCCGGGATCGCCGCATTCGCGGACGGCACAGGTTCGATGCTGGCCGTGCGCTGCGGAGGGGGAGATACCGCTTCCCGCACCGGCGCGGGCGTCGGCGCACGCATCGGTGGCGGGGATTGCGAGCTTGCGATCGATTCGCGCAGGGCGGCGCGCGCCGCTTCCGCGCCCGCAGGCGATCCACCGCGCGGCAATGTAACAGGCGAAGGCACGGCAGGCGACGCCACATTCGATGGCCCCGTCATCGATGCTGGTGCCTGCACGTTCTGGCCCGGGCGGAAGGCCAACATCCGCAGCAACGTCATTTCGAAGCCGGCGCGTGGGCTCGGCGCATAGCCAAGATCGCGGCGACCGTTCAATGCCATCTGGTACCACAGCTGCACCAGTTCTGGGCGCGTCGCAGCCGCCAAAGCATCGATATCGACGCCATCGGCAGCCACCTCTGCATTCGGCACCAATTGGCGCACCTGCACGCGATGCAGCGCATCGGCCAACGCATCCAGCACATGCGACCAGTCCGGCGAGAATTCCGCCAGCGCCGTGGTTTCCGCCATCACCCGTTCGCCATCGTTTATCGCCAACGCATCCAGCAGCGCACCGATACGCGCGCGATCGACGCTGCCGAGCATGGTCGCGACCGCAGCATCGCCCAACTGCCCGCCCGTGTAGGCGATCGCCTGGTCGAGCAGCGACAGACCATCACGCAGGCTGCCATCGGCGGCCTTGCTCAATTGCCTGATCGCACCGTCTTCGAACGCGATGTCTTCCGCCGCGAGGATCTTGCGCATCTGGCCGTCGATCTGCTGCAGGTCGAGGCGCTTGAGGTTGAACTGCAGGCAGCGCGACAGCACCGTGACCGGCAGCTTCTGCGGATCGGTGGTTGCCAGCAGGAACTTCACATGCCCCGGCGGCTCTTCCAGCGTCTTCAACAGCGCGTTGAAGGCCGACTTCGAGAGCATATGCACTTCGTCGATCAGATAGACCTTCACCCGCCCGCGCGACGGCATGTACTGGGCGTTGTCGATCAACTCGCGGACGTCATCGACGCCGGTATTCGAGGCAGCATCGATTTCTAGCAGGTCGATGTAGCGGCCGGCATCAATGTCGCGACAGGTCGCGCATTCGCCGCAGGGTTCGACCGAGCTGCCCTGCTCGCAATTCAGCGATTTGGCGAAGATGCGCGCGATGGTGGTCTTCCCCACTCCGCGCGTCCCGGTGAACAGGAAGGCGTGGTGGACCCGCCCCGTGTCCAGCGCATTGGTGAGCGCACGCACCACGTGTTCCTGCCCCACCAGTTCCGAAAACCGCTTGGGGCGCCATTTGCGCGCAAGGACGAGATAGCTCATGGGGGTGATTTTGCCACGCCCTGCCCCCTGCAGGTACAATGGCCGGCTAGCACGGAGAGGTGTCCGAGTGGTTGAAGGAGCACGCCTGGAAAGTGTGTAAGCGTCTAAACCGCGCTTCGGGGGTTCGAATCCCCCTCTCTCCGCCAGTTTTCAAAAAAGCCTTGTTTTCAAGGCTTTTTTTGTGGGAAGCGAAAAAAGGGCCGGGACACTCACTGGGACACTCCCCAGCCCATGCGCGTCCCCCATTACCTCGTCAAAACCCCTCATGGGTACACCTTCCGGCTGGTTATCCCCAAGCCCCTGCGTCCGGTCATGGGCCTGAAGGTGATTAAGCGCACACTCAAGACTCACGACCTCACCACCGCCCGTGTTCGGGCGCTTATCCTCGTCCAATCATTCATGGCAGGGGGCGGCATGAGCGGGCGTGACGGGGGTAAATCGCTGAATGAATGGATTTCCACGGTCGAAGAGAATACCGGCGGGGGCGCGAGTCAGCGGGATTTCACGCTCAAGCACACGCCCGGCGGCGGGTTCGAGATTCAGACCGATGGGACAGACCGGGACAATGCCGCCGCCTTGGACGCGATAGGACGCATCCAGGGCGCGTTTCAGCCCATCCGCGCGGCCACCGCCGCGCCTGCCCGCGTCATCACGGCCCAGAAGGCGCTAGACCGCTGGCTGGTCGAGTTGAAGGGGTCAACAAAGCCCAAGACGCTCGTCATCAAGCGAACGGCGGTAGAGGACTTCGTGCGGTTCGTTGGCGCCGGTAAACTCGTCAACGAGATTACTCGCCCCGACCTCGCGGATTACTACCAGCACTGCCGCGCCAGCGGCATGGCAACGCCGACCATCTACAACCGGCAGTCGTACCTCAAGGGGTTTTTCAAGTACCTCATCGGCGGGGGGTTCTACACCGGCGAGAACCCCGCGCCGGGGCATGTCGAGTACGGGTCACGCGAGCAGAAGACCCGGCTCAAACTCGGCTTCGTTGCGTTCACGCCGGAACAGGTGAAAGACCTGTACGCGCCCACAGCCCTGTTGAAACTCTCGCCCGCTGGCCGCTGGGCTGCGGTCATCGGCTTGTATACCGGGATGCGGGCCAGCGAAGTGGGTCAGTTGCTCGGGGCCGATATTTCACGGGACAAGGGGGTGTGGTGTATCCAAGTAACCGATGCGGGCGAGCACCAATCTACGAAAAACGACAGTAGCAATCGCCTTGTGCCCGTCCATCCGGACTTGCTCGCGCTCGGCTTCGCCGAGGCGTTCGGAAAACTCGGACCGATGGATAGGGTGTTTAGTGGCACCATCGGCGGCGCAATCAATGGCGCGGGCAACTGGCTATCAAAAGCCTTCACGACCTATGCCCGAGATGTGGCCGAAGCCAACGGCTGGCCACCTACCCCGGGCAAGCGAGGATTTCACTCGCTGCGCTCAACAATCATCCAGACGATGCAAGATGCAGGCGTCGATGCGGAACTACGCGCCAAAGTCGCAGGACACACGCTCGACCCTGAACACTTTACGCGCTACTCGAAAGACCTGACTTCAAAAAAACTTTTAGACGCCGCGCTCGTACCCGTGAACTACGGTCTAGACCTGACAGCACTGAAAGACCTACTGGCTTCTGGAAAACAGAGAGTCAGGAAACAGCGAATATCGTCCAAGCCGTAAATGAAACTCAAGCCGACTGGGGCGAATCCCCTTTCGGTTGATGGCTCCTATTTCTTTTGCGCGGCTTGAATCTCGCTCAGGATTTTGTCCTGCGCTTGCTTCGACAACGAACTAAACCCAAGAATGGCCTGCGCCAAGCGTTCATCTTTGGCAAGCAGGTATGGAAGCGGAACGCCCAAGGCTTCCGCCATCCGTTCCGCAGTTTCCAAATCTGGCAGGTGAACACCGCGCTCATAACGATTGATGCGCGTCGATGCCACATCTTCCGGCAAGTTCATCCGTCTTCCCAACTCCGCTTGAGATATTCCAAGCGCCAGCCGTAACGCCTTCATGCGGCGTGAAAAAATGGCAGGGGCAGACTGTGACGACATCGCCACGAATCATGCCGATACCCTCTTGATTTCGATACTACGTCTAACGTAGTGTCGTGGCAAGGGGCATAAGGCTCAAAGGGAATCATTGGCTGGGAGCAGTAAATGAAAACAGTTTCAGGGGTCTTGCAGACGGTAGGTGAGTCACGAAGTAATAAATCGCAGGTTTATTACTCCTATATCGAAATCGGCGGGGAGATGCTGAAAAAAGTCGTCACTTTCCGGGGCCTGAATGGCAAACTGCGCGCCGAACTGGGTAATCACATCACGCTCTATCTAAATGGTGACTTTCTTGTTGCGTTAGAAGCGTCGAACGGCAAAACCTACTGCACAGAAAAAGCCAGTTCGCAGATGACTAAAGCGGTCATCTTCCTAATAGCCGGAATAATCCTGACCATCGTGTTGTTCCCTGCGGGCATCTTGTTTGGAGGCATCTTGGGCTTTGTGGCTCTCATGCTATGGAGTGGAGCCAGTCGCGTGAACTCGGGCTCATCTATTCCGGGAGCGATTGAAGTCCCAAGAGATAGTTTTTAGCCAACGGATTCGCTATCGAATCGTAGATTTTTCTCTTAAATCGATTGGCATAAGGGTTTAATGCAACAGCAAGGGATGTTGCGTTAAGCACCAAAAATGAAGACACATGGAGGAAAATCGAAATGCGCTATAGCCTGCTTCTTGTACTCGCTGCATGTCCGTGTATCGCTTGGGCGTGTAGCCCCGGTTCACGCTTGGCCTTTTCTTGCGACTTGGATAACGCCAAACGCGTGGAGATTTGCCAGAAACCCGACTCACTGACTTACGCGTATGGCAAGCCCGGCCAAAAACCAGAAATGACTTTCGAAGTTACAAATAAGCAAGCATTCGATGTCATCAGCAGCGGGTCCGGTGGTGGTTCAGATTACTTGGTGCTACCCAATGGCAAGACGATGTATGTACTGTCCACCGATGTCGTCTATGAGCGGACATACGGCAATGGCGACAAAACCAAGCATGAAGAGCACAAATCTCTGTCTGCATGGGTGAATCGCAAAGCGGTAGCAAGCCATCAATGCACGAAAGTAACAAATGGAAAGTTCTCTAAAAACATACCTTCGCATCTGATTGGCACGGACCCGCGTGATGACCTGATTACAAGCCCATAAGTGCCGAGACTTTCCAATCTATAACCGTGGCCGCAATCTGCGGCGAGGCGGTTTAATGACCGCATCAGTCGTATGCTCGGGCAATGGCACGAGCACAAGGGGGGCCTCTCGCCATTGTTGCTCCCTAACACTGTTTTCAACCGCCGCCAGGTCTTCGGCGCGCAACTGCTCAACTCGCGCGCGCACGACTCGCACTGCTTCGGATTCAATGAATCGCTTACGCTCTCGCGCGGCTTCATCTGCGTACCGCCGGTGCTCCTCTGCCAACTCCAACGCCTTCAATGCTGACTTGACGGCTTTGGCCTCGCCGCAGGCCGGTAGCCCCAGCCACCGCCGCCAAGCGGCCTTACGGCGACGCATTTCTTTGACTGCTAACGCCTTGTCAGCCGCGCATTCGTCGTAGCGCACTGCGCGCCTCTGGCAGCGTTCCGCTGCCTCGGTGAGTACCGCTTCTTGCTCATCCAACGCACGGGCTTCTGCTAGCGTCCTAGCGCGTTCTCTGGCCTTTACTTCCTCGCTGCTAGGCTGTTGTGGTTTGGCTTCTGGTTGGGATATGGTCATTTTTTTCTGCTCCCGTGCTCGGTCTTCCCGTGCCCGCGTGTGGCTCATCGCTTCGGGTGTGGGGGTGATGTAGCGTTTCCGGTGTGTCTCGACGCCGCGCGCCTCCATCGCCGCCGCCTTCGGGCCTAGGTGTTGAGTGGCCTCACGTTCGATGCCTTGCGCTTCCAGCGAGCGGCAATCAATGCGCACGGCAACGCCCGCTTGTTCAAGCGCCCGGTTAGCGTGCTGCTCCCACTCTCTGCGCCAGTCGTCTAGCATCTGGCGGTCATTCCACGTCCGCTCCTTGCCGCCGAAACCGTCGGGGCCAATGGTTCGAGTCGTTAACATGATGTGCGCATGGGGATTGAATGTCTCAATGTCGTGGAAAGCGACTTGAGCGACCATGCCGTGCTCGACAAACACCGCCCGGGCATAGTCGAGAGTTAGCGTGCAAAGGGCCGTGAGGTCGAGTTCCCGGGGCAATGCAATGTTGATTTCCCGGGCGGTTTGCGCGTCTTTTCGCTTCTCCGCCCGTTCGACTTCATTCCAGAGTTGGCTAGGGTCATTGACCCAATCCGGGGCATTGACGGGTGCAAGCGTGTGGATGCTGTCGACACCGCCACGGCGGCGGAAGTCGTGGACTAGACCCGTGCGCTTGTCAGTGAGCATTGTACCCAAGCGATAAGCCGCCGCTGCTACAGACGAGCGCCCGGACGAGCGGCTAATCACTTGTGCGGAGAGGTGGTATATCGCCATGGCTTTTGCTTCTACCGCTGCTTTTCCAGTCGTGGTTTTGCTGTTGCTGTTGCTCCTGCTTTTGCTTTTCCCCGCAGGGGCGCGCACATCGCGTAGCGATGTATAAGTGCGCCCTTGCTGGTAGCGGGGGCGCTCGCTTCGCTCGCTTCCTCCTCATTTCAGGTTAGGGGGTTACTGCAAACGCGCAACTGCTACCTTGCGCGCTTCGCGCGCTCGGCTAGCGTGAGTAGCCACCACCCCGAAGGAAGCACATGGCACGCTCACGCGATTACTCGCAACTCATCGCCGCCCAAGAAGCCAAACTTGCGCGCACCAAGGCCGCTGCACGACGCGCACGGGCAAGACGGCTAATCATCGTGGGCGCGTACTTCGAGGCGCATCTAGATGCTTGGGAGGCGCTTACAGACAGCGAACGAAAAGCGTTATCAGCCGCAGTTGGAAAGGAAGCGCGCAAGCGCATTGATAGCCGCGCGCAGGGAAGCGTTGAAACGGGAAGAGGAAAATAAAAATCGCAACTCATGTTGCATTTTTTGCAATGGATATTGCGATTTTCGCAACTGGTGACTTTCTGAAAAACACAATAAATGACTTTTTTTCAGGCACGCAAAGCGCTTTTGATTTTTGACCCCTTCTCTCTCTTATTCCTTACTCTTGCTCTATACATAAATATCACTGACCTGCGTACGTAATTTGTAGCCAGTTATGCAGTGAGTCCTGTGGGGATGTTATCTGTTTCCAACCAGCTGCGGCGGACGCTGGCAGGCGTCTTGTAGCGATGCGCGCTGTGCGGACGCT